>NZ_PDZE01000003.1:0-394865 GCF_002743415.1 Sporosarcina sp. P3
TCACTCGCTCAGTCGGTCACGTACCTGAGTACGCTCCCTCTTTCGCTCGATCACTTCCTAGCACTCCACAACATCTCGTCAACCAGTTACATGAAAAATCGATTAGCTCGAGTTTCATTTGCTGGCATCAATTAAGATACTCATTTTGTTTGTGTCATCGTTAGATGCACAAACTGTATTTCGTTAACGTTTTGCTGTTCAGTTTTCAAGGTTCATTTATTCTTTAAAATAATGGAGCGGGTAGGGAGAATCGAACTCCCATCATCAGCTTGGAAGGCTGAGGTTTTACCACTAAACTATACCCGCATATAAGTTGTAATTAATGTGTAACGGTTGAGAATGTTTGGTGCGGTAAAGAGGATTTGAACCTCCACGGGGTTAACCCCCACTAGGCCCTCAACCTAGCGCGTCTGCCATTCCGCCACTACCGCTTTGTTTCAGCGACAATTACTATTATACACCTTCAGTTTAATAAGTCAAGAACTTTCTTGAATTCTTTTTAAAGTGAATGGTGAGCCGTACAGGATTCGAACCTGTGACCCTCTGATTAAAAGTCAGATGCTCTACCAACTGAGCTAACGGCTCATGTTAAAATGAAAGGAACAATTTGTCCCAAATACCTTTGATCTCTCTAATGCATGTGACTCACAAAAGAAATGGCTGGGGTAGCTGGATTCGAACCAACGAGTGACGGAGTCAAAGTCCGTTGCCTTACCGCTTGGCTATACCCCATCAATGATCAATCATTATCGTCTCTTCAGGGATTTGTTCGTTTTATTAAAAGTGACCCCTACGGGATTCGAACCCGTGATACCGCCGTGAAAGGGCGGTGTCTTAACCGCTTGACCAAGGGGCCTTACTGGTAATGTCAGTTCAGCAAGCTATTGGTTTGTTGCGCTTGTCTTAGTCGACTTTTATTATTATAGACAGGGTTTAGTCATTCGTCAACCTTTTTAAACAATCTTTTTTAAAAAACTTTTCAACATGCTTTAAAACGTTGATGTGACAGCCTTTCTCATTAGAAAATTCTTAAGCTACATAGCTGTCTTTCACTACTTTTTATCTAATTGTATAAAAGGCATTCAATCGTTGTGATTGAATGCCTTTTATGTTTCATTCTACTTTCGCGATCTCCCCTGCACATTTTCCACAGCGATACTTTGCGCAATCCATTCTTCTCCGCCTAGGATAATCCAGTCCGCAAGCCATACAACGATATAGATGGATGAGCGTGTTCTTCGCTCTACGTTCCGTCAGGGGTTTGCAATGACGAGGTGAATTCGTCTCTTTCAGTAGCTGTTTAAAATCTGGGTCTCCATGTTTATACCCCTTTCCTTCTATATGAAGGTGATAATGGCAAAGTTCATGTTTAATGATCCCAATCAATTCTTCTTTATCATGAAGCTTAATAACTAATGGGTTGATCTCTATAAAATGATTACTTAACTTATAGCGACCGCCCGTCGTCCGCAGTCTACTGTTAAAAACTGCTTGATGGACAAACGGCTTATGGAAGATTTCCAATGAGATGTGCTCAACCAGCTGTTGTAATTGTTCTTCTGACATGCTGATTCTCTCCTTTATTTCTTAAGAGGAAGCATAGATAAAGCAATACGCCCTTTTTGGCGATCAACAGAATCAATCCATACTGTGACAATATCACCGGATGCAACTACGTCTAGTGGATGTTTCACATAACCTTTTTTCATTTTGGATATGTGTACTAATCCATCTTCCGAAACGCCAATGTCTACAAATGCACCGAAATCCACTACGTTACGCACTGTTCCTTGCATTTCCATACCTTCATATACATCTTTGATATCAAGTACATCTGCTTTTAATAAAGGCTGCGGATAATCGTCTCGCGGGTCGCGGTTCGGACGCTGTAATGTTTGTATAATATCTTGCAATGTTATTTCCCCTACGTTTAGCTGCGCAGCAAGCTGTGAGATATCGACATGTTCGAGAGCAACCGTCGCTTCTTCTGTTCCAAGCTGTGATTTGTCTAGTTGCAACTCTTTCAATACTGCTTCTGCCACTTTATAACTCTCTGGGTGAATGCCTGTCGAGTCGAAGCGTTCTTTTGATTCCGGTATACGTAAGAAGCCTATTGCCTGTTCGTAAGTTTTTGCTCCTAGTCTCGGTACCTTTTTCAGCTCTGTACGTTTTGTGAACTTACCTGCTTCATCTCTTGCTTTGACAATGTTTTCCGCAACGGATTTTGACAGACCTGAAACATACTGCAACAGCGAAGATGAAGCGGTATTGACATTAACCCCTACGCGGTTCACCGCTGTCTCTACAACAAATGAAAGTGATTCCGCCAGATTCTTTTTCGCTACGTCATGCTGGTATTGTCCTACACCGATAGATTCAGGATCTATCTTCACAAGTTCAGACAACGGATCTTGCAGTCTTCGTGCAATGGATACCGCACTTCTTTGTTCTACCTGCAGATCTGGAAACTCTTCTCGCGCTTTTGCAGATGCTGAATATACACTCGCGCCTGCTTCATTGACAATTACGTAGGAAACCGACTCGTCCACTTCTTTAATTAGATCGACGATGAACTTCTCTGTCTCACGCGATGCAGTTCCGTTACCAATCGCAATAATGGATATTGGGTATTTATTTAATAGATCACGTATTATTTCTTTTGATGCTTCTTTTTGTGGCTTTGGTGGATGAGGATAGATGACAGAGATATCATGTAACTTTCCTGTTTCATCCACTACCGCAAGTTTACATCCTGTTCTAAATGCTGGGTCTACTCCAAGTACTGTTCTCCCTTTTAAAGGTGGTTGTAGTAAAAGGCTACGTAGATTTTCCGAAAAGACGTGAATTGCTTGCGTTTCCGCTTTTTCGGTCAATGTCGTTCGTACCTCTCTTTCTATTGAAGGGGCAATTAATCGTTTAAACGAATCCTCTAATGCTTCTTTTATATAGGTTGTAGATGAAGAAGGATGTCGCTTCAGGTACACACGCTCAAGATCTCCAATGATGCGATCCGCCGGGAAATCTACCCCTACACGCAATACGTCTTCTTTTTCTCCCCGATTAATAGCTAGAACGCGATGAGGTACTATTTTACTGAGCGGTTCTTCGTATTCATAGTAGTTTTCAAATACTTTTCTTTCATCTTCCGCGCCTTTTTTCAGAGCGGCTGTTAACTTCCCGGATGCCCATGTAATTTTACGGATTTTCTCCCGTATTGTTGCTTCTTCTGACACCCTCTCCGCAATGATGAACTTAGCGCCTTCCAATGCATCCTCTAATGTAAGGATTCCTTTTTCAAGATTGATATAGGATTGTGCTATAGATTCAATTTTCTCGGATGACTGTTGCATGATTTGGTCCGCAAGAGGTTCCAAGCCATTTTCAATCGCAATCATTGCTTTCGTGCGCCGTTTTTGTTTGTAAGGGCGGTACAAGTCCTCGATTCGCTGCAATACTGTTGCGCGTTCAATCTCCGCCTTTAACGTATCATCCAGCTTCCCCTGTTCATCGATCAAGCGCAGAACTTCCTCTTTTCGCTGTTCAAGCGACTTTATATAATGATAGGCATCTTCAATATCCTTGATCTGTACTTCGTCAAGTGAACCTGTCGCTTCCTTCCGGTAACGCGCAATAAAAGGTACTGTGTTCCCTTCTTCCAATAGCGTGATGACGCTTGCCGTTTGGGTCTTGCTGATACCTGCACGACTTGCTGTTGCTTCCATAAGATCTTTTGACAATTCAATCACCCTTTCCCCTTTCCATATAATAGCATGTTTCCAATGGGCTTTCCTTCCGCAACCATTTATTTTTAAGCAAAAAAAAGCCGCTTCAACCTAATGAAGCAGGCTAGCTGCGATGAATGTTGCATCATCATTATCTTCAATCGTACTTTCAACCTTTTTATACAATTGATACGGAGTAGAATTTTCTTGTAAGTATTTTTTAGGACTTCGCAAATTCACACCATCAGAATGAAGAAAGAACCGGTCATTCTTATTATAAGGATATCTTTGCGTACGGGGCGATTGCGGTCGTCCCGACAAATAACCCATTACTGGTAATGGATAAATCATCTGACCATTCGACTGCAGTATGTAGATCCGGATGTTACCGACACAACTATATTCTAGGGTTTGCTGTTTAAAATATACTTTCACAATCCCTACTGCCGCACCGCGTTTATGCAACATCTGTTTGTTACAACGTAGTAACAAATCGTCAGGTGATTCGTGATGATAGATCCTTAAGATTTGCGGAATTATTTCAGCTGATTCTCTTGCTTCTGTTCCACTGCCTAAGCCGTCTGCAATAGCACAAATGAAATAGTCTTCTTCTGAATGAATGTAGTATGCATCCCCAGAATCTTTATTGCCTTTTTTGGACTGTTGGTATATATATGCCTCTACATAGTCATTCTCAAAAGTCTCCACTAGTTTGCACCACCACTCGTCAGAATTACTTCTTGTAGCTTTTTGATCGCTTTGCGTTGCAGTCTTGAAACGTGCATTTGGGAAATATCCAGTAATTCTCCAGCTTCTTTTTGGCTCATCTGATCGATATATGTGTACTGGATAATTTGACGTTCGCGTTCACTTAAAACGTTCAGTGCATTCAAAACAAGCATACGCTGATCTGTTTTTTCAAAACCGCCATCAGTCTCACCAATGATATCAAGCAGTGTAATTGTTCCACCCTCTGAATCCGCGTCTAGTGTATGGTCGATCGATAGCGCTTGGTAACTTCTGCCCATTTCCATCGCTTCAAGCACTAGTTCTTCGTCGGTGCCAAGATATTCTGCTATTTCATAGACCATTGGCGAACGCTGAAATTCAGTCGTTAACGTTTCAACAGCCGCTTTGATCTTCGGCCCTAACTCCTTGATTCGTCGTGGTACGTGAACAGCCCAAGTTTTATCACGTAGGAAACGTTTAATTTCTCCAATGATGGTCGGTACAGCAAACGCTTCAAAGTTCCGTCCTTGCTCAGGATCGTATCTTCGAATCGCTCCTAATAGTCCGAGCATTCCTGCCTGGACGATATCCTCATGATGGGATTGTCCACGTGAATATTTACGCGCGATTGAATGAACCAGTCGCTCGTAATGCAAGACTAGCTGTGTTTGCGCATGGTCGTCATTATTTTCTTGGTATTCATGTATCCATTTAATGACTTGCTCTTTCGTCTCACTGTCACGAGAAGACTGTTGATTTGACATGGTCCTCTCCCCGCTCTCTGCCCAAATATTTGGTCATGAAAACAATGACACCCTCCCCATGGTCAACTTTTACTTCATCCATTAAAGTTTCCATCAAGTAAAGCCCTAGACCACCTTCTCTAAGAGGTGATTCTTCATTCCAATCTTGATATGGGCCAACTTTTTTCTTCGTTTCTTCAAAATCGAAGCTTTGACCATGATCCGTCACAACGATTTCCAGACGGTCTTCATAAAGGGCACAGCCCAAAATCACTTCACCTGTTTTCTCGTCATTGTACGCATGTTGCACAGCATTGGTCACTGCTTCACTTGCAGCGATCTTCAAATCTTCAATTTCATCATATGTAAATCCAATACGACTTGCAAGACCCGATATAGCTAAACGAGCCACACCTACATACTGAGCTTTTGCCGGGACTTTTATTTCGATGTAATCAAACGCTTGCATTGTCTTCGCCACCTTTAGATTGTTCAATTTCCATAATGTCACTAAGGCCCGTAATTTCAAACAATCGGTAAAGGCGTTGGTTTAGTCCTTTAATGACTAATTTCCCATTATGCGCTTTTACTTCTTTGTAGAATCCGACAAATATGCCTAAACCTGTACTGTCCATGTAGTTTACTTCAGATAACTCTAACTCTACTTCGATTCCATCTACTAACTCTAAAGCAGCCAAGTGTTCTTTCAATTTTGGCGCTGTATATATATCGATTTCTCCGATAATTTTAAAATTATGCACTAGATCTTGATCAACTTGCTCAACTTGTAAATTCATTTCGCCACCTCAATCGCTTTCTCTATTTTCTATGAATGTATAGGGTAATCATATCCACTACACCCTCATTGTTTTATACCCATTCTACGACTTCTTAAACCTTCATGATGTTTTTTTCAAAATAACAAGCGTGAAGTCATCATGAAGTTCGTAATTCTGCATTTTGGAAAGCTCACTAAATAAATAGTCAACCATTGCTTGTGCACTTTCCGAACGCACTTCTCGCAATAAATTTTCTATAACGTCCATTTCAATAAAACCTTTATCTGTTCTAGTTTCCGTTACACCATCTGTCATAATCGCAACAAAATCATGTTCTTCAAGACGCACCGTACGTTCTTCATACACCGCTTCTGCTTGAACACCAAGCAACAAACCTTTACTTTCTAGCAAACTGTACGAATCTTTGGCAGCACGATAAAAGAGAGCTGGCTCATGTCCAGCTGAAGAATAACGAAATATTGAGTTTTCCATATCGTATTTTCCGTAAAACATAGAAATGAACATAGAATCAGCAATACTTTGCTCCACCATTTTATTGATGAAGCTCAATACTTCAAAAGGACTTCTTTTCTCGTACCGCAGACTATCCATACCAAACTTCACCATGGACATATGCATAGCTGCAGACATGCCCTTGCCGATAATATCGGCAACTGCCAGGCAAACTTCTTGTTCAGTTTCCTTTAAAAAGTATACATAGTCACCGTTCATTTGCTTCGACGGTTTAGAAATCCAACCTATATCCAGACCCTTCAACATAGGAGTTGTTGTTTGTAGCAAAGTATTTTGTACTCTAACCGCAATATCCATCTCTGTTTGAATAATTTCTTGTTTTCGGATTAAACTCTGGTGTTCTTTTAGCGCTAGTCCATAATGAATCATCATTTCGATTAGAAAATCGAAAGATACGCTGACGTCGGCTGGCATATCTTCAATTAGTTCTTCAATAGACGTTTTATGAATACTGATAACATCTTCTGGTGCGATATTCTTTTCTATGAAGCTGCGGCTGAATTGCTGTCCCAAATAGAGATCTTCTTCCCCTTTGGAGTGCAGATAATTCTCCAGCATTTGCTTATACTGCCTACCCGCCTCTTGTGGCAATACCCTTCAACTCCTAGTGCAACCATTTAGTCGCTGTAATTGTGGTACCTACGCCCACTTCTGTTTCTACACGAAAATCATCCATCAGTCGTTTGACTCCTGGCATTCCTGCACCTAATCCTCCTGATGTCGTATAGCCATCCGTCATAACCTTTTGTAAATCAGAAATTCCTGGTCCTTCATCGGTAGCAGTAATCAGTAACCCTACCCGTGCACCTACTGTAATAGGCACAATTTCAATTTGACCTTTTCCCGCGTAAAGATAAATATTTCTTGCTAATTCACTAATGGCAGTCGTGATTCTAGCTTGGTCTACTGTCCCGAAACCCGTATTTTTCGCCTCATTACGTCCGAGTTGTCTAGCAGCAACAATATCCCACTCTGTTTTGATCTCTATAGAAGACCTGTGTTCCATGGTCAGGCCTCCAATTCTCTAGTCAATTTCTCTAGCCCATTCTCTAGATCTAATGCAGTTGTCACGTTCTCCAAACGTATACCTAATTCAATTAGCGTGATGGCTACAGATGGTTGTATTCCTGTAATAACAACTTTCGCACCCATTAGGCTTGTCATATGAATAACATCCCCAAGTACTTTAGCGATGAATGAGTCAATAAAGTCGATTGGCGTCAAATCAATCACAACGCCTCGTGCAGACGTTTTATGTAGTTGATTTAATAAATCTTCTTGGAATTGTAATGCCGTCTGATCATCAAGCTCTACTTGAATAGATACAATCAATGTATCCTTTAGCTTTAGAATCGGGATTCGCATTTTCATACTACATTTCCTCCTCTACAATTGTTCGACCTGTCATTTCAAGCGCCTTTTGCATACCTCTGCGTAGCGTACTAGTCGTAGAAAAATCTGTCAGATTAATGCCTAGCGTTACAATAGTCTGTGCAATTTCTGGACGAATACCTACTAGCATACACTTTGCACCTACTAAACGAACCGCGTCTGCCGCCTGGATGATATGGTGTGCAACCATCGTGTCCACTACTGGTACGCCTGTAATGTCTAGTAACACGACTTCAGCGCGTTGCTTGACCACACCTTCTAATAGGTTCTCCATGATCAATTTCGCACGTTCCGTATCAATCGTACCGACCAACGGCATGACAGAGATCTTGTCGAATACAGGAATTAATGAAGCTGATAGTTCTTGCAGTGCGATCTTCTGCAAGATATCCGTCCGTTCCCATTTCGTGGAATACTCTTCAATAATGCTTTCTCTTAACGGATTGATCCAATTTGAAAAAATGTGAATCCCTTCGCGTAAGTTGGACTCTTGTAAAATCCCCGTTTCAAAGAATAGATTATATACGACAGAAGAAAACGTATCAATTGCTCGATTGATGAATTTAATAGACCAGCCAAAATGAATGATTTTCTCTGTGAACTCATCCAATCGTGCCTTGTCCACTGTATCGCGGTACGTTAGATTCGATGTCATCAGCTCTGTAAACTCCCTGCTTGTTGTTGCAACTACAGGTGCTGGCATTAATTCTAGAAACCGCTCATCCGCATTCTCTTTCATCTCCTCTACCCAACGTGTTGTAATGGTATCTATATTTTCAACTATACCTTTTCTCATGACTTCGTTCATCGTTATTTGTTCCTCCCTACATCATCTATTATCTCTATTGTATCGAATTTCGTTGCAAACTACATGTATTTAATCGTTTTTTTCAAAATTACTATAAAAAAAACACTATAACCTGTTGGCTATAGTGTTTCAAGCAGCCATTAGTTGCTGGCGCCATCTGCAATAAAGTTTGTTAGAATATGTATGCTAAAATTTAATAAGCCCGAAGCTTACTTGCAACGCTTCGTCGACTTGTTTCATTAACGCATCGTCTAAGTGTGTTATTTTGTCTGTAAGCCTTGACTTGTCGATTGTGCGGACTTGCTCGAGCAGGATGACTGAATCCCGCTCGAATCCATGCCGGGCCGCAGTAATTTCGACATGTGTCGGCAATTTTGCTTTTTGAATTTGTGCAGTAATGGCTGCTACAATCACTGTAGGACTGAATCGGTTACCAATATCATTTTGGATGATCAGTACCGGTCTAGTCCCACCCTGTTCAGAACCGACTACAGGTGACAAATCTGCAAAAAAGACGTCTCCGCGTTTAATTGCCAACTTTTCATCCTCCGCTGACGCAACGTTCCACGGTATGCTGAGCTTCAAATTCCGCATATAAACATTCTGCCGCTATGTTGAGGTTGATTTGCGACATTTCCACATAACCTCTTATCATGGCTTCACGTATTAAGGAAGCTTCACCATGTTCGATATGTTTCATATCTGTCGTATAAACGAAATCTTCTTGCACTTGCTCCCATTGAAAGATTGCGTCTTCATTTTGCTGTTGCAATCTGGTTGAGGCTATACTAAGTATTCTTTTATCGTTTTTATCCGTACGCAAATCGAGCACCTCCGACAAACCCATCCCTCTATTTCTATATCATTTCTATCTTACCATTTATATTGGAATATGAAAAGACAAGGTTTGAAGTGTTTTGACAAGAAATACTAGTTTCGTCAGTAGAATGTCGAATCGGATGATCGTTGCGTCATATATTCCACTAGATAGTTTCGACTTTTCACGTATAGACTCTAGGTATCCGTGTAGAAAATGTTACAGCTATTTCATAGGGTATTGTGTTTAGGCGATCAGACCATTCCTCTATCATGATTTCTTCGTCGCCCTGTTTACCGATCAATATCACTTTTTCACCTTCAGGGTATTCACGAGGTAATCGGATCATGCATTGGTCCATGCAAATGGCACCAACAATTGGTACCCTCTTGCCATCAATCAGTACTTCCTGATTTGTAAGTGAACGCTTTAATCCGTCCGCGTAGCCCACCGGTAAAGTACCGATCCATTCTCCTTCAACCGCCTCATACGTACCGCCATAGCTAATCGCCTCACCGACAGTCATCTGTTTCACGTAAGTTAATTCAGTTTCAATCGTCAATGCCCGTTCAAGCTTAAATGGCAATTGCTTTGCCACGGTATGTGACGGTGGAATACCGTATAAACTTATACCAAAACGGACAGCGTCAAGTGCATATTCAGGAAACAACAAGGTTCCTGCGCTATTTGATGCATGAATGAGACGCGGTTTTTCAGGCAAACAATTCACTAGGTGCATGAATCGTTCAAACTGTCGTTGCGTCGGTTCCCGGTTTTCTTCATCCGCGCGTGCAAAATGTGTGAATACACCATCAATAGATAAGTTGGACTGTTGAATACGCTGCACCAATCGTGCGAGTTCTTCTTCAGTCCGCACCCCAATTCTACCCATCCCGCTGTCGATTTTTACATGAATTCTACATTTTGTTTCTACTGGTTGCTGTGCAATCACTTGTTTTACCCAATTCTCACTCGTGACTGTTAAAATAATACGATGTTGTGCTGCTATAGACACAAATGATACCGGTGAGAGCCCTAATACGAGAATATCGGCTGTTGGTTGTGTTTTCCTAAGCGTCATAGCTTCATCAGGAGTAGCAACCGCAAACATTTCTGCTCCCGCTTGTAACGCAGCGGAAGCAGCCTTCGCGACTCCATGACCATATCCATCTGATTTAACGACCGCGATCAACTTGGTTTTTGTGGGCAAATACGAAATCAGACGTTCTGCATTGTGCTTAATAGCTGCTGTATTAATAACCGCTCGTGTTGGCCGATATTGTGTTTCGTTAAACATTTCTTTCCACCTCGTTATAGGATAGACTGTTGCATGCAATAATTATCTATCCAAAGGCACAGTCTAGTCAATTGATTCAGTCGTTCATTACTTCGATTCAGTGGCTGTCATTGAATTAGCTACAGTAATCAATTCTTCCTTGCTTAACATGTCGGATGCAACAAAGAACGCCATACCATTTGCTTCCCAGTGAATAGATTGTTCTGTCAATGCCGCTACTGCGAACCCTAGATCAACTGGATCACCTTCTATAGAAACAGGCATTTGATTCAATGGTTTTTCAGCTGGTTCTTGAATCACAACATATTCCCGATCCCCGCTGAATGTCATAATCACACGCTGACCATTTTCAATTTCCACACTCTTCTCATCTGACAGTGTGGTACCTTGTAAATTAGCAACTGGATAATATGTTTGTTGATTTAGCTTAGCTTGATCTTCCCCATCATCGTCCGCTGATTCTTCGTCTGTCGATTCTTTCTCGGAATCCGCTTCATCACCGTCCGCTTTCGGTTTATCCATCTCTACCTTATACTCGGCGACTTTATGCTCTACACCCAATGCAATTTTATCGAACTTGATAGAGATCTTTTCTTCACCTGCTTCATCATGGATCGTCACCTTGCTTGGCAACAAAGTCTTTTTATCGATATGAATTTTCTGAGTTGGTAAAAGTGACTTATGATTATTGCGTGTTGCCGTTTCAAAGATATACTCTTTTT
This sequence comes from Sporosarcina sp. P3, assembly GCF_002743415.1. Taxonomy (NCBI): domain Bacteria; kingdom Bacillati; phylum Bacillota; class Bacilli; order Caryophanales; family Caryophanaceae; genus Sporosarcina; species Sporosarcina sp. P3. Next base: position 11,544 of record NZ_PDZE01000003.1, read on the forward strand.
CTTTTTCTTCCATGACCGCTGCCTTGTCTGCCTTAATATCTTCGGCAAGCGTTCCGATCAGGTACCCTTGACTGTTTTGTGCTGGCCAGTCACTTTGGAATTTATACGTTTTGCCGAGTGACGGTGTAATGACGAATACGCCTTCTTCGTTACGAACAATCATTTGTGACTCATCATTACCCGATTGCATTACATTTACTTTGTAAAACTCTGGCTTAGTATGCCATACTTCCACATTGTACACCCGAGGTTCCGAACCTGTTTTGATCTCCATCGAGGCATTTAATTCATACCCTTTTGTTTCATTCCACTTATTGCTAAGCTTCTTCATAACATCTTCTTTGGAGGGCTTACCGCACCCTCCTAGTACTAACATGACTGCGACGACTACTAACATGATCATTTTTTTCCGCATTCTTTTCATCCTTTCTCCAATCAATTCGGGTAGCTTATCTTATGAGAGGGATGAATCGAATATGCGAGCTTGTTTTAAATTCTATTTAGATGCTTTTAAGATTCCATTAAGACTACTTGTGCAGCAGCTACAGTTTGGGTGTGCGTAATACTAACAAACCCTTGAACTGGTTGACTATGGAAATGCAATACCGGGCGACCACTTGCTTCCGAGATGACCTCGATGTCTAGAAAACTGCAATCTGCTCCGATGCCAGTACCTCGCGCTTTCGAGAACGCCTCTTTAGCAGCAAAGCGCCCTGCCAAGTATTCAGTTTTACGATGGCCACTCAATGTTTCATATACGCGCAATTCCATTTCAGATAAGATTCGTTCCCTAAATTTAGCGTTACGGTTATCCAAACGGGCTATGCGATTCAATTCCACGATATCTAATCCAATTCCTTGTATCAAAATGAACAACTCCTTTCCCTTCAAGTTAAATAATATGTATAATCAGTACAGAAGATTGAGGTGAAACCATGTTTATACGAACGGAAAACTTTTCACAATATGTTCGTGCCTACCCTGTCGTGACATTTTTGCTTGCTCTGAATATCGGGATATTTATCTATACATTGATTCCCGGCATTGGTAATCAGCTCTTTTTATTCGGCCTGGGAGATAACTTCCTCATTGCGAATGGAGAGTATTGGCGTTTAATAACTCCGATGTTTTTGCACGGCGGTTTTATGCACTTACTATTTAACATGTTCTCGCTTTTCGTTTTCGGACCAGAGCTTGAGAAAATTGCGGGGAAAGCACGTTTTATTACCGTGTATATGTTAGCCGGCTTATTCGGTGATATCGCAACATTCTTCGTGCAACCCGTTGCTTACACGCACGTCGGTGCAAGCGGTGCGATTTTCGGTGTGTTCGGTGCGTTTGGTGCGCTTGTGTATTACACGAAGCACTCGTTTCCGCAGTTGAGACAAGTTATTTTGCCGATCATCGTCATTAGTATTGTGATGACGTTTGTAGGGACGAATATCAACGTGACGGCGCACATAGCAGGGCTGATTACAGGCTTCCTGATCGGGCTGAGCTTTTTCAATCCGAAGAACATCGTTAGTTGGCGAAAGAAATAATGTGTTGCAGAGTCAGGCAGGGGTACCTTGTCTGGCTTTTAAAATTGTGCTGATTTAGAGAGGAAAGTAGTGAGGACGAGAGAAGTTCTACTCTAACTGGGGACCAGCCTTTGCACTCCTCTACACCGCCATCAACCTCTCTACTTCATTAAGCTTCAAAAGCCAGACAAGTTTAGCTGTCTGGCTCTGTTTGTGATTCTGCGCTATCTGGATGGAACTCATACCAGGACAAGAACTTTTCCGCGTTTTCCTGAGGCATATGGCGAATGGCCGGGGCGTCAAGCGTCATGCCAGATTTGACATTGACCGTAAGGGTCGCGACCTTTCTTCTACGATGAAAATAATTCTGATCCAACTCCATTGACTGGATCCGATTCTTCTCCGTGAACACCGTCTGCCGGCTAACTGTGCGAAAACGCATCGTCAACTGTTTCGGCAAAATGGTATAGGCTGCTGTCTTATGCTGCCAAATTCCATGCAAACCTACCAACGGCAACAATATTAACATCAGCAAGCCGTATGGAAAGAAGTTGTACGAGACAATCGCTATCGGGATGAGTGTCACAAATAACTTAAAACGATAGTAGAAACGTTTTCCTCTCTCACCAATTTTTTCTGTCGGTTCACTGAAGTCTATATTCGGAAATAGCTCCTGTAACGGCTCAATAATGCGGTTTCGTTTCGCTAACGGGAAAAGCTTAATTCGAGAACCTTCTCCCACTCCCCCCGCACTGTTAATGACGACTGCTCCATAGCCGAATAATTGCCGAAAAGGATTTTCAGTGATCGTGATATTTTGTATTCGTTTCAACGGTACAGTCACTCTTTTTTTCTCGAGTAGCCCCCTCGTAATGACTAAATCATCCTTTTCACGCATGACTTTGAAATCATAATTTGCAAGGTATGTCATCGCAACGGATAGTAACCAAACGATTAGGAAACCGAGTGCTACTAAAATCGCAATGACGAAGACACCGATGCGAATGAACGATTTCAACTCTCCGAACAACCAGTCATATGGGATGAGTTCCTCAATTTGCGATAAGAATACGATTGCACCAGATAAAATAACCCCGATACCACCTGAGGTTGTCGCAAGCATAAGCAGATCACCTGTCGTCATGGAGAAAATTACTGGTGCTGGTTGTTGTGCTACCCTCACTTCTTCCTCCGAATCCTTGATCAATTGCCACTCTGTTTGATCAAATAATGCAGGCTCCGGACCTAGAACTTCTACTTTCCTCGCCTGTTTAATTTCTTTTTCTATCTGTTGTGCCGCTTCTTTTGTGATGGCAGTTAATTCGGCTTCGGCGTCTTTACCTGAAGATGAACCCGCTGTTTCTATTTTGACTTTCACCAACTGAAATGGTCGGTGAAATATGCCTTCTGTGTAATCCAGACTTTGAATACGATCAAATGGAACGTAACGCTTTTTCCGTACAAACAAACCCGATACGATGCGCAATTCTTGGTCTTCAAACCAATAATCGAAACGGCGCCATTTCACGACACCCGAAACTAACGTGAATACAATCAGCACGCCAAATAAAATTAACGACCAATATTGGATATACCAAGGTGCTGTACTCTCTCCTTTGAACCCATTCACGAAAACCAATACTACGAAAGGTCCAATCAATTCTTTCAGCGTTTTCGCAGTCTCAACGACAGCAGATATCCAATGAAGTTTGTAGCGTGGTTCAGACATCGTCTTTCGCCACCCTTGCAAACGTGGATATACGGTTGCGCAGTTCGTCTGCCTCTTGCGTCACGAGCGCAGGAATGGAATGATTAGTCGCTGCAGTAGAGATCGTGATGGAAGCTAGACCGTATTTACGTAAAATCGGACCTTCTGCTGTATCCACGTGCTGAACGCGCACCATCGGAATGAGTGTGCGATTGACAATAAACAATCCGTGTTGAAGCTCAATTTCCGCCTCACGTACTTCATAACGCCAACGTTGCCAACGAATTTTCGGGAATAAATAAATCGATAAAAATGCATGTACTAATACAACTACTGCAATGACAATTATAATCCAAGTTGGCCAATCAAAAAAGTACGATAAAAAACCAAAACCAACTGCTACTGCCAATATGATTACACTTTGAATTGTTCCGTATAATCTCCAAACAGTTAATCCTTTTCTGGATATTTGATTTGAAGGTTGTTGCCTCATAGATCCACCTCTTTTCAGAATTCTACTTTTACTATCAAACTTTCATCAAAATATTTCGCTCCATTCGATCATATCATATTCACGACAAAAAAATCCGGGCTGCTATAATGCAGGCCCGGATTTTATGTTTTCTATTCTTATCGTTCAGAACGATTACTATTGTTGCGTCTTGAACCGCCATCTCTTCTTGCACCATCACGTGGTCCGCTGCTGCGTCTTGAACCGCCGCCAGAACCGCCGCTGAAGTTTCTGCTGCGTCCACCTTGAGAACGTCCGCCGCTACGGTTGCCACCTTTATAGCCTCCACCTGAACGAGATGAAGAAGGTCTGCGTGAAGGTAATGGGCGCTCTTCTGTAATACTTACTGGTGTTTCATCAATATTTTTAGTCAATGATTTAAGAGCTGCCGCCACAACTTCTTTCGCATCATGCTTCTCAAGCAATTGCGCTGCTAATCCAGCGTAGTCTTCTGAGTTTTGTTGTTCAATTACTTCTACTAGTGAATCCACTGCGTTTTTCTTCTGTTCAAGTAATGCTTCGTCAGAAGTCGGTGGACGTAGGGGAGTCATACGCTTCTTAGTCGTTTCCTCAACGATGCGAAGGTAACCCATTTCACGTGGCGTTACGAATGTAACAGCCACTCCACTTTTACCAGCACGACCAGTACGACCAATACGGTGAACATAGCTCTCTGGATCTTGTGGAATGTCAAAGTTGTATACATGTGTTACGCCTGAAATATCCAATCCACGCGCAGCTACGTCTGTTGCTACAAGTACATCAATCTTATTGTCTTTAAACTGACGCAAAACTGACATACGCTTCGCTTGCGTTAAGTCACCGTGGATTCCTTCAGCAATATAGCCGCGGATACTCAGGGCATGAGCTAACTCATCTACCCGGCGCTTTGTACGACCGAATACGATAGCCAATTCAGGTTGTTGAACATTCAACAATCTTGACAATACATCAAACTTCTCACGTTCGTGAGATTTTACGAAGAACTGTTCTATGTTCTCAACAGTCATTTCTTTGGATTTGATCTTCACAACTTCCGGATTTTTCATGAATGTCTCTGCAATTTTACGAATTGGGGCAGGCATAGTTGCTGAGAATAGCAACGTCTGACGCTCAGCCGGTACGCTTGCAAGAATTGTATTGATATCTTCGATGAATCCCATGTTCAACATTTCGTCTGCCTCGTCCAAAACAAGTGTTTGAACGTGATCAAGCTTCAATGTTTTACGGTTGATATGGTCCAAAATACGTCCTGGTGTACCCACTACGATATTTGGATTATTACGAAGTGCACGGATTTGACGTCCAATTTCCTGACCGCCATAAACGGACAGTACTTTCGCGCGGCTACCGTAGCCTACTTTATAAATTTCTTCTGATACTTGGATTGCCAATTCGCGAGTTGGTGCGATGACCAACGCTTGAACTGCAGTGCTCTTTGGATCCAATTTTTCAATGATCGGAATACCGAATGCTGCCGTTTTACCAGTACCTGTTTGTGCTTGCCCGATTACGTCGCGGCCTTCCATACCAAAAGTGATTGTCCCCTCTTGGATTGGAGTCGCCTCTTCAAACCCCATGCGTATTAAAGCCTTTTGTGTTGTTTCGTTAATATTCAATTCTGAAAACTTCGTCAAAATATTCAATCTCCTTTATTTCTCCATTTGACAATTGGTTACATCTGCAAATGAAAGCGCGGCAAATTCGAGCCATGTACTTTGAAAATTGGGAGCGTTTCCGATATATCCATCTCTGGTTTATAAGAAGAATCTTCTAGAAGGATTCTTGTGGTCGAGAGAAGTCATATCAATTACACTTATCGTAATTGCGTCCAGATTTTTATACAGCACAATGTAAAATCTGTGACATACAAGGAAAGCTCGGTCCTTGCCGAGCGGTGAAAACGGCAAGTCATTGCTAGTTTGCCTACTAATCACCGTTTTATTCAAAAAAAAGTACTCTCCGTAAAATAAAACGGAAGAGTGCCGTGTAAATGTATCCAATTCCTTTTATCATTCTACCATGGCTTACACAAGACTGCAACGAATCGGCTTAAGTTCCATTAATCAGTCTTCATCCATAAATTTCAGTACTTTCGCAAACCATACATGGCGATCTTCGCTATAACAAATATGATGTTTGCCATGTTCAGAAAAAATTAGATGTTTTTCCTTTGACCCAAGTTGTTCGTACAACATGTCTGCTGTGAATGCAGGAACAATGCCATCTTGCCTCCCCTGCACAATACAAACAGGCGTTTTGACCTGATGGTAGTACGGTCGTACTAAGCGAACGACGCGTAAAAACTCTAACGCCACGCGAACTGGTGTATGTGTCAGCTTATAGCTATACAAATGATAGAACGAGTTGGGGGGATACGCTTTACGCTGTAAGGACTTCACCATGATTCGTGCGTCCCCCAATAAAATACGCGGACTAATATATTTCGCTGCAGCACTTAATAAGATCAGCTTTTTAATCGGATAGCGCATTGCTAAGTACATGGCAATCAGGCCGCCCATAGAGAAACCGACTACTATGACGTCATCCACTTCTCTCTGTAGTCTTCTTAACTCTAATTCAGCGACCATCATCCATGACCTAGCTGAGCCCCATAGTACGCCTGGATCCATTTCATGTCCCGGTAACACAGGCGCTACCACTTTCCATTGAGTATGATTCTCTAGAAATCGTTTAAACGGAGCGATTTCAAAAGGACCACCCGTGAATCCGTGAATCATGAGGACACCTGTCGTCACAATTCGTCCTCAGTAAGCAACTCTATAATCCGTTCCAGCTTCATTCCCCTAGACCCTTTGAAAAGCACCACTGTCTGATCCGTTAATTTTGGGCGTAACGCATCTGCAAGCAACTCTGTATCATTTGCTGTCCACATGATATCTATCGGATGATTTTTCAACTCATCCGACAACCACTTCATACGGGGACCAAATAACGCGATGCCTTTTACGTCCATTTTTTTCAGTTCGTCCGCCAACTCTTCGTGGTAGCGCTGTTCATCGGTGCCAAGCTCGAGCATATCACCTAGAACAAGCCATTTGTTTTCTTTAACGGATGTATCGGCGATAAAGCGGAAGGCTGCACGCATGGAGGTAGGCGCTGCATTGTATGCATCATTAATAAGCAATGAACCGTTTTTCCCCGCAATAGGTTGCATACGCATATTTGTTAATGTGGTTTCACTTAATGACTTTTCGATTTGCTGTTTTGTCAGACCCAACTCTGTTGCGATTGCAATCGCGGCAAGTGCATTCTTCACCTGATGAGAACCGTAAACAGGAATTGTGAAATGAGCTTCGAGTTTACCACATACAGTAAACGAGCTGCCTTTATCGGTAGATGTAATTTGCTGCGCAATCAGATCTGCTTGGTCGTAGCCAAATGACACGCTACACAAATTGGTTTGTTGATTGACTAACCCTTGTAATAACGGTTCATCGCCGTCGTACAGCAACATACCGCCATTCGCTAGACCATCGATGATTTCAAACTTCGCCTTTGCAATCCCTTCACGGGAACCGAGATCTTGCATATGCGCCTCACCGATATTAGTTATGACTACAAACTGTGGCTTAGCAAGCGTTGACAAGAAAGAGATTTCTCCAAAGCCGCTCATTCCCATTTCAAGGATCGCAACTTCCGTGTCGTCTTCAACAGCCAGCAAAGTCAGTGGCAAGCCGAGTTCATTATTGAAGTTACCTTCTGTTTTTTTGACTTTGCGATAAGGTGATAGGACGCCTGCAATTAAATCTTTTGTCGATGTTTTGCCATTCGACCCTGTGACTCCTATGACAGTACACGTCAATTCACTTCGGTAGCTACGGGCCATTTGCTGCAATGCAAGCTCCGAATCCTCAACAAATAATAGCGGGATATCGGCTGGTGGATTCGGTTCATCCTTCAACCAAAGCGCTGCGACTGCACCTTGCTCAATTGCCCCTCTGACGTATTGATGCCCATTGACTTGTTCTCCTCTAAAAGGGATAAACAAGTCCCCCGCTTGCACATTCCGTGAATCGATGCAGACACCTGTCACTTGTTGCTTTGCGATATGCTGTCCTTCTGCTTGAAGCCATTGCTGGATCGTTGATAGATTTCGTTTCACGTTACTTCCTCCACTCAGTCCATTGTATAGTGTAGTTGCTGCTTTTCTGTATGTCGTTCTACTGCCAGTTCAATTAGCTGATCAATTAATTCGGGGTAAGTCAGCCCAGACTTCTGCCACAGTAAAGGGAACATACTAGTTGGCGTGAAACCAGGTAATGTATTCACTTCATTGATCAATACTTCATCATCTGCTGTGACGAAAAAGTCGGCCCGTACGAGTCCTGAACAATCCAGAACTTTAAATGCACGGATTGCCATGTCTTTCATATGTTCTGCCACGGTATCCGGCACTTCAGCCGGAATGGATAACTCCGTGCTTTGATCTTTATATTTCGCTTCATAGTCGTAAAAATCTGCAACTGGGCGAATTTCCCCTGCTACTGATACCTTAGGATGGTCGTTACCGAGAACCGCCATTTCAATTTCACGCGCTACAATTCCTTGTTCAACTATGATTTTACGGTCAAACTTTAATGCCAAATTAACGGCTTTTTCAAGCGACTCGCGATCTTCCGCTTTACTAATACCGACACTTGATCCAAGATTAGCTGGTTTGACAAACATTGGATAAGACAATTCTTTTTCCGCCTGATCTAATAATTGCTCTGCGTGCTCTTTCCACGTACTGCGAATAAAGTGGACGTATGCAACTTGCGCTAACCCTGCTTGAGCGAATAATTGCTTCATCACGACTTTATCCATTCCTGCTGAAGAAGCAAGAACTCCGTTACCTGCGTATGGAATATTCAACACTTCAAATAGTCCTTGTACCGTTCCGTCTTCTCCGTTCGTTCCATGCAGTAGCGGCAAAATGACGTCGGGCGTATCGCCTTGTAAAAAGCCCTCAATATGATCGGGCTTTGGCTGTTCACTTTTCAGACGTAATGCCTCTATACTTGAAACAGGTCCCGTTAACGGATCGCCTTTCAACCATTCACCTTGCATAGTTATATAGATTGGTAAGACTTCATATTTATCTAAATCTAGCGCCTCTGTTACTGCGCGCGCTGTTGAAAGTGACACTTCATGCTCTGCGGATTTCCCGCCGTATACTAAACCTAATCGTCTTTTCATGTAATCTCCTCGCATTCCGTAGTATTCATTCATACAGTTTACCATGAACAAAGCCAATTCATGAATGAAAAACCAACGTTCTACATTCTTTTTACTTCATATAGAAACTAAACATTTCATAACTCGTCTAGTAATGGGTGTACTTCTTAAAAAGTTTTGCGATATAATAGGTGATTATAGTAAGAGAATACTAGCTTAAGAAAAGGTGAGTTCATAATTGAAACAAACAAACAGGCTAGGTGAACGATTCGACTGGACACTTGCCTTTATCATTTTGCTTTTCGCGATTGTCAGTTTTTTCGTCATTGGATCTGCTCAAACCTCTGAGCAATATACACAGAACTTTGTTTTAAAACAAGTGAAATGGTATTTACTCGGTTCTCTCATCGTAGCAATGGTCATGTACTTTGAACCCGATCAGTATAAAAAGTTCGCTTGGTATTTTTATGGATTTGGTATTTTCTTGTTGGTCTTTCTCATGTTGGCACCTGGAGGACCCGGTCAAATCGCAGAAATGCGTTACAGCGCAAAGCGATGGCTGCATTTACCTGTCATCGGAACGATTCAACCCGCCGAGTTCATTAAGACATTTTTTATTATTGGCCTCGCCAAGTTGGTCAGCACGCATAATGAGCGCTCGTTAAACAGGACGTATACGACAGATTTACTGTTGCTTGGTAAAATCGCATTGATGCTTGTCGTTCCACTGTTCCTCATTATGAAGCAGCCCGACCTTGGAACTTCCCTAGTATTCATTTCAATTACTGCAGCTATCGTCATCGTTTCGGGTATTTCGTGGAAAATACTCGTGCCTGTCTTTTCACTCGGTGCCGCTGCTGCAGGAGGTATTCTGTGGATGTCATTGTTTGCACAGGATTTACTCGATAAATTCGGATTCTCACCTTATCAGTTCAAACGTGTTTATTCTTGGCTTGATCCGTACTCTTATCCAACAGACGAAGGGTATAACTTGATAACCGCCATGACCGCAATCGGATCAGGGCAACTTACCGGTAAAGGTTTTCTAGAGCGCGTTGTATATATCCCAGAGAATCACACGGACTTTATCTTCAGTGTAATAGGAGAAGAGTATGGCTTTATCGGTGCTTGTTTAGTTATCACACTGTATTTCATTTTGATTTATCATTTGACGAAAGTTGCTCTCTCTTTGCATGACCCGTTCAGCGTATACATTTGTACAGGCGTCATTGCGATGATCGCATTCCACGTATTCGAAAATATCGGCATGAATATTCAGCTGTTGCCTATTACAGGTATCCCTCTTCCGTTCATCAGTTATGGAGGAAGTTCTTTATTCAGTAATATGCTAGCGATCGGCCTAATTTTCAGTATGAAGTTCCATCAGAGAACGTATTTATTCGATGCAGATGATAACGGCTAACTACAAACGAATACCGACTCCCTTTCAGAGTTCTCACAAATTGTGTAGAATGTATAGGAAAGGGAGGTTTTTTTATGTCAACTTTACCAAATTGTCCAAAATGCCATTCCGAATATACATATGAGGATGGGAATCTTCTCGTTTGTCCTGAATGCGCATACGAGTGGTTGCCAGGATCGACGGAAGAATCTGATCAAACCAGTATGACCGAGATCAAAGACGCAAATGGCAATGTGTTGCAGGATGGGGATTCTGTAACAGTCATTAAAGATTTGAAAGTGAAAGGTAGTTCGAACGCATTGAAAATGGGGACAAAAGTGAAAAGCATTCGCTTAGTCGACGGTGACCATAACATCGATTGTAAGATTGATGGGTTTGGTGCTATGCAACTAAAATCGGAATTTGTTAAGAAAATTTAAAGCATAAACTAACGCGAAAAGCTCATCCTCGAATATATTCGGGGATGAGCTTTTCGTATACTCTCTTGATTAATTAGCTTGAACGGGTGGTGCTTGTACGGCAGGCGTCAATGCTTGCAACATATCACTTCTGGATTTTGTGAGTTTTGCGGAAACACCAAGCTTTGCCAAGTTGGAAATAATCTTCTTGAAATCCATTTCTTTAGCCACTTCTTCCACCTCAACCTTCCTAGTTAGTTATATAGACGTATGATCACTCGTGAAGTTCTAGATTTTTTAAATTTTCTTATGTTCTTTATTATACCACTTTAATTACCTTTTAAATCTTTCATTTATGTTAAATTTTCATCAATTACGCAAGTTTAAAGCCTGAATAGGTAAAAACGGATGTTTTGACATACCCCCTATACGTATATTAAAGTGAATATATGGGAAAGGTGGCAGATCACGAATGACGTTACTACCTGAAGATCATTCTCTAGAAGTGGAAACTTCTTGCCGTAAGAGTCATCATTCGGACGAAATTAAGACGAACTTGACTCATCGTCTAAACCGAATCGAAGGTCAGATACGAGGTATAAAAGGTATGGTAGAGCGCGATGTTTATTGTGATGATATCATCACTCAACTTTCCGCTACACAATCTGCCTTAAATAGTGTCGCGAATGTTTTATTAGATGGACACTTAAAAAGCTGTGTAAAAAACAGGTTAGCTGAAGGTGACGAAGAAGTGTTAGATGAACTGGCTAAAACTATAGCTAAATTAATTAGAAAATAGGAGGAATTGTAAATGACTACAACGACATTGAACGTAAAAGGTATGACATGTAATCACTGTGTACAAGCAGTAGAGGGAGCATTAACGGAATTATCGGGAGTAGAGCGTGCTTTGGTTGATTTGAAAGCGAATAGCGTAGCCGTGGAGTATGACGAATCTGTTGTAACCGTTGGTCAAATGACGGAAGCCATTGAAGATCAAGGATATGACGTCGAAGCGTAACAAGAAAGGTGACCTGCATCATGAATGAGCAAAAAAGGGAAATTGCTATTACAGGCATGACCTGTGCTGCTTGCGCTAACCGTATCGAAAAAGGTTTGCAACGATTGGAAGGTGTATCGGCTGCTAACGTCAATTTTGCTACGGAAAAAGCAGCCGTAACATTTGATTCTAACCAAATCGAATTAACTGAAGTGGAAGAACGAATTCGCAAGTTAGGTTACGACGTGTTAATGGAAGAAGCGAACCTCAACATTAGTGGTATGACATGTGCTGCTTGTTCTGCACGAATTGAGAAAGTGTTGTCGCGTATGCCCGGTATTCAATCCGCCACTGTCAACCTAGCACTTGAAACAGCTCACGTAAGCTATGATCCTGCCGTATTAGAACTGTCAGAGATTTTGCAGAAGATCAAAAAAGTTGGTTATGAGGCAGTACCTCGTACAGAGGAATCAGATAGTCAAACTGACCATCGTCAGAAAGATATTGATGACAAGACGCGCAAGCTGATTATTTCATCCATTCTTTCACTTCCGCTCTTATGGACTATGTTTGCACATTTTTCCTTCACTTCTTGGATGTATGTGCCTGAAATCTTTATGAATCCATATTTCCAGTGGGTCTTAGCAACACCTGTACAGTTTTGGATTGGCGCTACGTTCTATAAAGGCGCGTATGCAGCACTCCGTAACGGCAGTGCCAATATGGATGTACTGGTTGTACTCGGTACGTCCGCTGCATATTTCTATTCCGTTTACCTTGTGTTGACGGGGTATGCACTGGATCACGGCTTATACTTCGAAACGAGCGCAGTGTTGATTACGTTGATTTTATTAGGTAAATTATTTGAGGCACGCGCAAAAGGTCGGTCGTCAGATGCAATCAAAAATCTTATGAAGCTGCAACCACAAGTGGCTATTTTAGAGCGCAACGGAGAAACTGTGGAAATCTCCATCCACGAAGTAACGCACGGAGACATTCTAGTCATTCGACCAGGAGCTTCCATTCCCGTAGACGGACTGGTGATATCTGGATCTTCGGCGGTAGATGAGTCGATGCTAACGGGCGAAAGTTTGCCTGTAGATAAACGCCAAGGTAATGAAGTGTTTGCAGCTACCGTGAACGCTAATGGTTCATTACGGATAAAAGCATCGAATGTCGGTAAAGACACGATGCTCTCCAATATTATCCGCGTCGTAGAGGAAGCCCAAGGTTCAAAGGCTCCAATCCAGAGACTAGCTGACCGGATCTCGGGTGTGTTCGTACCTATCGTCGTCGGCATTGCGGTCATTACGTTCCTCATATGGTATTTCATAGTCGCACCCGGTAATTTTGAAGTTTCTCTCACAAGCATGATTGCAGTTTTAGTTATCGCATGTCCATGTGCACTTGGTCTTGCTACCCCTACTTCTATCATGGCGGGTTCAGGACGAGCAGCGGAGGAAGGCGTGTTGTTTAAAACCGCTGAAGCAATGGAACAAACCCGTTCGATTGATACTATTGTGTTTGATAAAACAGGGACCATTACAAAAGGCCATCCAGAATTAACGGATTTCCATGTTCGCAATGAAGAACAACGTATGTCTCTACTTTCACTTGCTGCGGCGGCTGAAAGTGACTCTGAACATCCAGTTGCAAAAGCCATCACGTCCTATGGATTGCAGCATTTCTCTACCCTGCCTACCGTGGAGTCATTCGAAGCGATTCCTGGTTACGGAATTCACACTGTAATTGATGGACAAAACATTTTGCTGGGAACTAGAAATCTACTTTCTAGCCATGACGTGAACTTTGATTCTACGATTGCCTCTGTAGAACAAATGGAGGGCGACGGCAAGACCGTTATGTTCATGGCGGTAGATGGTATACACGAAGCAATCATTGCAGTCGCAGATACAATTAAAGATACATCGAAGCAAGCAATTGCCGAGCTTCGTGCGATGGATCTTGACGTCATCATGTTAACAGGAGACCAACAGATGACAGCGCAAGCGATTGCACATACCGCAGGCATCGATCGCGTCATTGCAGGCGTATTGCCAGACCGTAAAGCAGAGGTCATCCGCTCCTTACAAGCTGAGGGTAAGCGCGTAGCTATGGTCGGTGACGGCATTAACGATGCTCCTGCTCTTGCGGTAGCTGATATCGGTATGGCTATGGGGACTGGTACAGCGGTCGCGATGGAAGCGGCCGACGTGACACTTATGCATGGCGATTTGTTACGTGTAGTTGACACACTGAAGATGAGTGAGTTGACGGTTCGGAATATAAAGCAGAACTTGTTCTGGGCGTTGGCGTATAACTCAATTGGTATTCCAATTGCGGCAATTGGTTTGTTGGCCCCGTGGCTAGCAGGCGCTGCAATGGCGTTTAGTTCGGTATCTGTTGTGTTGAACGCTTTACGTTTGCAACGTGTGAAGCTACATTAAGAAAAGTAAAGAGCTGTCCTGGGAGTTGTAAATGACTTCTTGGGACAGTTTTTTCTGTCTTTGCGGCAGGAACGTTAAGGATTAAATTGAAAGGTGCGCGAAGGTGTTCGATTGAGGATTTCCGTTTCGGGGGTCACCTCATTTCCTCCCAAAGATCCGTGGTGAGCCAACCAGCCCCAAACTTCGTTGGTTGCCTCATTTGTCGAATTGATCATTGACTCCTGTACTCCAATCCCGTGCGTATAACAATGACCCCTAACGGAAATGCAATTCCCCGTGGTTACTAACTGCTTATTCCCCGCTGAGACTTGAATGCATACCTTATTCATCGTACGATGAGAAAGAGACTATTCATTCAGAAAGCAGGTTACATATGAAGAAAACGATCTTATTATTGATGTCTGTTCAGTTCTTCGTTTATCTTGGATTCGGCATCATCATCCCCATTTTACCCGAAGTCATCCTAGCCGAAAACTTTTCGGAAGTACATGTCGGTGGCTTGTTGACGATTTATGCCTTGTCTTCATTTTTCACTGCACCATTATGGGGTGCTCTTTCAGACCGCACTGGCAGAAAAAAGCTAATTATGATCGGGTTGCTCGGCTTCAGTGCCAGCTTCTTTTTATTTGCGTCATTCATGCACCATATTGTACTGCTGTATGTTTCACGCGTAGTAGGTGGTATTTTCTCAGGTGCGCTGTATACGGCCGTAACTGGATTTGTCGCTGATATCACGACAGAAGAAAGTCGCAATAAGTATATGGGTTTGCTTGGTATGTCAATTGGTCTCGGTTTCATTTTCGGCCCAGCCATTGGGGGTATTCTGGGCGATGTCCATTTACAATTACCATTCATCGCTTCTGGAACTTTAACATTATTATTAACAATGTACGCTATGATTGTTTTAAAAGAGCCTGATCGTCATAGCGAAGGAAATAAACGAACGATTATTCCTAAAGGTGCCTCTACATTATGGTCGTATCGTATCCGTTATCTATTTATCACTTCATTCATCATCACATTTTTACTTGCCGGCGTGGAAGCAACATTCCAACTTTTCCAGATTGATAAAATACAAATTACACCATTGCAACTTGGCTATTTGTTTATGGCTAGTGGTCTCGTAGATGCAGCTATTCAAGGCGGTGTAGTACGACGTGTGAAAAACGGAGCGGAAACTTCGTGGATTATTGTCGCGCAGGTCGTTACAGCAATTGGTCTCGTACTCATTCCTTTTTCTACAAGCTTGCTATGGGCAGGTTTTGCAATGAGCGTATTCACGGCTGGTAACGCACTTGTTCGGACAGTACTCGTTTCTCTCACCACTAAAGAATCAGGTGGTATGTATGGCACCGCAGCCGGTCTCTCCTACTCGATGGATAATATGGGGCGTATCATTGGACCGTTGTTATTTACTTGGGTATTCACAATGCAGGCAGGTACTATGTATTTCATTTCTGCCATCATAGCGCTGCTATCCATAGGACTCGTTTTTATATTCCGGAAATCCACTCGGTCCTTGCGATACACAGCAGAACCATTTGCCTAAGATAAAGCAGAAGAAAATTTAACTTCATTTATAAATAGGTTATTTATTCGCAACTTCGCTATACTAAAGGAATAGTATATACCCTACGGGAGGAAGCATATGACGCAAGTAATTAGTTTGATTATCACAAGCACGTTGATTATTAATATATTTCTCGCGATTGCTTTGATATTTTTAGAGCGTCGAGATCCTACAAGTACTTGGGCGTGGCTGCTTGTGCTATTTTTTATCCCTATTTTAGGTTTCATTATCTATCTATTACTCGGTCGGCAATTACGTGAAAAACATTTATTCCGTTGGGAAGGCAGGAATAAGATTGGTATTGAAAAGCTGATTAGTTATCAGCTCGAGGCCATAGAAAACGAGACATTCGAGTTTCTAAAAAAGGACACAGAAGAATATGATGATATGATTTATTTGCATTTACGCAATAATCATTCCGTACTGACACAGGATAATGATGTGCAAGTATATACGGATGGTCGCGATAAATTTGACGCATTGCTTGAAGACCTAGAACACGCCCGTGATCATATCCATATTCAGTATTATATTTTCCGACTAGACGGTATAGGAAAGCAGATTGAAGAGATTCTTATCAATAAAGCTAAATCAGGTGTGAAAGTACGTATGCTGTTTGATGATATTGGTTCACGTGGTTTACACGTCAAGAACTTTCAGGAATTGATTGATAGCGGTGGTGAAGTAGCCGCGTTCTTCCCCGCCTTGCTGCCATTGATCAATCCTCGTTTAAATTACCGAAATCATCGGAAGATCGTCATTATCGACGGAAGGATTGGCTATATCGGAGGATTTAACGTCGGGGATGAATATTTGGGACTCAGCAAAAAGTTTGGTTACTGGCGCGATACACACCTCCGAATCGAGGGAAGTGCAGTTCATCCATTACAAACACGCTTTATACTCGATTGGAATCAAGCATCTCCTAAAACGAATATTCAATACGATGAACGATTCTTCCCAGCCATTCCTCGTAAAGGAGATGTCGGCTTGCAAATTGTTTCTAGTGGACCTGATTCTGAGTGGGAAGATATAAAAGATGGCTACTTGAAAATGATCTTTCTAGCAAAAGACTATATCTATATTCAGACGCCTTATTTTATTCCTGATACAAGTATGCTGGATGCACTTCGGATTGCCTGTCTTTCAGGGGTAGACGTACGAATAATGATCCCTAATAAACCAGATCATATGTTCGTTTACTGGGCAACCTATTCAAACGTCGGCATTTTATTAAAAGCTGGTGCAAGAATATATATCTATGAAAATGGTTTCATCCATGCGAAACAAATTGTAGTGGATGATCAAGTATCATCTGTTGGAACAGCGAATATAGACGTGCGTAGTTTCCGCTTGAATTTCGAAGTGAATGCTTTCATCTATGATCGACGAAAATCACATGAGTTGGCAGAAATTTTTGAGCAAGATATTCAAAACTCAACCGAGCTGACATTGGATGCTTATTTGGAGCGTGAACGCTTGATTAAAGTAAAGGAGTCTATCTCTCGTTTACTTTCACCGATCTTATAAACAAAAACGGCCGACAGAAGATCTATCTTCTGTCGGCTGTTTTATCGTACGCCTAAATATTCTTCTAACGTGATATTTTGTTTAAATATCTGTTCTGCCTTATCTTTCCCTACATAACGATAATGCCAAGATTCATGCATATACCCAGTTTTATCTTCTTTGCCTTCAGGATAGCGAAGGATAAAACCGTATTGATGGGCATTGGCAGCAAGCCACTTAGCTGCTTCAGTATCACCGAATGAATTCGATGCCCAATGTCTTTCATGATTCACTTCACCGATATCAAATGCAAGACCTGTCTGATGCTCTGAATAACCAGGACGCGCACTATACCGATCAGCCGCTTCTTGCCCGTCTCTTTCCACATATCGGTTATATAGAGTGACTTGATAGTCATAGGAACGATACGTACTGAACGCCTGCAGATTAATGCCAGATGTAACAGCTGATGCTGCTAACTCATTGAATGCTTCTCGCGCTTCTTCGCTTTCTCCAGGGGCATAGTCCTCTGGTAAAGGATATTGTTTATTGGCAAGCACTACCCCTTTAATGCGCTTTGGTTCTTCAGGTAACTTTTGTCCTTTTATATAACCAACGGGATTAGAAGGTTGCACTGGATCTGACGGTACTGCTATCTCTTGAGACTTTTCGTCTTGTATTACCTCTTTCTCTTGTTCTTCTTCAATTACTGGTTTTTCTACCTCTCGAAGTAGTTCTTCACTTGGACTATCAGATGAAGAAGTGTTTTCTTCACTACGTTCCGCTGTATCCACACGATCTGAATCCGAAGGCTTTTCTATTTCTTCGAACTCAGCCGTCGATTCTGATTCATTTCGAATAGTATCAATCGCCTTTTGCATACTCCACCCGTTCATTCCAATCCATATCACACTACCTGCAAGGATTATAAAGAGCAGAGCGATACCTCCATCTATCCATCTACTTTTCCGTCTGCGCCTTCTGGCAAACGTTTCATCCTTTTTATTTCTCATGCTATACCCTGCTTTCTTTCTAACTCGCTTATTAAATTTCTACTCTCTTTTAGATACATTTTACGATTTGTTTCAAACTACGTATTCTAGTGTATCACCATTTTTCTTTTACGTCTGTTTATGCTAGTATTTACCTAACTTAAGATTCTGTCATTATTGTGAGGTTCTGCATTTGAATACTCAACGTTGGCTCTCGATGAGCTTTTTTGTATTTTTCTTTACATGGGGCATCTTCTTACCTTATTGGACAGGTTGGTTGACCTCGGCAAAAGGTCTATCCGTAACACAAGCTAGCGTCATGATGGGCGTTGGTATGATCGCTAGGTCATTTTCAACTTTTTTTCTATTTCCCTACGCTACAAGAAATATGTCACTTCTACGCGTTATACGTTGGACTACTTTTTTATCCTTCATTCTCGCGCTTGCCTATCTTCCCGAAAGTTCTTTTGCGATCTTGTTTGGATTGACCGTTTTATTCAGTGCCATATACCCTCTTATCCTCCCAAGTGCTGAAAGTGGTGCTTCGCTATTGATGCAACATGAGAGAATTCATTATGGTAAGAGTCGCTCATTCGGTTCAATCGGCTACACTGTCGCCTTACTATTGATCGGTACGGTAACGACAATCTGGAGTGAACAAGCGATTTTGTATATGATGATCATCAGCCTCGGTGTGGGGTTGATATTTTTCTTCCAATCCGCTCCAGCCGTGTTACAACAACACCCCATTAGAGGTTCGGCTGCGCCAGGAGGTCAATTGCGGGCTTTGTTTGCGAATAAAACTTTTGTCGTCGTGCTATGTATTGCGACATTACTGCAAGGTTCACATGCTTCTTATTATAATTACGGCTTTATATTTTTGGGTGAGATGGGAATCAACGGTTTTTATATCGGGTTGATCCTCAATATCGCTGTGCTATTTGAGATCATATTTTTCACGCAGGCAGATCGGTTGCTTTCAGGAGCTAAAACGTCAACTATATTCATCGTGGCGGCAATTGGTTCTACCATTCGTTGGATTTCCATCTTCCTCTTCCCTGTTACTAGTGTATTTATCGCAACACAGACACTCCACTCAGTGTCTTTTGGTATGGCACATTTTGCATTCATTCAATACATATCAAAAAGTGTACCACATCATCTCATTGCTTCTGCACAAGGTGTTTACGCAGCAGTGGCGTTGAGTCTGAGCATCGCAATTCTGACATTCCCTGCTGGATATTTATATGACCAGTCTCCGCGCTTTGCATTCCTAAGCATGGCGGTTTGTTCCGTTAGCGCACTACTTTTACTTCTTCGGACAAAGCAGCGTATTTTTCATGAGATTGAATAAAAGAGAAGGTCGCTAATTCAATAGCGACCTTCCCTTTTGCTAAAACAGCAAGACATACACTAATGCTCCAAGTGAACCTACTCCGAAAAATAAAGCCATCCAAAGCATCCATTTCGCTTCGCGCAGCAAACCTTGGTTTCTATACATAATGGTTCGTGCGGCATTAGTAAAGGTAAACATGATCAGCATGAACAGAATGGCGAATTCTAAATTCAACTTGATGATAAAATACAACGCTGCGGCTGCAGAAGCTGTAATTGCCAAGCCCATGATCCATTTCAATTTCATGCGACTCTTCCTCTCCCTTGTCGGCAACAAAAAAAGCTGGTATACACCAGCTTTCTCAGTACCTTACTTTTCTTCCGCGACTGGTGGTTCAACATGTTTAAAGTAAAATTTACGTCCAAGATACGTTTGGAAGATTAACAGTAAACCTCCGACTGCCCAATATAGTGGCAAAGCAGCCATTACAGTATACGAAATGAACATAATCATAATAGGTGACATGTAAATGAATAACTTCATTTGTTTCTGTTGCTGTTCAGGCATTGTCCACAATGACACGCGTGCTTGGACAAAGTATACAGCCCCAGCTACTAACATCATAATTAAATCCGGTTCACCAAGTTTAAACCATAAGAATTCATGATTTTTCACTTCAGGTGGTGCATAAAGGATAGCAAAGTACAAGCCCATAATGATTGGCATTTGAATCACAAGTGGTAAACAACCCATATTTAACGGATTGACACCATGCTTAGAATACAGTCCCATCATTTCCTGCTGTAACTTCATTTGCTCTTCTTTATCCTGAGATTCCTTCGATGCTTTCATACGTTTTTGGATATCTTCCATTTCTGGTCGTAGTGCATCCATCTTTACCTTCATCTCTTGTTGAGATTTATAGTTTTTTAACATCAACGGCATCAAGACGATACGAATCGCTACAGTGATTAGTACGATCGCAAAGCCATAATTACCATTGAAAGCTTCTCCCAGATAATGAAGTAGCCAATCCATCGGTCTTACAAAGGTACTGTAGAAAATACCTGTTTTGTTTTCCACACCAGAACAACCGCTCAAAAACACAGCAGTAATTGCCAATAAACTTACGAGCCCTATTCTTTTTTTCAATGGTTTCACCTACGCTATCTCAAACTAAAGAAAAGTATACAGCAAATAGCGAGAAAATTACAGTGAATCACCTTTTTTCATAGTAAAACGAAAGTAATTTCCATCCATGACTTTTCGAAAGCGTCGAGGTGTTAAGCCGGTATACTTTTTAAACACACGTGTGAAGTAGCTTTGGTTACAGAAATGAAAGTTCTCTGCAATTTCTGCGATCTTTAAATTAGAAAAACGTAAATAAAACTGGATCTCTTCTATTTTTCGGATGGTGATATATTCCACTAATGTTACCGATGTATGTTCTCGGAATATGCGAGAAAGGTGGCTAGTACTGACATTAAACTGTTTGGCAATCTCCTCGACGATTAATGGCTTCTCAACGTTTTCATTTATGTACTGAATCACTTCATTGACCGTTTTATGCGAAAGAGAAGGTTTTACTTTTCCCTTGAGGATATAACAGTAGAACTCGACTAACTCATCTCCGATTTCCCTAACGTTTTCTGTATGTAAATTGTTATTGATCATTTCTATACAGGCTAAATTGAATATAAGGGCATTTTCTTCAGCGAAAATAGATTCTTTCTGTAATCGCCTTGTCATGATAGAAGAAAGGATAATGAAATAATATTTTATGACTTCAAATGAGTATTTAGGTTTATACTCATACAAAATTTCTTGAATTTCCTTAAGTGTAGAGCGTGCCTTACCTAGCTCCAAATTAAAGATCTGTGTAAGGAATTGTTGTTCTAGGTAAAAAAACAACTTCGCCCGCTCCGTATTTCCCTCTTTCTCCATAACATGAATTAAATCCAAACTAGAGGCCTCTGTCTTCTTGCCAGTCATGAATATCCCCCCACTCATTCTATATATATTTATGACTACGCAAGACGTATTACTATATGTATATTATATTACCTGATTCCCTGGGATTATCTACCCTTTATATATTTAACGCTATATATATATTAAAGCGCCCCTTAAAAAGAGGCGCTTTTAGTGTTTTAATACGGTTAGATTTAGTTCGATTTACTGTTTTTTTCCGCCTCCTTAGTTGTTTCGTCCTTGTTATATAATGGTTTATTGTCACTCTTATCTTCATTTTTCTTATAAAGACCATCTTTTTCTGCTGCCTTTTTATCTGGATCCTGTACTTCTTGGTTGTAATAATGAACACTTGTCTGTGCTCCTTCGGAAACCATATTGTTATCTCGTAAATCGGTTGGATCTGAATGTCCTACTTTTTCAGTTGCTTGATCAACCAATTTATTGTTATTAACAAATGTGTCTACCTTTTCCTTCAACACACCCACTGTCTCCATTGCCTTATCACGGTTTTCTTTTTTACTAAAGAAAGCGTAAGCTCCTGCAGCAAGTGTTGCCAGTAATAACCCATTTGATTTTTTAGCCATATTTATCATCCTCCGTCGTAATGTAATTGTAGCGAATTTCTATCTACTGCTTAATATACCCAGTAGTCTTAGTTTCAAACGTTTTCAATTCAGTCAGTTACTTAGCAATTGTTCATTTAAGATATCCATTTTTATTTCCTGTTTATGCTTAACGTATACTAGATTACTTTATCAGTTGCTTAAATAGTGGTTCTCGTTTTCGTCGCATAGTAGTTTTGCAAAGTGTAATTTGCTATACTGTGTAGAAAGAGAACTAGAGGTGAGATCACTATGATTCGTAAAATGACAGTAAACGATATTCAAGAAGTTCAAGAGATTGCCCTTACCGCTTGGCAGCATACATTTTCAAAACATATACCCGCAGACGTGATTGAGACATTTATCGAGCGAACCTATTCAGATCTAATGTTGAAGAAGCAATTGGAAAGAACAATGGTTTTACTTGCGTTAGATGAACAAGAAAACCCTGTAGGATATTTAAGCTATACACCGATTGATGTAGATGGCGAGAGTGAGGTAACAGCACTTCATATACTTCCAACACATTTGAACTGCGGATACGAAGATGCGTTATTGAAAGAAGCATTAGCGACGTTGCAGAATGCCGTTAACGTGGATGTCTACGTCGACCAGAATGACATGACGCTTCAAGACTTCTATGCAAAACAAGGATTTCATTTCGTAGAGTCGTTCCCCGAATTATTTGAAGGCATTGCCGTAAATACTCTTCATTATACATTGCCTATTTCACAACCTGCACATACATGAAAAAAGAGCGGGCATGGTATTTGCACGTTGATCAAGTAGAGTATTTTGTGAAATGTAGGATGAATACTGATCTACTAGCAAAGACCCTTTTCTTTAGGAAAAGGGTCTTTGCATGTTTACAGCTATTTAGCTCATCCAATTGGACTGTGTTGAGACGTATTCATCAGGTGAAGGTCCGGGTGCCATTGGTGGCTTCTTTGTGAAGCAAAGGATGGCCGCAATGTAGAGTAAGATGGATGCCAAGGATAGGATTCCACCTAGCAGGCCGGCAACGATGAATACTGTACCGGCTGTTTTTGGACTCTTATTGTTCCAAACTTTTACTAGACCAATAATGTTCAAAACCAAACCTATGAAAGCTACAGCAACCAAGACCCAAATGATAGTTGAAAAAGAGCCCATGAACGACATGAACATGTCTATTTCTTCTGTGTTTAATACACCTTCACTTACAATGCCTTCACGGAATTCATCCATGAATGCCGGATCCGTGCTTGCCATATTCCAAATGAATGCTACGAGAGCGGAACCGATCACACCTAGCACCAATAAAATGGCTGATATGATTCCGAGCACGCGCTCTGCTGTACGATTAATCATCCACATCATCCTTTTCTGCTAGTTTGTATCTCTATTACTTATACGCTAGGAAATGAGAAAAGTTTCAAAGTGCGATGTGAAACATCCAGCACGTAGCCATTCCATCGTATATCTTATGCTTTTACGTCGTTATACTCATCACTTCGGTCGAACGCATTCACTACGTATGAACAGACCGCTTTCATCTTCAATCCTTTTTCACGTGCATTATTAGCCGCTTGATCAAGTAGTTTCTTTGCTACACCTTGGCCACGTAATGAGTCATCTGTATAGGTATGTGTCATCGTCATAATCCCATTGTCTTCAGTCCACTCGATTTCCGCTTTTACATCGCCCTCCACTTTATACTGATACGCATACTTCGTTCCACCTTTTTCAACAAGCTCAAAATCCATTCCTTCGCGCTGTTCTGTCTCTTTGTTTTCACTCATGCATATCTCTCCTTTATAATTATTCCTCTACCCTATAGCGTACCACAATGACAACTTAACTAAACAAAGATTTAAAAGAATCTGCCATATTCCTGAAAAACTCTTTTACCTTTTCCCAGAAACTTGGATCTAGATCTCCTAATTTATCTTTAATTTTCGATGCCATATCGGTTAGTTGTTCATTAAGCTTTGTGAAATCGATATCCAATTTCGAAATCCGATCCATTAAATCAATTAATAATTGGCGATCTGCCTCGCTTAACTCGATATTGAATTTCTGCAATTGATCATGGACGATCTGTTCTACATCTTCCTTTGTTGCTGGCTTTTTCTCGGAAATCTGTTTTTTGATTTCCGTAAGTAATTTAGCTACTTCGTCTTGATCAACGCCTGCTTTTTCTGAGAGCTTCGTTGCCAGACTCAATTCATCATTCGCTGCGTCTGTACGTTCAGTATCAAGGACCTCTCCAGACACTTCATACGCTTTGTAGATTCCAACGAGAGCTGAGTGACCTGTTACTTTTTTGGGTGCCGCCACTTCCACGACAGCATCTTCAATGCCTGCCGTCAGCATAGCAGTTGCATACATGTCCGCCGTTACTTGCGTGATATAATCCGGTGTCACAATATTGATGACGAGACCTTCCCCTTCTTCTTGTCTAGTGATTTTAGCAGAAGAATACATTCGGGCATTTCGGTCGCCACCAGGGATATATTTGATTAAATCATTGCCGTCTACTGATAGCTCTTCTACTTCGGCTTCCTCAGCCACTTTTAGACTTTCTTTCACACTCGCTTTTTCACTATCCGATAAATTTGAACCATATACTACAATTGGAACTCCAAGCTTTTCATTGATGACTTCATCTGCTGAGATTGAAGCGGGCGCTATAATTGCGAACATTATCATAAAAGCCAATAGAGAGGCTAATCCTCTTTTCATACAGTCATTCCTCCTTGTTCTATATGTATAGATACGTTGAGGATCGTGGAAAAGTTGCGTTTATTATTATATAAGAGTGGTCCAACCGTCTTGTTGTGTAATTCTTCGTTCTCTCATCAACGTGCCAAGTGCCCGTTTAAAGGCGCCCTTACTCATTTGGAACATTTCGTCAATTTCTTCAGGGGTGGATTTATCAGTAAACGGCATTTTACCGCCCGACTGTTCTAAATAGGCTAATATTTGCTCACCATCTGACTGTAAACGATCTTGCTTTCTTGGCAATAATGAACCGTTCATCGTACCGTCATCATGAACTTCAATAATACGAACATCGACTTCTTCACCTAATCTAGGCTCTGCTTTACGCTCCGTTTCGTGGACGAAAATACGTTGGATGTCTTCAGTCAATAAGAATGTGCCTATTGGTAGCAAGCGGTACGCTCTGGCTTTGACGTTTTGATTGTACATAGTTGCTTCTGCCAATGTATAGTGCTCCTGAATTCTTTCTTCTGTCACTAGACGTCCGAATAAGTTACCCCCAGGATCTGAACGAAGTGTCATATACAGCTCATCACCTGGTTGCGGCCACAGTTCCTTCATTTGTGGGAAGTCCGCTCGATTGATCAGCACTTCAAAGGATGCACCGATATCTACATAGGCTCCCTCACTTCTATCCAAACGAATCACTTTTGCCCAGCCGAATGAATGAATGGTAACTGACGGAATCTGCGCAGTGCCTGTCAGTTCGCCCCTTCTATTGATATAAAGAAAAACTTCGATTGTCGATTGTTCCTCTGCATCCGGTGCTTCTGATTCGTTCATATAGATTTCTTCTCCGGCTGCATCCAATACAAAGCGTGATCCTTCTTTGCGAAGAATTTTGAGTGTTGCGAGTGTACCTGGTTGTAGTAATGTCATATAAGATAATCCTCTCTAGAGTGCTCTACTTTTTAACTTTTTCACAAAATCAGGATCGGACTCGAGTGTCTCCACCAGATCGGTAATACGATCCATCGCATTCCAACTAAGGTGATGTTCAATCCCTTCTACGTCCCCGTAGATATTTTCTTCTTCCACACCAATGATACGCAGAAATTGCTCTAGTAATTCATGGCGATGCACAAGTTTTTTACCAAAGCGCAAACCGCGGTCTGTCAATGCCAAACCCCGGTAGCGCTCATAGTGCACATAGCCTTCACGATCCAGACGTTGAGCCATTTTAGTTACAGATGAAGGTAGCACAGAAAGCGCCTCTGCCACGTCAGACACACGCGCTTCACCTCTTGCTTCTAATTGTAAATAAATTTGTTCAATATAATCTTCCATACTCGGTGTAGCCAAACTATCGCCTCCTCATTTGACTGTCAACATCTACGAATAACTATTTTTAAAGTTTAAGATTTGAATGCTGGGGTAAATTACTTACATAACAAATCACAACGAAAAGGAGTTGATTTACTATGGGTCGTATATTATGGCTTGTTATTATAGTTCTAATAGCATTATGGGTAATTGGTTTAGTAGCAAATATTGGCGGTGGCTTAATCCACACACTTTTAGTCATTGCGGGCATTATCTTTGTCATTCAATTAATAACTGGAAGACGTTCGGTATAGTGAAAGCTATTTTACTATGCTCCTTCTACGATCAGGTAACGATTGCATACACACATGTGTTGCGCAAGCCTTGCCCATTCGCGGAAGGAGCATTTTTACGTAAAATTCCTTCTAGTTGAAAACCTGACCGTTTTGCAACTGCTCGACCTTTACTGTGGTTTTCGTCACAAACAAACTCCACCCGTGCAGCCGATAAATCTGTAAAGGCAAACTCTACAAGCTCTTTAATTGCTTCTGTCATATACCCTTCGCCTTCAAACTTCGTATCTAGCCAATACTCTACTTCAAATTTATGAATACTCCAATCGATACGCTGGAAACCCGCGCTTCCTATAAATTCACCCGTTTCTCTTAAAAACAGATGAAAGTTCAAAGATTTTCTACCGATGAATTCCGAAACTGATTGACGTACATATTCTTCCGTCGATTCGATCGTCAATTCTTTCTGCGCCCATCCAGTCCACTTTCGCAACACAGGCATTGAATGTGATACCGCACCCCAAACATCCATCGAATCATGTAATTCTGGCGCTCGAATATGTAGCCGTTCAGATTGTAGCTCCTCTTTGAAACCGGGTATGCTTTTTACATATCGATCGCGATCTTCCCAGCGCACAGGTGTTGTCGTACCAGCTTCATAATCTTCTCTAGTCATCCCATATGTTACTGCGTCATAATACGTATTCTCTTTCGGAAGGAACCATGCTTGTCGCAAATGGGCTTCCTTCACAAAACCAGCCCGCTCGAATGCTTTACGCATCGCCGCATTATCGTGGCGTGTATGTCCTTCTATACGAATTTTATGTTCCGGTAATTCGAACACGTATTGCGTGAGTTTTTTTAGCGCTCGCGAACCATAACCGTATCCCCTGAACTCATCAGCAATCCGCAAGTCGAATAATGGGACATCTTCTTGTAAGTCATAGACTTTTACAATCCCCACCTTTTCGTTTTCATTGTTCTCGATCCAGAACGTCTTGACATCATCAGATGCATAGCCACCTTCTTCTATCGACTTTTCAAGCAACTCGCGTCCTGGCTGACTACTATCATGATAAGGCCATGAGTTTGTCGTCATAAATTGAATAAGCAAATCTTGTTCTTCAATCGTCCATTCTTGTAAGCGCATTAAAACTCCTCCATCATGCCTGCCTATATACAAGCGCTTCACGTAACATTACATCGTTTGCTGTGCTTCAATTGCATGTTCGTATGCAATCTTCACTAAGTCTGCAACATGTTCGTCTGCTAAAGAATAGTATACCATCTTTCCGCGTCTTTCTGATTTAGCTAATGAATGATCCCGTAAGTAACGTAAATGGTGGGAAGCGGTAGCGGATGAAGATTGAATCACTGCCGCTACATCACAGACGCACATTTCCGATTCCAAAGTTAATGAATAAGCAATTCGTAAACGTGTTTCATCAGCCAACGCTTTAAATATTTGTACCATCTCCGTTACATCAGGCAACTCTTTCCGTATTTTACGAACTACATTTTCATGCACTATTGTTACTTCACAAGCATCTTGATTTATCACTTTCTCACCCCATTCATTCAGCTATAGATTACGGCAATTATATAGACAGGAAGTTGAAAAATCAATTGACTCTATTGTTCATTTGATCAACCATCGCTATTTTTTATTTGTCTGTTTGCCATGAATTTTTTCATATAATTCATCTTGCGTAGAAATATCGGCTAGCTTCACTTTCGACCGATAGGCAGCACGGATAATTACATGCCCAGCAACTGGTGCCGTCAAAAAAACAAAGCCAATACCAAGAAGCAACCGTACACTGATAAATTTTTCGGAGAAGAGAAAATAGACGAACGCACCGGATAATGTCAATAATACTGCCAATGTCGAACTTTTCGTCGCAGCGTGTGACCGAGTATAGACATCCGGTAAGCGGATCAATCCAAAGACACTTAATATACTGGCAATAGCGCCTGTCAAAATTAATAAAGCTCCTACAAATTCACCGATCTCGCTACCGTTCAACTATTTTCCCCCTCTCAATAAATTTGGAAAATGCAATTGTCCCAATAAAGGAAAGTATACCAAGAATCAAGATCGCTTCCAAAAATGCTTTTGTATTTAAAATTACCGACACGACGGCAATTGTAGCAATTAAATTCACTCCGATGATATCGAGTGCCACCACACGATCTGGAAGCGAAGGACCTAAGATAATTCGGATGACCGCCACCAAAATAGTCAACGCGAATAATATGACCGATAT
Source organism: Sporosarcina sp. P3 (assembly GCF_002743415.1). Taxonomy (NCBI): domain Bacteria; kingdom Bacillati; phylum Bacillota; class Bacilli; order Caryophanales; family Caryophanaceae; genus Sporosarcina; species Sporosarcina sp. P3. The sequence continues at coordinate 40,301 of NZ_PDZE01000003.1, forward strand.
TGTCAACATACCTGCTATCATCGTGTCACCTCCATAATCGCCTTCTCAAAACTTTTCAGTTGCTTAATCAATCCGTCGCGCGATTCCTCGACATCCATTGCGTGAATGTATAACTCATTACCCTCGGCAGATACTTCCATCACGACCGATCCCGGTGTTAAGGTAAGTAGCATAGATAGCATGGTCACTTCCACATCGCTCGTCAAGATAGTCTTGTATTTAAAGATCCCTGGCCTGATACGTAGTGTAGGTCGCACGATTTGGGAGATGACCACAATGCTCGACTGCGTCAGTTCCCTGATAAAAATTAACAAGAGCTTGCAGGCAGCATATACTCTGCGTAAATAGAAATGCGTATCGAAAAAACGGCTCATAACAAATATGATACCGAGTCCGACTAAAAATCCCATGAAAAATGTAGTGAATAACAGTTCATCTTCATCAATCAATGTCATCCATAAAAAAGCGATGAACAAATTCAGCAGAAGCTGTAACGGCATGTTGTCTCCCCCTTCCTACTCTAAATCGTCACCCATCACGGCCCGTATATACTGTTTAGGGTCTGCTAATCCATCAGCTGCATCTTGGATATATGGTGACAGCCATTCTGCACCTATACCTAATCCAATTATGAGTACCGCAAGCAATACGAGTGGTAAACCGATTTTCTTTTGAAATGGTTTCTGATCGTCTTCACTAATTATCGTTTCTCCCCAAAAACTATTGAGGAAAATTCGAAGAAGTGAATACAATACACCAATACCCGATAAAAATGACACCGCGAGTAACACGTAAGAACCCGTCTCAATTGCACCTAATCCTATATATATTTTTCCGATAAATCCGCTGAATGGCGGAATTCCAGCAATTGCAAGCATTGTCAAGAAAAATAACCAACCGACTAGCGGGTAGTTTCGAATTAAGCCGCTAATTTCATTGAATTTCGAACGCCCCGTCAAATACACAACGGTACCTGCCAATAAAAACAGCAGTGCCTTACTAATCATGTCATGGATCAAATAATAGCTCGCACCTTGGTATGCAGTATTTGTAGCAATGGCTAGACCTGTCAACACAAAACCAACAGAAATAATGACGTTGTAGGAGACAATCTGACGTATATCTGAATAGGCTATGGCTCCGAGACAACCCGCAACCATTGTAACAATAGCTAGCACACCGATGATTTTATAAATGACTGGATCATGTATAAATATTAATGTGAACATACGATACAGCGCATAAATTCCGACTTTCGTCAGTAACGCACCGAACAGTGCAGCGACCGCAGTAGGTGGTGCTGAATAAGAACCTGGCAACCAGAAATACAGTAGTAAGCCTGCTTTCAAACTAAAGACAATCAAGAAAATAATTGCGATCAACGTTAGTAGCGGTCCTTGTCCCGTTTCTGCTACACGCGCAGCGATATGTGCCATGTTTAACGTACCCAGTACACCGTATAAATACGCGATGCCCAACAAAAAGAACCAAGAAGCTAATACATTGATCAATACATACGTAATACCTTCCTTTAACTGTGTTTTGCGTCCTCCAAGAGTCAGCAGCACATAGGAAGCTAGTAACATAACTTCAAAACAAACAAATAGGTTAAATAAATCACCAGTCAGAAACGAGCCATTGACTCCTGCCACCAAAAACAGGAAGAATGGATAGAAGAACATTGCCTCTGTCTCAATCCCTGTCATAGCGAATGCATATAGTAAAATAATACTGGAAACAGCGCATGCACCCAGTACTAGTAACATCGCAAATGAATCGCCTACAAATAATATACCGTGCGGTGGTAACCAATCTCCAAAGTCTAAACGCATGATGCCATTCAGATGTATGTGATGGAGACAATAAGCAGCTACAGCAGCGGAAGCCATCGTCGTTAGTAAACTAAGCATACGTTGTACACGAATATAAGGACGTAAAAATACTAAAATCACACCTACCAAAACAGGCAGGATCATAGGCAACACCAATATATTATTCATCTTGTCGCCCTCGCAATCTAGGTCCACGGCCAGCCTCTTGATACACACGGTAAGATAATACGAGCAAAAATGCCGTCACTGCGAAGCTGATGACAATCGCCGTCAGAATAAGTGCTTGCGGCAGAGCGTCTGTATATTCCGCGGCCGTTTCTGTAAGCAAAGGCACATCGCCTTTTTTTAATCCGCCCATCGTCAATAATAATAAATGAATGGCATGCGACAGGATCGCTGTCCCTAAAATAATTCGCAACATCTCTTTTGATAAGAGTAAATAAACGCCAACTGCCACTAGCACACCAACCAGAAGGGTAATTAATGTCTCCATTACTCCACATCCTCACTGATTCCCAAAATAATGGTTACGACAACACCGAGGACAGTCAGTGCGACTCCCGCTTCAAAAATCGTCATCGTTCCAAGTTCCGTCTCACCAAAAACAGGTAAGTCTACAAGCCATGTCGTTTGTGACAGGAAGGACTCACCAAACAATAACGACAACATGCCGGTACTAACCGCAAGCAACACGCCAAGTGCCGCCACTCGCTTAAAATCAAACGGTGTTCCCCGGTGAACCGTTTCTATGCCATATACTAAATACAATAATACGAACGCAGAAGAAAGCACAAGCCCGCCAATGAAGCCGCCCCCCGGATTATTATGCCCCGATATAAACAACTCCACGCCAAACGTTAAGATGATGAAGAACACGATCCGCGTCACCGTCTGTAAGATCACATCATTTTTCTTCAGTGTGATCCACTCCCTTCTTGCGTCGAAGCTTGACTAATGAATAGACCCCAAGACCTGCGATAAACAATACCAATACCTCAAGCATCGTATCGAATGCACGGAAGTCACCGAGTATCGTATTCACTACATTCAAACCCCCAGCAAGCCGTGATGCCGTTTCATAATAGATGGAAATAGACGGATACAATGAATGGCCTTGCACGAGCAAAGCGATAACGGTAACAGAAACACCTGAAGCCGCTGCAATCAGTCCATTTCGTACGCGCATGGAAATCGACTTATGCTCGTTTTTCCACTCCGGTAAATAATAGAAGCACAGTAAGAACAGCACCGTCGTAACCGTCTCAACAATTATTTGCGTCAAAGCCAAATCTGGCGCACGGAATACGACAAATAGAATGGCGATTGAATAACCCAACACACCGTTAAGAATAATGGCAGTAATCCTGGATTTAGCAAATAAAATCGCTACGCTCGAACACATCATCACAAAAATAATAATGCTTTCATTGATCTCGATCACAGCATCATTTGAGAAGTCAAAGATGAATTGCTGGAAACCTAGCAAACCTATTCCGACAAGCGCAATGAATAACAGCATGATATACGCAATGTAATCTCGCACTGATCCAGTCATATATGTTTTCGTCACGACAGAAGCCACACGTTCTATTCGTTGTAACCATGCATTATATAAACGATCAAGTGTCCATTGTAAAAATCCAACACTATAAATCCACTTCCAGTAACGTAATAATCCATATAACAAAACGCCCAGGATAATGACACCGATCGTCATAAAGATTGGCATCTCCCAACCATGCCACACGTGTATTTCGGGTACTAGACCAGGCATCCCTTCAAATTGTGGATATACTGCATTCATTGCTGGCCCTAAAATATACGTACCGAGCAAATTTGGGAAGATGAAAATAAGTACAACTAGACTGCCAAGTACCATAGGTGAAATTAACATTTGAATCGGCGCCTCACGGGCAGGTCGTTGTCCAGGAGCCGGTGCGTGTACTTTGCCGAAAAACGTCTGAAACACGATGATCATACAATAAATAAATGTGAATATACTGCCGACCCACGCAATAATTGGGAACAATAGGACCAACGAATCCACTGATAGTAGATTAGCTTCTTTTAATGATAGCATGGCTTCAAAAAATAATTCCTTACTTAAGAAGCCGTTGAATGGCGGTAGTCCTGCCATAGAAAAGCTGCCGATCAGCGCAATGGTAAACGTGATGGGCATAATTGTCGCCAAGCCACCAAGCCGTTTAATATTACGTGTTCCTAGCTCATGATCTAAAATACCAACGACCATAAATAAAGAACCTTTAAAGGTAGAATGGTTAATCAAATGAAATAGTGCAGCGAATGTAGCAGCGGTGAATAACGCTATTTGCGTGCTCTCAGAAGAAGCAAATGCTAATGAACCGATACCAAGCAAACTCATGATCATACCTAGCTGACTCACTGTGGAGAACGCAAGTAACGCTTTTAGATCCGTTTGCTTTACCGCATTGACAGATCCCCACAACATCGTCAATAGCCCTACACAAGATACGACATAAAACCATGTCGCATGGCCTGCGAAAATCGGGGTAAATCGCGCTACTAAATAAATACCCGCTTTAACCATCGTAGCGGAATGTAAGTAGGCACTAACAGGCGTAGGAGCTTCCATCGCATCAGGTAGCCAAATATGGAATGGGAATTGTGCAGACTTAGTGAAAGCGCCAATCAACACAAGCAACATTGCAGGTATGAACAATGAATCTGCGGCAATCACTTCCCGCATAGAAATTAGTTCCTGTAAATTGAATGTTCCTGTTATGGTGTAAAGTATTAAAAATCCAGCTAGCATAAAAATACCGCCCGTGACGGTAATCAACATCGATTTCTTCGCACCATACCTTGACTGTTTCCGGTGAGACCAGAATGCAATAAGTAAGAAGGAAGAAATACTCGTCAATTCCCAGAAGACATATAGGACGATTAGATTATCGGATAACACAACGCCTAGCATAGCCCCCATGAACAACAGTAAATATGTATAAAAGCGACCAATCGCTTCCCGTTCAGAAAGGTAATAGATTGAATACAATACAACTAGACTACCGATTCCTGTGATCAACAACGCAAAAATCATACTCAATCCATCTAAATGCGTGGAAAAATAGACATCGGCAGAAGGAATCCAAGGAAACGAATATAAATAAGACGCTCCTTCCGAAAGTGAAGGAACGAGACGAATCAGTAAGATAAACAAGAACAGTGGAATGGTAATTACGAACCAACCGATCCGTCTTCCAGTCAACACTTTGTGTATTAACGGAATCAAACTCGCGGCGATAAATGGAATGAATATTGCTAGTAAGACAGTGATCAATCTAACACCTCCCAGAATCAATTGTTTATAAGTATCAATAGAATGCACAGAGGCTCTTGACTGCACACTGTACGTTATGCATAATGAGACTCTAAGCATAGAGTACAATCTCTACTCGAAAGTATACACTACTTTATCAAAAACCGCATAAAAAGCGCGGTCAGCATACTGTAAGGTCAGGTTCGTAAACCTATATACAGGATGGGGTTCTCTGTTGAAATTGCAACGGAAAGCATTTCTCTAAAGTTTGAACCCGTTAGTAATAATATATAGAATTCGAAGAGGTGATGAGTCATTATGGGCAAAATGAAAAGCCGTATGGACGAGGGAATTCTCGTTTGTGTGTATTACGGTCCAAATGGTGAACGTCTCATTAATAGAGGGTATAAAATTGCAACTATCATGGATTGTCCGCTCTATATTTTGACGGTTGATCCGGCTCCACTCGATGATTTCGACGTGGATAAGTCTGAGTATATTGACCGCTGGAAAGAGCTTGCAGATGAGTTAGAAGTGGAAGCGTTCATTATTCGTGACGATGAAAAGCGCCCTACCGCAAAAGTGATTAAAGAAGTGGCTCACCAATACGGTATTACACAAATCATCATCGGACAAACTGCGCAAAGCCGCTGGGAGGAAATTACAAAAGGCTCTTTCATGAACGTCTTGTTGAGAGAAATTCCATTTGTTGATTTCCATGTTGTGTCAGTGGATCGGGCGATAAAGAGTGAGACAGAAGGATCGTTTGAAAAAGGCGTACGTGCGTATTTGATTCCGGATGGCGATACTTTCCGTATCAACTTCACACTTTCGAAGCATGCTCAATACGAGGGAATCTTCTTTAAAGAGATTGGGACCGACTTCAACAACGGGATTTTTAAATTTATGCAAAATAGTAAGATATGCCAGGTACAAATAGAAGACGATCAAGTACTCGACTCAAGCAAGATTCAATGCAAGATAGGAAAATAACATCCTGAGAGATGTCCCGGAACGGGGCATCTCTTTTGCATTGATTTAAGTTTGAGATCTAAGAGTTTATGAAAAATTAATGGTACGTACGGAAGGATTAGCACTTCTATTCTTCTGCCAACCTTTTCCCCCAACTTTTCACATCAAAAAGAGCTGTCTGCGAAGTCATTACATAATGACTTCGCAGACAGCTCCTGTCGCTACTGTTATTCCGAAAGTTCTTCTCCTACAATTTTCACTTCCATCTCCAGGTCAATTCCAAAATTCTTCTTCACTTCCGACTTGACCATCTCAATCGTCTGAATATAATCTGCTGCTGTCGCGTTGTTCTTATTGATGATGAAACCTGCATGTTTAGTAGACACTTCCGCTCCACCAAACCCTTTACCTTGCAAGCCGCTATCCTGGATCAACTTTCCAGCAAAGTAGCCCGGCGGACGTTTGAACACACTTCCAGCTGATGGGTATTCAAGTGGCTGTTTGGATTCACGCTGAAACGTTAAGTCAGCAACTGCTGCATCAATATCACACTGTACACCCTGAGTGAGCCAGAACTCTGCAGATAAAACATAGTAGCCCTCTGTAGTAATGATACTTTTACGGTAACCTAGCTCCAACTCATCTTTTGAAAGCACGAAAATTTTCCCGGTAACATCCATGACAGTAGCATGATGAATAATATCTTTAATTTCTCCACCGTATGCTCCTGCGTTCATTGCCATTGCACCGCCAATTGAACCCGGTATTCCACAAGCAAACTCCAGTCCTGTTAAACAAGCCATTGTGGCTTCTTTGGACGCATCAATAATATTCGCGCCAGCTTCCGCTATCATTCTAGTACCATCAATCTTGATAGCATTAAAATTTGCCATATACAACACAATTCCTCGAACGCCACCGTCCCGAACGACCATATTGGAACCATTCCCCAGCAACAAAATAGGAATTTTATGATTATAAGCATAGCTAACGACTGCTTGCACTTCTTCTATTGTGCCAGGTGCCGCGACAACATCCGCTTTACCACCCAGACGTGTTTTCGTATATTTGTTTAGTGGCTCATCAAGTACTAACCAACCGCTTTTTATATTCTTTTGAAGATCTTCAAACCATCGATGTTTTGACATCTACATCAAGTCCTTTCAGTATACGTGTCCCCTGTTTTACGGAAACAAACTTATCCATCTATTAGTATGCTTGCAATCAGTCCGTTTGACAAGGTTTTTCATTTTGACTTTCAACGTTTTTTCCTTTACAGTTTAGCTAACTAAATATCCATAAGGAGGAGTGAAAGTGAATACATGGAAAGTAGATCCTCAGGCGTCCACTGTCGGTTTTTCCGTTCCACATATGATGGTATCAACTGTCACGGGGACGTTTGAAAAATTTTCAGGAGAATTACAAGGAAACATAGCGGATCTGACGAAAGCTAAGATTGATTTTCGAGTAATCGTTTCTTCCATCCAGACGAAGAATAGAGACCGTGATCTACATCTATGCTCCGGGGACTTTTTTGATGCCGAAACTTTCCCCGAAATGGCATTCTCTTCTCGCACAATTTATCACGATACAGATGGCAGATATCAAATGTTGGGAGACTTGACTGTTAAACAAACAACCAAAAGAGCAATATTTTACATCGCTCCTCAAGAAATAACCGTATTCGGTGCTACATATTTCGTTGAGGGTGAAATCAAACGAAAAGAATTTGGGTTAATGTGGAATCGTGCAATCGAAGCTGGTGGTGTGATGGTTGGAGAGATAATAGATATTAAGATGTCGGTTGTAATTTGCAAAGATGAAATATAACGGAAGCACCATGAATTGACGGTCTGTTTCAAGACAAATTAAAAAAGACTGAAGACGAAACTCTTCATTCTATAGAGTTTTCTTCAGTCCTATAAAGCGGTTCAATTTTATTGTCTTTTTATTACTTAGATATCACAAGCCCCATCGTCACACTGCCCACCATCATGTGTGCCAAGCACTCGCAACTTAGGCTTTGGCATTCCCTCTTCTTCAGCAATCTTTTCAAGTGCTTCAACAAACGCTTCCGTAGGCTGCGCTCCACTTATAGCATATTTGCGATTAATTACGAAGAATGGTACACCTTGAACACCAATCTCTTGCGCTTCTTCTATATCATTTTTTACTTCATCATCAAAATCATTACTATGAAGCATCTCTTTAGTTTTCTTTGCATCTAATCCAACTTCCGTTGCGATCGCTACGAGTACTTCCTCCGTATCGATACGCTCTCCCTCTACGAAGTAGCCATGCAGGAGACGCTCTGTTACTTCCTTCTCTACACCATGCTTCTCTGCTAATTTCGCTAGACGATGTGCATCAAGCGTATTAGACGTTTTCATTTTATCCACTTGATAGTGGAGACCAACAGTTTTTGCTTGCTCTCCTATATTATTCAACATATTTTTTGCTTCTTGTTTGCTGACATTATACTTTCCGGCTAACCCTTCCATTACTGATTGGTCTGAAGCTACTGGGGTATTCGGATCTAGCTGATACGCTTTGAATATAACCTCCGATTTCTCTTCAAGCCCTACTTGTTTCAAGGCATGCTCCAAACGTCTTTTTCCAATATAGCAAAACGGACAAACATAATCTGACCATACTTCAATTTTCATTTTTTGCCCCACCTTTCTATTCTCTATTTTAGATTCAAGGAAAGTTGGCAACAATGTTAATGCTTGGATTATATAATTTTACAGAATGAGGTGTTGGAATGAATGAATCTTTATGGCTTGCCACCGCTTATCCGAAGTCTACTTATCCAACAGTAGATGACGATGTAACTTGCGATGTGTTAATCATCGGAGGAGGGCTGAGCGGCATAGCAAATGCTTACTTTTTGTCTAAACAAGGAAAGGACGTTGTGTTGCTAGAGAAAAATAGTTTATTGCATGGAGCAACGGGAAATTCTACAGGTAAATTAACTGCCCAACATGACTTGGTATATGCGGACATGATTGAACAATTTGGTGTGGAGAGCGCAAAACAATATTTCAATGTAAATGAACAAGCTGTTGATTTCGCGCGATCTATCGCTGAAGCGGATCAGCTGCAAACTGCACACTCCGCGCTATATTCTCAAACAGCCGAAGGTACAGAACGATTACTGGCGGAGAAAAAGGCATATGAATCAATCGGCATTCCATTTACTCTTGCAGGAAACGCATCCTACCTACCTTTTGAAACGGACCATACTTTACTAATTGAAGACGAAGCACAAATTCACCCAGTGCGTTTTGGACAACAATTAGCACAGCTTGCTGTGAAACAAGGTGCACGTATTTTTGAACATGCACAAGTAGCCGCTCTAGATACCGATCGTCATTTTGTTAAACTCTCTTCATCTAAGGTAGTCAATTATCGACAACTTATTATTTGCTCACATTACCCGATCGAAGCTTTAGTTGGCATGCAAATCCTTAAGCTGGACGTCGGACGCTCGTACATCGCTGCAGCAAAAACGGAGACTACTTTTGACCATCAGTATATTTCAGTGGATGAGCCCAAACGCTCGATACGGACAGCGACAATCGATGACCAGTCTTACTTGTTGCTATGCGCTCAATCTCACCCTGCCGGTTCAGAAAAAGAAACACAACTACATTACGACAGCTTAACAGAGGATATGAAGACAACATTGGGGCATCCTGATGTGATATACAAATGGTCGGCGCAGGATCCGTCAACACCTGACTTAGTACCTTATGCAGGAGCTATCTCAAACTCTATGCCCGATGTCTACATTAGTACAGGCTATCGAAAATGGGGGCTATCTAATTCCTTAGCTTGTGCAGAAATCATTTCGGATGCGATTGTGGGGCGATCAAATGCTGCAAGCGAATTATTTTCTCCTAGCAGAACAGATTTCGGCTCTTTGTCTAGCCGCGCTTTATTATTGGCGGGCCGTACCGTCAAGGAGTTTGCCGGTGGACATATCGCTCGGACTGATTCCCCGATCTGCACTCATATGGGTTGCCGTACACGTTGGAATAAAGGAGATCAAACATGGGACTGTCCATGTCACGGGTCACGTTTTCGTGCGGACGGAACCGTGTTAGAAGGTCCAGCCACACAGCCACTTGATTTAGGTTAAAAAAACTGTCATAGAATATCGGGCTACCGATTCCATGACAGTCTGGTGATTATGAAAGTGCTTCAGTCAATACAGGCACAATTTGCTTCTTACGCGAAACGATACCTTTTAACAATGCCGCATTATTAGTGAACGCTACATTAAATGCAGATCCTGCACGTTCAGCTTCTTTTCCTAATGCAATGATGACGGAATCGCTATTGATGATATCCGTCACAATAAATAGGAATAAGTCTAGCTCTTTTTGCTTAATTACTTCATTTAATTCCGCTTCCAGTTCATCTTGTCGACCAAGAATATCTTGTAAGTCCACTGCATTGACTTGTGCAATTTCCATTTTCACATCACCGAAAATAAATTCTTTCGAATCCAGATTAGCTAAATCCTTTACAGGTACCGAACTTAAGTCTGCTCCAGCTTTCAACATGTTCAAACCGTAGACAGCAGCATCGACTTCTGCAATTGCAGCTAGCTCTTCAGCTGCTGCCTGGTCTTGATCTGTAAATGTTGGCGATTTGAATAATAATGAATCCGATACGATTGCAGATAGCATTAAACCTGCAATGTTCTTTGGAATTTCAACGCCATGCTCCTTGAATAATTTGTTCAAAATCGTTGCCGTACATCCAACTGGCTCCGCACGGTAATACAATGGATCGTTTGTTTGGAAGTTCGCGATACGGTGGTGATCAATCACTTCCAACACTTGTACATCCTCCAAGTCATCCACACTTTGTTGGCTCTCATTATGATCGACTAGGATGACTTGAGATGTTTCAGGTGCTGCTTTTTCAATGAAGCGTGGTGCTTCAAAACCGAAAGTTTCTAGCGCATATGCTGTTTCTTTTGTAATATTCCCTAGACGAACAGCTTCTGCGTCCATTCCGATTTGTTGCTTAAGATAAGCATACGTAATTGCAGATGCGATGGAATCTGTATCTGGGTTTTTATGCCCGATGACTAACACTTTTGACATGATTTAATTCCTCCTATTTCACTATGTTTACTAACTATATTCTACCACACTATTCAGGATTGACTAGTGGGAAATAGTAAAGACTGTATTTCTTCCTTATTGTGAAGAAAATCTGCAATCGTGTAACGGTCTAATACAGCGAAGTAAGCTTGAAGTGCTTCGTATAATACCCCTCTTAGCCGGCAGGCTTGAGACAACACGCACATATTTTTGCTTGGATCAAAACATTCGACTAGATGGAAATCGTCTTCTGTTTTTCGAACTAGTTCGCCTACATTAATGCTATTTGGATCTACACTGAGACGAATTCCACCACCACGACCGCGAGTGGTTTCGATCAATTCCAGTTTTCCTAACTCATGGACTATTTTGGTGAGGTGATTTTTTGAAATTTGATAAGCATCCGAAATTTCTTGAACAGTGGACAGTTCATTCGATTGCTTGGAAGCTAAAAAAATCAGAACACGCAGCGAATAATCTGTATACATCGTTAAACGCATAATATCACCACTTTCTACTCTCACTTCATTATAGCATTTTCAATTGAAAAATCATTCATTGACACTGAGTGTCACGTGTAAAAGCCTGGCTACTTTTTGAATAGAATGTGACAACATTCACATTTTATTTTTAAACATGTATATAATATATAGCTTTTAAATTTCAAATGATTTATGATAGAGATATCAAATACGGAGAGGTTGTGCATGATCCATGTTAGATCAAAAAACTATTGACGTTATCAAATCCACAGTACCAGTATTAGAGGAACACGGAACAGCTATTACTACAGTATTTTACAAAAATATGTTTGTAGCTCATCCCGAACTACTAGATATATTCAACCACGTTAATCAATCTCAAGGACGTCAGCAGACAGCTCTTGCAAACACAGTATACGCAGCAGCGCAACATATTGATAACCTAGAAGCCATTCTACCGGTTGTTGTACAAATCGCACACAAACACGTGTCTCTCGGAATCTTGCCGGAACATTATCCAATTGTCGGAGAGTATCTGTTAAAAGCTATTAAAGAAGTACTTGGCGATGCAGCGACTCCTGAGATTATGGATGCATGGGAAGCAGCTTACGGTGTGATTGCTGGCGCGTTCATTGACGTAGAAAAAGATATGTATGAGAATACAGAACAAGCCGACGGCGGATGGCGCTTATTCAAAGACTTCGAAATCGTCGATAAAGTAGATGAAAGTGATGTTATTACTTCATTTTACTTAAAACCGGTTGACGGAAAAAAATTACCATACTACTTGCCAGGACAATACATTACAATTCGCTTGGAAATCCCAGGCGCGAAAAACATTGTCAACCGTCAGTACAGCTTGTCTCAAAAGTCAAACGACGAGACTTTCCGTATCTCGGTTAAACGTGAAGATACATTATCACCAAACGGCGTAGTTTCTTGCTATTTACACGAAAGTGCAAGTGTTGGCGACATTATAGAAGTTAGTGCACCAGCAGGTGACTTCTACTTAGATCCTACTGGCACAACACCTGTTACATTAATCAGTGGTGGAGTTGGTATTACACCAATGAAAGCTATGTATTCAACCATTGCAGACTTGTCTCCAGAACGCGAAGTCGCATTCTTGCACTCTGCACGTACACGTAATCAGCAAGCATTTGCGAGTAAACTAGAGCAAATAAATGCAAAACTTCCAAACTCTACGTATAAAGCCCTTTATTCAGAAGAGGGAGACGGAATTATCACACGTGAGTTCCTAGAAAAACACGTGATTGCAGGCAGTGATGTCTATGTATGTGGACCAACTGGTTTCATGGAGTTCGTACTTCAACAACTTACTGCTATGGGCGTACCTGAAGATAAACTCCACTTCGAGTTCTTCGGCCCTGCTGTGGCACTTCAATTACAATCTGTTTAAGCATAAACAACCCCGCGAAATCATTCGCGGGGGTATTTTTTATATTCTCTTTGGCATACGAATCGATGCCATAATGAGTGCAGCTACTAAAAACAGACCTAAATAACCGACAACTGGATATAGTGTATTGACCAATTTCGTGAATCCAAAAAAACTTAAAGCATAGCCCACGACTAGTGAAAATGCTACGAATAACTTAAACTTCATTGTTCCACCTGGAATGAATCGAGCACCAAACGCATAGAACATACTGACTGCTGTATTGAAGATCATACCGTATAAAATAACCGCCATGAAAATTGCAAAGATCGGTGAAATATTATTGATAATCGCAAGCATCGGCAGATCTGATCCTGCAACGTTTTCCACCTGTGAAAAAATCGCCAAGTGACTTAACAGTATTAAAATACCTAACATAAGGCCACCTACGAATCCACCTCGTGCTGCAATCTTTTCATCTTTTTCTGCACCGCCCATAACAATTGCCATCGAAGCACCTACCGCAATATTAAATGACACATAGTTAATAGCAGATATGAACCAATTCGGCAATGTCGTAGGCAATGCTTGTGCAACTGGATCAAGAATCGCGAATGTTGTATCCATCGTGACGATACTGTAAACGGATACGGCAACTACTGTAATAATTAAAAACGGTGTTACACTTCCGATTACAGCCACCACTTTATCTACGTTTAATAATATCGTCAAGAACACCAAAACTATCATAAGCAAACTGCCTACAAATGTCGGTAAGCCAAATTGCTGATGTAGGTTGGCACCGGCACCCGCCAGCATTACTACACCCACGCCAAATAGTGTAAAGATAATAATGCCATCTACTATTACACCTAAATAGCGCCCACTGATTTTGTAAATCACGTCTTTGTGTGAAGGTGTTCGCATTCGACTTCCTAGACGCGTTAATGTCATTCCCAAGTAAGCGAACAGTGCTGTACAAATCACTGCGCCAATCATACCTAAATAACCGAAACTCGTAAAATACGTCATGATTTCATTACCGGAAGCAAATCCTGCTCCTACGATAATTCCAATAAACGCACTGCCCATTTTCAATATTCTTTTCATAATTTCCCCTATTCTTCTCTGTAACCAAACAAATTTGAGATGTTCGTTCGTCTATTTTCTATATTTTGAGACGAACGGGTTGTCTTTTTCATAAAAACGCCAAGGATAATACACGGCTTCACCCGTGTTTCCAATCCCTACTCGCGGACCAGCCTCTATTTCAGCCTGAGGTAAGCCTTCTGCTATAAAGAGAGGCCTTTGAGTCCAATGGTGGCCGTAGTATGACATCGTCACACCAAGAGCTTTGGAAAGCTTTCCGGGACCATTTGTAAGATCGGTCTCTTTTTTAATGTGTATGCCACGACGTTGTTGCATATGATTTATTCCTTCTATTGGTTCACCTGCCCGCAGTAATACAGCGTGCGGTGTTCCCTCTTGTGCACAGACAACATTCATCAGTGTGTGCGTGTGCATTTGATATGTATAGACGGAACCCGGTTCACCGAACATAATTTCAGTACGCTTTGTTCTGCGATTACCATAACTATGCGCAGCACGGTCTTCTGCTCCATGATACGCTTCGGTTTCCACAATTCTGACCACCGATAGACCTTCGGGTTGTTCATGGACAATATATTGACCGACCAAATTACGGGCAAGCTCTAGTACAGGTACATTGAAGAAAGACGAATCAATCGGTTCATACATACAATCTTCTCCTTTCAGTTCTCATGCCAATCCTTGACCTTCTGCAAACTCGCGATAGAGATTATGTGATTTCAATAGTTCGGTGTGACTTCCTCTACCGGTAATTTGACCATTTTCTAAAAATAGTAGTTGATCTGCATGCAGTACAGTTGCCAATCGGTGTGCGATAATAAGCGTAGTTCTACCTTGCATCAAATGGCGTAACGCTTCTTGGACATGCGTTTCCGAACCGCTATCTAAATTCGACGTCGCTTCATCCAACAATAAAATTTCAGGGTTATGCAATAATGCACGCGCGATGGCAATACGTTGGCGTTGGCCACCTGACAGCTTCATCCCACGCTCCCCTACCATCGTATCGAATTGATCCGGCATATCACTGATGAAAGTATACGCATTGGCGGCTTTCGCAGCTTCAATTACTTGTTCAAGAGGGGGTCTCTTTTCAAGACCGTACGCAATGTTATCTAAGATGGTTCCACTCAATAACGGGCTTTCCTGCGATACGTAGCCTATACGTCTACGCCACTCCGATAACGGAATCATTTGGATTGGATCTGCCCCAAGCCATATTTCACCAGAAGTCGGTTGATAAAATCTCTCCATCAATGAAAAGATCGTCGTCTTCCCTCCACCGCTTGGTCCAACGAACGCCGTTACAGTTCCTCGCTCCGCAGTGAACGATATTCCATTCACTACATCTTTTCCCTCTTCATATGAAAAGTGAACAGTTGAAAATGCAATGGCGCCTTCCGTTTTCGGCATATATTCACCGTCTGCTGGCTCTGAGTTCATTCGCAGAATCCCTTGAATTCTCTCTGTCGCTCCTACTGCTTTTTGGAATGAAGTGAAAAATTGAGCCATCTGCGCAAATGGTACGATGATCTGAAATAGCAAGAAAATAATTGCAACTAGTGTTCCTGCTGACAACGCGCCTTTTGCAACTTGCGCTCCTCCATAACCAAGAATTACTACTAGGATACCCATCATCGTCAACATCATGACAGGTGAAATAACAGCCTGTATTTTTGCTTCTTTTAGTCCATATCGAAATAGAGATTGAATAGCGATTTTGCCTTTTTCACCTTCAGCAGATTCTGCGCGATATGCTTTCACTAATCGGATATCTCCAAGCACTCGGCCGAGATGTCCTGAAAATTTCGCCATTTCAGCCTGTGTTGCTTTCGCTACTTTGTGCATTAAACGTCCAAGCGGATACAAGATCGCCATGCTAACAGGTACACTGATCAACATGATAACCGTCATTTTCCAATCAAGCACTAATAAAATAATAACCGCTCCAATAATCGAGATCATGCCCGAAATGAACGATACTAAATGCTCTGAAACAAGTGATTTTAATACAGTCGTGTCTTGTGTAATCCGACTCATCGTTTCACCCGTTTCATTTTGATCAAAATATGGTACAGGTAAACGCAATACCTTTTGCCATAATTGATCGCGTAGATCCGCCACTACCGTCTCACCAATATAGGCCAGCATATAGTAGGAGAAACCACCAGCAATTGCTTGTACTACGAATAAAATGAGCAGAAAAACACCCGTTTTCCAGTTCAATAATTCACTTGTGAACGAGTCTACTAAATCTTTGGTGATTAGTGGAACAGCTAGTCCTGCAGCGGTTTCAACGAGAGATAGTACTAGTGCAAAGATTGTTACGGCAACTGGCCAATGCAATGTCTTGACCAGACTCATAAAGTTTTTTACAGATCCTTTAGATTTTACTTGATCATTCATGGTGTTTCCTCTTTTCTATCTCATTCAAACGGGTGTTGCATTTGTCTTTGAAGATATTCACCAATGCGTTGCCAATCGGCTTCCAAATCGGGCCTTAGAGAAGGTCGATAAAACACGGACGCTGGATGGAATGTCGGAATTATAGTGTACGATTCATCCGTTAAACTATATTGCTTATCTTCTAATGTCGCTAAATATTGCACAGGTTGCGTCAGCATTTGCCCATGAAGCGCCGTGACTTTCGCATGTTTGCCTAGCAATCGCTGCAGACCGATATTGCCTAGTGTGACGATGAGCTTCGGTTGAAGATTGGCTATTTCAAAATCGAGAACGAGCGCATGAGCCAATTGTTCTTTTTGTGTGGGTGGACGATTATACTTACGCTCCGTCAAACTACCATCCCGTTCTTTCTTGGTCCCCCATTTATACGGTCTACTGCGGAACGAACTCGTCATATAGACATCTTCACGTGTTAACCCGATCGATGCAAGGGATTTCATTAATTCGTCACCTGCACGGCCAATGAACGGAATACCATGTATCGCTTCATGTTCTCCTGGCGCTTCTCCAACCAGTAAGAGTGTCGGTGATTTCGGACCTTCTCCGTGAACAAAGCCTTCTACTGGAAATCCTTCGCTACGTTCTAAAGCAACACGCGCAATTTCATCTGGTACACGAAACATTGTATTCACTCCTTTCTGCAATTATAAAGGTTTCGCTGTTGAATAAAAAATATTAACCATCAAAAAAGCCGCTTCCATTTATGTAAAATGGAAACGACTTATTTTATACTACGTTAACTCTGTTTGCTTTGTTTCTGTTCCGAGGAAAATAACAGCTAGTACCCCTACCATGATTGCTCCGCAGAAAATACCAAAGACTACTCCGAAACCGTATCCTGCCGTTAATAATGAGCCAACGAGAAGTGGTCCGAAAATTCCTCCCACTCGCCCCACTGCAGCGGCAACCCCGGAGCCTGTCGCTCGAATCGCGGTAGGATATTGTTCGGGTGAATAAGCGTAGAGTGCCCCCCATGCCCCTAAGTTAAAGAAGGATAAAAATGCACCGGCTACCATCAAAGTTGTCAATGTATCCGCATTGCCGAAAGCTAGAGCGCTGAGTGCCGTTCCAATTAAAAAGGTAGCGAGGACAAATTTACGTCCTATGCGCTCAATTAGCCATGCGGCACTAAAATAGCCTGGTAACTGCGCTAGTGTCATCAATAATACATAGCCAAAACTTTTAATTAGACTGAAACCTTTGATCACCATGACGCTCGGTAACCAAAGGAACATGCCATAGTAAGAGAAGACCACAGCAAACCAAACGATCCACAACATAATTGTCCGTTTTCTAAACACCGGAGCCAGTAGTTGCTTAAGCTTCTGTCCTGTCGTTTGTGAAGTTTTTTCTTGTTCTTCAAACTTCTTGGAGTCCGGCAAATTACGACGTAAGTAAATCGCATAAAATGCCGGTAGTGCCGTGATGATCAGAGCGACTCTCCAGCCGAATTCCGGGATAACGAAATACGCTATTAAAGCCGCTATAAGCCAGCCCGCCGCCCAGAAGCTTTCGAGTAACACCACCACACGCCCCCGCTCTTTTGCGGATACGCTTTCCGAAACTAAAGTAGACGCAACAGGCAGCTCTCCCCCTAACCCTGCTCCTACTAAGAAACGCAAAGCTAAAAACGCCCATAACGTCGTCGTCAAAGCAGATAGGCCACTCGCTACGGAAAATAAGATCAATGTCATCATAAATACTTGCTTACGTCCAATCCGATCAGCCAATAACCCGAATCCGAATGCACCTATCGCCATACCAATAGAGTTAACACTACCAATCCAACCCATCTCAGTCGACGTTAGATTCCACTCTACAGCTAATGCTGCAATGACGAATGACAAGATTCCAACATCCATCGCGTCGAACATCCAACCTGTACCTGCTATGCCTAATAATTTATTTCGTGATAGTTCTTTCTTTTTCACAGGGCTTCTACCTTTCTATTGTGCAATCTTTAGGTGTCTTTACAGTTGTCATTATAGCACTTTTTAGTTGTATTTGACTAGTTTTGTTTTTTGGATGTTTGTGGGCTTTTGTGGTTGTGGGTTTTGCAGGTGGTGATTGAGCGGGTGGGCTATCGATATGAGCGGACACGCGACCTGATTGAGCGGATACGCTACAAGTATGAGCGAACACCCGACCCGATAGAGCGGTTGTGCTACAAGTATGAGCGGATTCGCCGCAAGTATGAGCGGACAAGCAACGTGATAGAGCGTTCCTTCAAGTATATTGAACACAACCCAACAATTTAAAGCTAAAGAACATTTTTGAAGATGAAAAAATCCCAGAAGACAGAGTCTCCCGGGATTTCATTCGTTCTTATAGTCCAACTTCTACTTCTTTGATCATTTCTTTGATTGATTGAAGACCGCCACCAGATAGGTACCAGTATTCACCGTTCAAATAGACCATTTTATCGTTCTTGAATGCATTTGTTTTCTTCACAAGATCGTTTTCAACAGAATCTTTCGCTGTTGCACCGTTACCGATTGCTGCGTCGCGGTCAATGATGAATAGAATATCTGGATTTGTTTCTAAAATATATTCAAATGTAATATTTTGTCCATGTGTAGAAACTTCGATGTTCTTATCGGCAGGTTCAAAACCGAATACATCATGGACTATGCCGAAACGTGAGCTTGGGCCGTATGCACTTACTTTTCCTTCAGTTGCCAGGATGATCAATGCATTGCTATCGATACCTTCAGTTTTAGTTTTGATATCTTCAATACTTGCATCTACGTCTGCTAGTTCTGAGTTCATTTCATCTTCTTTATCGAAGATTGTAGCAATTTTCCCCATGTTCTCTTTGAATGATTCCATGTAGTTCGCTGTATCAACACCCATGTAGATTGTTGGAGCAATTTCAGATAACTGGTCATACAAGTCTGTTTGACGTCCAGAGATGAAAATCACGTCTGGCTTCATCGCATTGATTGCTTCAAAGTCAGGTTCTTTTAGACTACCAAGATTCTCATACTTTTCGTCTTCGTATTTAGAAAGGTAACCCGGTACGCTTGATTGTGGAAGACCCGCTACTTCAATTCCTAGCTCATCCAACGTATCCAATGTTCCAAAGTCGAACACTACTACCTTTTCTGGGTTCTTTTCAAGTGTTGTTTCACCAAGTTCATGTGTGATTGTCACTTCTTTGCTTTCTTCAGCTGGCTTGTCTTCAGGTGTTGCATTGTCTGCAGGCTTTTCTTCGTCTGTCGTACCGCCACAGGCAGCTAGTGCAAGCATTAAGATTATTGCGAATAGAGAAAGGGTTAACTTTTTCATTTTTGTCTAATTCCTCACTTTGAATAATGTAGTTTAAGAGTTAAAGTACACACAAATACGGCAATCTTTCATTTGTTGAATCGGGATTTCCATATCATAAATTTCGCGTAATGAATCTGAAGTAATAATATCGTTTGTTATACCATCCTTGACAACTTTTCCGTTCTTTAACGCAACGATGCGGTCTGAATAGACAGAGGCAAAGTTGATGTCATGCAAGACAATGACAACCGTTTTGCCAAGATCGTCGACAAGCTGACGCAAGATTTTCATGATTTGCACGGAGTGTTTCATGTCCAGGTTATTCAGTGGTTCATCGAGCAGAATATAATCGGTGTCTTGTGCAATTGTCATCGCAATGAAAGCTCGCTGACGCTGACCGCCGGATAACTCATCCAAGTATGCTTCTTGCATGTCTATCAGACCCATGTACTCCAACGCTTGATCTACCATCCGCTCATCCTCTTCTCGCAGACGGCCCTTACAGTGCGGGAAACGGCCGAACGAAACAAGTTCACGGATGGTAAGTTTGACATTCATGAAGTTAGATTGTTTTAATATCGCGACGCGCTTAGCAAAATCATTGGACTTCATACTTTTCACTTTACTTTTATCGAGCAATACTTCGCCTGTGTCAGCATCCATTAATCGACTTACCATTGACAGGAGAGTAGATTTACCAGCCCCATTCGGTCCAATGAAAGATGTGATTTTTCCACGGTGAATATTTACACTGACCTTTTCGACGACTGCTTTTTTTCCATAGAACTTCGTTAGCTCACGAACTTGAATCATGAGGATCGACTCTCCTTTAATAGTAAGTAGATAAAGTAAACGCCACCGACAAAGTTAATGATTACACTGAGTGTGGTCGAGAAAGAAAATAGACGTTCAACGACCCACTGTCCGCCAACTAATGCAATGACACTCATCAACGCAGCACCTGCGATTAACACTGAATGCTTGAATGTGTTGAAGAATTGGTAAGACAAGTTGGCTACGATTAGCCCGAAGAATGTGATCGGACCTACAAGTGCTGTGGACACCGCAATCAATACTGCGGATAAAATCAGCATGATCTTGACGACTGACTGGTATGGCACACCTAGATTGATTGCTGTATCGCGTCCCAATGATAAAACATCGAGTTCATTGATATAGCGCCAACCGATAATTAGTGTGATAACCAATATGGACAATGCCCACCAAACGAGGTCCCCATTGATGTTGTTGAAACTCGCAAACATCTTATCTTGCACACGCATGAATTCATTTGGATCAATCATCACTTGCAAGAATGTTGAAATACTACCGAAAAATGTACCGACGATGATACCGACTAGCAATAAGAAATAAATTGGCCGGTTCCCTTTTCCGAATAAAAAGTGATAAAGCAGTAAGGCGAACAATATCATCGCGCCTACCGATAGCATGAAGTTAAACTGCTGGTTGATCAGGACAAATGAAGTGGACCCGAAAAAGAATATGAGAACAGTTTGCAGCAAGATATAGAGTGAATCCAATCCCATGATGCTTGGTGTCAAAATACGGTTATGCGTGATGGTCTGGAAAATGACTGTGGAATATGCCACTGCTACACCAGTTAAAATCATCGCTACCACTTTAACTGCTCTTCTAGGAAGTGCATAATCATAGCTGCCGTTCAAATCTTGAAATAGGTATAATCCGCAAAATACTAATGAAAATGCCAACAAAATCAGTAATTTGGTTGAGTTACGCATAGGCTTTCCCCCTAAACAGCAAGAATAGGAAGATTGCGCTTCCGATGACACCGACCATTAAACTGATCGAAATTTCATACGGAAAAATAATAACCCTGCCTAGAATGTCGCAGATCAGAAGGAAGATTGCACCTAGCAATGCAGTATGCGGCAACGTCTTTTGCAAATGGTCTCCTTTGAAAATCGAGACGATGTTCGGAATGATTAACCCTAGGAAAGGAATCAGTCCGACTGTCAATACGACGGTTGTCGTAATCAAAGCGACTAAGATCAACCCGATATTGACAATACTCTTGTAAGCTAGTCCTAAGTTCTTGGAAAAGTCTTCTCCCATACCTGCCACTGTAAATCGGTTCGCATATAAATATGTAATGATCAACACAGGTATACTAATATACAAAAGTTCATAACGGCCTTTCATGATCATGGAAAAGTCTCCTTGAAGCCATGCAGACATATTCTGGATCACGTTCGCTTTAAATGCAAAAAATGTGGTGATGGAAGATAAGATACTCCCGAACATTAATCCAACGAGCGGTATGAAAATCGCATCTTTGAATTTAATACGATCAAGAATTTGCATAAACAAGAAGGTACCAAGTAAGGCGAATGTAAACGACACCGCCATTTTTTCTAATAGTGTTGCGTTAGTAAAGATCAACATAGACACTAAAATTCCAAGTTTCGTCGCATCCAACGTTCCTGCCGTAGTAGGAGATACAAATTTATTGCGGCTCAGTTGTTGCATAATCAAACCTGCAATACTCATCCCTGCACCCGCCAGTAATATCGCGACTAATCGAGGAACTCGACTAATTAAGAAGATTTCTGTTGTTTCTGAACGCCAATCCAATAGGTCCACTGGTGTGATTCGGCTTGCGCCGACAAACAGCGAAAGAAGTGATAATAGTATAACGGCTGTAAGTAAGTAACGTTTCTTCATGAAGAACTCCGATATCGAATATTTGAGCATTTCTCACTTAAATGAAAATGATTATCATTCGCTCAAGAACAACATTAACGCGTTTTGCATCTGATGTCAATAACTAACTGAAAATCGTTATCAATACTTTTTAAAAAATACTCATTACGGGACTTGTATATCGTTATTCGTTCATTCAAATGAAATTTCACGACAAAAACCGTTTTCCGTACGAAACGGAAAACGGTATATTCATTTACTGCTGGTTCATTTTTTATCCAATTCTTGTGCGTTGTCCAGTATTTCCTTCGGTATCTTAATTTCATCAATCTCATTAATTTTTGTCATGGTCCCCTTAATGTTCTGCGTAACTTTAACTTGCTGGCCTTGTTCATCCATTGTCATGATCATATCCATGTCAAAGTTTTTTGTGAAGAAAGTTTTTTTATCGATAGTGAATTGTAGATCGACTTTTTCTACTTTCATATCGGTTTCTTCCAACATGGCTTCATCTGCTCCTGCTGGCATGTTCTTCTCCAGCATCTCTTGCATAAGCTCACTAAACTTTTCACCAGAACCTATTAAAGTTAAAACGTATTCATCGTTGGTCTCTTCAAATGTAAAGTCTTCAGCGTATTCTTCATACATAGTGAAATCAACAGGTGATTCAGTCATCCCTGCCATTTGACCAGTGACTTCCTCATACATTTCGTTCGGCAGTTTGATCCAACCACCTGATTGTGGATCCTTCATGAAGAAGCCTTCTTCTGTCATATACTGTTCTATCGCCATTTCTTCATCGCCAACTTGCATGTTCATTGTTTGGCGCATGGCGAGCGGTTCAATAATCATATCCATATCAATCGTTGAATTAATGTCTTGCTTCTCATCGCCCATTTCTAACGTTTGCATTATTTCCATATCAGAATGCATACTTCGTTGTGTTTCAGACGCCGCATTGGCTTTTTCCATTACTTCACTGGCTGTCAGTTCACTTTTTACGACCACTTCTTCTTTTTCCCCTGTCATTGGATCTTCTTTTGGTTCTGCAGTTTGGCCACAAGCACTTAAGATCAATACTAACATTCCTGCCGTGAGAATGGTTATCCATTTTCTCATATAGTCCATCACTCCTTATATAGTGTTTCCGCTTAATCGTACGATTGATTTAGAAGTTCTTCAGTTTCATCTTTTTATATCAAAATTAAAGGACAAATAATGTAATGCCGAAAATGAATATAGTAATCCTTTTATAAAAATTTTCATCAAGAGGTTTAGATTCTGAGTAATCGGGCAAACTAAAAGCATCCCACCCCCTTTCTCTTCTAATAAAGATAAAAGGATTTGGCTGCATGCATCGCGCATGCAGCCCTTTTTTATGTTCACTTTAAAATAAATTCTTGTAGACGTTCATATTCACTTTCTGGCATCTCTACAGTCATCATTGTACCTTCTTCTTCATAGGCTGTATCTTTAATCGATGCATTTTCATTGAGATGTGCAACGATTTCTCCCCGGTCGTATGGAATCAATAATTTACACGTGACATATTGGCGGAATAAGCTTTGTTGAATCAATGTCAGCAATTCGGGAATTCCTTGATCTTCGCCAGCTGACATCCAAATACTCTGATCTTTTATACGCGGATAAGAGACTTCAGTCAAATCCGATTTATTATATATGTTGATAGTAGGGATGCTTTTCACACCAATATCTCCTAGCGTTTCATTCGTAACATCCATCATATGACCATGCTCTTCGTCGGAAACGTCCACAACATGCAACAATAAATCGGCATTCTTGGCTTCTTCTAGCGTCGAACGGAATGCTTGGACAAGATGGTGTGGGAGTTTGGAAACGAATCCTACGGTATCCGTTAAAATAAATTCTTTTTTATCATGCAGCTTGATCTTTCTAACTGCGGTTTCGAGCGTTGCAAATAGCATATCTTTTTCACGGACTTCTTTAGATTCATCCACATCCGTATATTGCAACAATCGATTCATCAACGTGGATTTCCCAGCGTTCGTATAACCCACGATCGACACAACGGGTATACCGCTCCTGACACGCTGTTTTCGCTGCGTTTCACGTTGATCACTTACATGCTCTAGTTCACGGCGAAGCTTCGCGATCTGATCTTCAATTTTCCGACGATCGAGCTCAAGCTTCGTCTCACCGGCGCCTTTATTCTGTAAGCCACCTCCCGTACCGCCACCTTGCCTGCTCAGTGAAGCACGTAGTCCAACAAGTCGTGGCAACGTATATTGCAGTTGCGCTAATTCAACTTGCATTTGCGCCTCTCGGTTGCGTGCCCGCCTCGCAAAGATATCCAGTATTAGCATGGTACGGTCAATGATTTTACATTCTAGATCTCTTTCCAGATTTCGTAATTGCGAAGGTGATAATTCATCATTGAAGATGAGTAAATTTGCTTCGGTTTCTTCATACACATCTCGAATTTCATCGATCTTCCCTCTTCCAATATAAGTAGATGGATTTTTCCGTTCTAAATTCTGTGTCACTTCACCTAGTACTTCCACATCGATGGCTTCTGCCAAATTCTTCAGTTCTTCCATCGAATATTCGAAATGCAAATCCTTCTGCTCATGTACGCCAACTATTATGGCCTTTTCAATTAACACATCCATGCTAGCATCCCCCCGACATCTTTATATATAGTTTACCCTTCGTTCTGTTTACTAATCGTTCGATGTAAAATGAATCTCCGCCAAACGTTGTACTATTTCACTTTTTTATGAAGCGCAAGACAACGTGATTGATTTTCATAGTAAGCACGCCCTTCTAAATAGATGGTTTCCTTCTATCATATCAAATCTGTCTTGCCAATCGGGGTTCCTCGTCCTTTCTTTTAACTGAAGGTTTCGATTCTTTCGTAATATGTTTGCGCGACGAATACACGATATGGAACTATGATGCCAGCAAACCTTTTATAACATAAGATCGGCAACAGGCAAAATAAGCTTGAGTGTTTCCCGAAAGGTCAGAATAGTGTAGGATAAAAGGAGAGTTTCAGGAAGATATATGTTCTGATGAAAACGAATGCGGAGGGATTGTATGGTAATCGAATTATTAAAATCTCACTCATCGGTTCGACGTTACAAAGATGAACCGATTTCAAGAGAGACAATTATGGAACTAGTTAAAGCAGGTCAGCACGCAGCAAGTTCACACTTCGTGCAAGCATGCTCGGTAATGTATGTAACGGATACTGAAAAACGCGGCCAATTGGCTGAACTGTCCAAAAACCGTCGTCAATTCTATACAGCTGGCGCGGTATTAGTATTTTGTATGGACTATAACCGGTTATCTCACGCTGCCCGTTTACATGGTCAGGAAATTGACTACACGGTAGTAGAGAATGTATTAGTAGGCGCAATCGATGTCGGTCTATTCGCACAGAATGTCGTCATTGCTGCCGAATCAAAAGGCTATGGCATTTGCTATATCGGCGGCGTACGAAATGCGATGGAAGAAATCTCCGAAGTACTGGAATTGCCTAAAGGCGTTGTCCCTCTGTTTGGATTGTCGATCGGTGTTCCAAATGAATCCAATGGTGTCAAACCACGTTTACCTGTAGAAGCTGTGTTGCATGAAAATACGTATAACGAAGAAAAGTATACTGATCTATTACCAGCATATGATGAAATCATGAAAGAATACTATGCGAGCCGTGATTCCAATCAGCGTGATGCGATGTGGACAAAAGAAATGGCTGATTTCCTTGAATCCCCAAGAAGAACAGATCTTCAGGCATTCTTGAAAAAACAAGGATTCCTATTGAACTGAAGACAGACAGGAGTGTCAAACGATGTCAGTAGATGACGTGCTGGAACTACTCCAGCGACGCATGACAGATGGAACATTCATCCGTGCAACAATTAGTGGACCACGAATGAAATCCAATGATGTGAAGCGAATTAAATTAAAACCGCTTGAACTTAAAGGTGAATTTTACATTCAATTTGAATATCAGCATGAACGTATTCTTAAGCATGACAATGTAGCACTAGAGGACGTAGCGCAACCTCTGCACGATGCCTTAGAAACCTTTAAGCAATTCCATATTGATTTATCAGATGAAACGATGCAGATTCAAATATCCAAGAAGATGAAAGTTTCGATTAAACGCATTTTCCTCAATACCGAAAAGACTGTCGACTATGCGCATAATCGTACAAAGAATTACGCTTTAAATGAAGGGACACCTTACCCTTTTCTCATTCGTCTCGGTGTTCAAACGCCTGAAGGTAAAGTGAAAAATCAAAAACATGATAAGTTTCGTCAGATCAATCGCTTCGTCGAACTGATTGATGACACGCTTTCACACTTGCCAAAAGACCGTCCGATTCGCATACTCGATTTCGGATCGGGTAAATCCTATTTGACGTTTGCACTGTATCATTACTTGCGAATCGAAAAAGGATTGGATATTCGAGTAACAGGATTAGATCTAAAAAAAGAAGTCATTGAAGAGTGCCAGGAAATCGCACGTGATTTGCACTATGATCAACTAGAATTTCTAGTAGGAGATATTAATGAATATGATGGCGATACCGCAGTCGATATGGTCGTCACGCTTCACGCATGTGATGTAGCAACAGATATGGCATTGGCTAAAGCCGTCAACTGGGGAGCCTCGGTCATTCTATCGGTTCCTTGCTGTCAGCATGAGCTATTTTCACAAGTTCAAGCTCCTGCGCTCGACATCATGTTGCAGCACGGCCTAGTAAAAGAACGTTTAGCTGCACTCGCAACCGACTCCATCCGCGCAGAGTTGCTAACATTAGTTGGATATGAAGCACAACTTGTGGAATTCATCGATATGGAACATACACCGAAGAACATCTTGATACGCGCTTACCGCACTACTAAGAAACCAACTCCAGCACAAATTGATCGTTACGTTGCATTTAGGAATATGTTGCAAGCAAAGCCTTTCTTAGAGAAAGAACTGCAACCTTTGCTCAGTTTTCCACCGGCAAATAACAATCAGACTACTTAAGAGCATAAAAAATCACCGTAACGTCTTGTGGACAATCGTCTCTTTGACAATTACGGTGATCTTTTTACTCTAACTTATGATTGGGGCAAGTGTTCGATGATGCGATCTACTGCTTGTTTAATATAGCTCGGTTCTGTCCCAAGATTTAAACGTATGAAACCTTTCGAGTTTTCCCCAAACCACTCTCCGTAGTCGATTGCCAGTTTACATGTATCTTGCACAAATTCTTTGACACCGTCTGGCTGGATATGTGCACGCAAGTCGATCCATAGTAAATACGTTCCTTCTAACGGTGTAACGATTAACTTTGGTGCATGCTCTGCGAACTGTTCGACTGCATAGCGTTCATTCGACCTCACGACTTCCCGTAATCCTTCAAGCCAGTCTGCGCCATGATTATACGCCGCCTCTGCAGCCGTCATACCTAGCATATTCACTTCCGTTTGATTAACAGATTTCACAAACGTATCGAACTGCTCTAGCAATGCTTTATTTTCAATGATGATCTGAGATGTTAACAAGCCCGCCAAGTTGAATGTTTTTGAAGCGGAAGTTACTGTAATGACACGCTCAGCGTACTTCCCGTTGGCTACAATCGCAGATGGTATATGTGTATGATCACCAAACGTCATATCATGATGGATTTCATCCGACACGACCAATACGTCATGCTTTTCACAGATTGACAAAAGCTTCTCTGCTTCCTCCGCTGTCCATACACGGCCAACGGGATTATGCGGTGTACAATGAATGAATAATTTCACGTCATTGTCGATTATTTGCTTTTCGAAGTCTTCAAAATCAATTGTATAAACGCCAGCAGTATTAATGAGTTCGCTGTTTATTAGTGTGCGGTCAGTATCTTTCACTGCATTGGCAAAAGGATAATAGACCGGGGATAGAATGATTACTGCATCCCGAGGTTTTGTAAATGCATTAACAAACCAATATAACGCTGTCACAACACCCGTTGAAAAACGCATCCATTCCTCCTTCACTTCATAACCATGGTGCTCGCGTTCCCAATTAATGAATGCTTCGAAATATGATTCAGGTGCATATGTATAGCCAAACACCCCAAAATCTACTTTTTCTTTTAACGCTTCGATCACTTGCTCTGGTGCTTTAAATTCCATATCTGCTACCCAAGCCGCGAGTAAGTCTGCATCACCGAAACGTTCCTCCAACTTGTCCCACTTCAGTGAATTCGTACCCTTTCGATCAATTGCATAGCGTTCCAAAAACTCTTCTTTATTCATATAGAAACCTCCACTGTTATTCATTTCATAGTAGTCATTCTATTCCGATTGTATCATATGTACCCTTTTGCTTGCTCTGTTGTCGTTAAGATTTATTTTGGGGTATACTAGAGTATTGAAGCAACATTTAGTTGGAGGTCATGAAGTGAGAAAATGGAATACCGCACTAGTTTTACTGGCATTACTTTTCATGTGTTCCATTCAGTCTGCCAGCGCACAAACGACAGACGTAAAATATATAGACGTCTCTAATCACCACTGGGCAAAAAATGAAATTATGCAGCTAGATGAAATGAAAATCATCACAGGCAATTTCGATATGCAGTTCCATCCTGAAACACCACTAACAAGGGGGCAAGCTGCTGTATCTTTATCTAAAATATTCGGATCAAAATTCGTTGATCAATCTTTCGGTTTTTCAGATATCGCATGGGGATCGGATAAAGCACGTTTTGCTTTGACTGCTGTCGAAAACGGCTGGATCCAACCAAGCAAACGTGGAGTTTTTGGCTTTAATGAACCATTGACGAAGACAGAGCTATGGAATTCACTCATTACAGCTTTTGATATGGAAAAGGACTTTGGTAAAGTGTTATCTACTAGTTGGCCTTCTAGTTCGGATCGAGCTACGGTACAAAACATTCCTGTCTACACATTTCCTCAAGTAGAGGAGTTTCTTCAGTATGGAGACTCGGTCGTATCGCGAGCATACTTTTCAAAAGCCTTGCACCGGATACTAGTGGAAACCAATCGTATAAAACAACCGAAGCAATTTACACTTACCGCTCCAGAAGAGTCCGTTACCTATAGTGAAAGTGTGCCCGAAAACCATTTAGGTAGTGTACCGTTCAGTACACATCCTCTTTATTTACGTTCTAAGGAAGCATTTGAATATATAGACTTTACACAAACCAATTATGACTTCTCACGAGATAGTACGTATAGGTATGCAGTTGGAACAGATGGGGCAGAAGTTAAACTAACTGTTCGTCAATTACCTAATGAAGATGTATTTGTTTTCTCGGAACTAAACAATCCAACCGACACGCCTATTACCGTAGAAGTGCTCCAAAAAGAAGAAGATATTGCACGTTTTAATGTATTCCGCTATGACCGCTATCCACTCATGCGTGAAAACAAAGATCGGACCGATGCTGACATGACAACGTATCCGACAGGACTGTTACGTTTCATCAAGACAGATGGCACAGTAGAAGAGCGAATGATTGGGCAAGCTTATCTCTCCAAACCATTATCGCTCCGCTATGATAATGGCGAGCAAAGTATTTCGCGTGAACTTCTTGAAGAGCAAGAGAATTTTTCCTATGCGTTAGCTGGAAAAACACTATTATCCTCTTATACACTTCAAGCCAATTCAGGGGAAATTGCTGATCATTGGTATGTCGATTCGGACGAACCGTTGTTTAATTCAAAGGATGATATATTTAAGTGGATGAGAGAAACTAGTCAGAACCACAAGAAGCGGAATAATTGGTACACTGCAGATGGTTCGTATAATAAACTGGCTGACTCGACAGAGCCCATGCCCGTTACAGGTCAAAACTATGGACGTACTTTATTGATGCTGAAAGAGGATCGCGCATTGACACTTTATCACGAAAATAAAGGGCGTTATTTTGAGAATCTAGTCTATAATGCTTTCGTCAACTTGAAAAACTTCAAACAAGATAAAGCCTACTGGGAAACAGAAGTAACCAGTACGTATCTCAAACATTTATATGATATTCATGCACCATTCATTGATACGCGTTTCAACGAACAAATCGCTTTATTCTATTATAATAGCGGCAGTGAGTTTGGGATCCCTTCAGCGAATGAACCATTGCGTAATTATGCGGATCTGCTCGTTTCACAGCAACAAAAAGGTAATATTAATCGAGTAGCTAGCGATGCATATTATATTGCGGATTACTTTCCAATCAAACAGAAAGTAACTACCCATACATCTATGAACCATGCACTCGGTGGCATGAATATCCTACTCCGGTCTTACCAGGAATTTGGAGATTGGCGATATCTTCACACTGCGCGTACTATTCAAAGAGCCATTGTCTACCAAAAAGATCAATGGATTCGAGATAACGGAGATATTTGGTACAAGGTCTCTCCGGAATTTCATTTCGAGGGTGATGATTATAAACACCTAACACTAGAAGATTTGATTGAATCTTATCAGCTTTGGCAGCAAATTGATCCTATCTACTTGCCTACGCTGAAGCAACTGATTATTTCAAAGGCTACTTTCCTATCCAATGAAAAACTTGGCTATACGACGAAGATTAAAAAGGGTTTGAAGGAAATTGGATTGTACGAGTATCTACCAGATGGTGATGAATTCACCGATGCATTATAAGCACAATGAAAAGGGCGATCCATGCACAAACAGTGCAAGATCGCCCTTTTCATTTACTTTTCTTCTTCAAGCAATTCCATTGTTTCATCGTATTCTTTTTCAATTATGGAGTTGTGTGTATACGTTGCTTTACTTACTACAACCGCCACAAGGAGACAAATCGCAAACCCTGGAACAATTTCATATAATGTACTCGATAAGAACTTGACGTTACCCCAAACACCGACTGTAATAGCACCAGCGATCATGCCGTATAGTGCACCTTTAGCCGTTAGCTTTCTCCAATATAATGATAAGAGTATAATAGGACCGAAAGCTCCACCAAACCCTGCCCAAGCGAATGAAACCAATTTCAAGACAGATTCTTTATTTGGCCAAGCCAGTAATATAGCGACAATCGTCACGAACAGAACTGCCAGGCGGCCTAAAAATACATAGCGACTATCTGAAGCGTTTGTTTTGAAAACTGCTTTATACAAGTCTTCAATCAAAGCAGATGATGTCACGATCAATTGAGATGATATTGTACTCATAATAGCCGCCAAGACAGCTGCTAGCATGATACCTGCAATTAACGGATGGAAGATGAGCTGTCCGAGAACGATAAAGACCGTTTCTGGATCTGCCAAGTCTGCGCTGTTTTGCTGAAAATACGCGATACCAATTAATGCGGTAGCAATTGCACCTATCAAGCTCAGTAACATCCAGCCAATACCGATCCGTCTAGCACTTTTCGTCTCTTTAACAGAACTGATCGCCATAAAGCGAACGATAATATGCGGCTGTCCGAAGTAACCTAGTCCCCATGCTAGTGAGGAAATGATTCCTACCACACTCACACCCGATACAAAGTTAAAGAGCGAAGGATCGACTTCTCTTATACTCGCTGCAGTTTCTGAAAATCCACCTGTAATGAAAATACCAAATGAAGGCACTAAAATGAGCGCTAAAAACATAATCAATCCCTGGATGAAATCCGTATAACTCACCGCTAAGAACCCACCGAATAAGGTATACGCTAACACTACTACCGATACAATAATGAGTCCTGTATGATAGTCTAAACCGAATGAACTTTGAAAGAACTTCCCTCCTGCTACCATACCTGAGGATACGTAGAACGTGAAGAATGCTAAAATAATGATACCTGAAGCTACCCGCAATAAACGAGAAGTATCTTTTAACCTGTTTTCAAGGAAACTCGGAATCGTGATAGAGTTATTTGAAACTTGTGTGTATGCACGTAAACGCGGCGCCACAAACAACCAGTTCAAATAAGCACCTACCGTTAAGCCAACCGCGAGCCAAGCTTCACCTAATCCACTTAAATAGATTGCACCCGGCAGTCCCATCAATAGCCAGCCGGACATATCGGAAGCTCCGGCACTTAGTGCTGTAACAGCCGGCCCAAGCGATCGTCCACCAAGCATATAATCCGTCAGGTTCGATGTACGTTTGAACGCATACCAACCAATGAACAGCATAGCCGCCATGTACACGATTATGGAAATAAGCTGATACATTTGTTCTGTCATACTATCATCTCCTTTTTTCTATCTATGTACTCATACTACCTGATAGGTAGCGCGCTTTGAACCTTTATTTCGAGACTCGTAGAATATGACTATTTTTCGATACAATTCCCCGGGAAATTACTTCATTTGACATAGAACAGGTACGCGTTTTATTTTCACACTCTACATATATATTGAAACCATTCTTTCCATCATAACGTATATATACAAACCAAAGGGGGAGATCAAATTGTTACACACGACAACTAACATGCTGCAAGGCCGGACTATTGAAACGTATCACGGGATTGTATCAGGAGAAACCATTATGGGGGCAAATATCGTACGGGATATTTTTGCATCCGTGACGGATATTGTAGGGGGACGTAGTGCTGCCTATGAAAGCAAACTAACTGAAGCACGTCAAACAGCACTGGATGAAATGTCCCGGAAAGCAAATGCCATGGGGGCGAACGCTGTCATCGGTGTCGATTTGGATTTCGAAATGGTACGGGAAGGTATGATGATGTGTATCGCAACGGGTACAGCCGTTACGTATCGCGATGGAGAGTAATCGTATATACAAAAAGAGAGAGGGAATCCCCCTCTCTTTTTGTATTATGCTAATATTTCTGCTACACGACCAACTTGTCCATCTTCAAGCCGTACTTTAATCCCGTGCGGATGAAAACTGGAATTGGTCAGCAAATCTTTAACGATGCCTTCTGTTTTTACACCGCTTCGCTGATCTTTCTTTAAAATAACGGCTACTCGTAATCCAGGTTTTACATCTGCTCGATTTTGTCCATTCATATATTCCACTCTCCCTGTTTTTATTCAGTGTACCACATTTATGAACTCTTTCTTCTCAAGTACATCTGATGAAGGAAGACATAATGCATGATACAATAAAGACTATCAAACTAGGAGGGGTTTTCATGCGATTAACAGTATACTTAGCTGGGGAAATTCACACATCTTGGAGAGATGAAGTCAAACAACAAGCAAAAGATCTACAATTACCTGTCGATTTTGTCGGCCCCATGGAAGATCATGACCGCTCAGACAACATCGGCGAAGAAATTCTAGGCGAACAACCCGGTAAACTATTTAAAGATGCCGCAGCTTCTAGCTTTAATAACTTACGAACGGAAATTTTAATGAAAAAATCAGATGTTGTTATCGCGTTATTTGGTGAACAATACAAACAGTGGAATACCGCAATGGACGCCAGTGCAGCAGTCGCTTTCGGAAAACCACTTATTCTGATTCGTCAGGAAAATCATCATCACCCTTTAAAAGAGCTATCTCGCAAAGCACATGTTACCGTAGAATCAGTTGATCAAGCAGTCTTAGCATTGAAATATATTTTTGAGTAATTATGTAAATTACTTACTAGAGGACAAGCCTATCATTTATCGGCTTGTCTTTTTTTGTCTACACTTGAAACACCATTTATTTGGGCTAGTATGTACACATACTATTTTCGTCCTATCATACCATCAAATAAAATCTCCTGACTGAAAATTCTATACGTATATAGCCGAGCAAATGGTAGAATAGAAGTAGTTGAGATAGTAGGAAGGGGTAAGTGGGTCGTGCAAAAAAAAGGAATACGCCAACAATACATAAAAGTATTTATCGTTTCAATAGTCATCGCGATTGTCGGAATGGCTAGTATGTACTTCTATGCAAGTAACACTTGGGATGAACTAGAAGATCAACAGCAAAACTCTTATGCAAAATCGAAACAAATAGAGGAAATATCTGATTCAATTCAAGATCTATTCTTTCGGATCCGGGGTTACTATGCGTTTCAAATTGAGGATGAATTAAACCATGCTTATCAAGCAATCGAAGATATTCATTCTCATTCCAAGGAATTTAGATCGTTTCAACTGAACGCAGAAGAACAACAAATCATTGCGGAAATTGATAGCTTCTTAATCGAATACGAAAAGGTCATCCTCCCGAAAGCCATACAATTTGTTGAAGAAAATGATTATGACAGCTTACGGAACCTGGCAAATAGTGGTGCTAATCTAACCGTCAATAGCTTCATTAAATATGCCAATGAATACAAAGACTCTTCAAAGGATAAGCAAAGACTGGCAACTGATCATACGATGCAACAAACTAAATATTTCTTTTTAATCATCACCATATTCGGCTTCATCTTCTTACTTATTCCAATCTATATGGTTTGGAACGTTATCCACCGTGTGGTTAAGCCAATAGAAGAAATCACACATGCAGCAGATCAGTATGAAACAGAAGGCACAGTACTATTCCACCCCATTCAGACAGAGAATGAAATCGGCGCACTCTCACAATCTATCCATAAAATGATGGAGCGCATTCAAATGAATGAGCAAGATCTCCTTTCTCAAAACGAAGAATTAATTACACAGCAAGATGAATTATTCAATCGCCAGACTAAAATGGAATTCGCTTTATCAGAAGCTCGCTTTTCCCGAGTTCGTTTGGAACGTTACAATGGCTTGAGTCATATCCTTTCATTCTCACTGGATAAGCAAGAAGTATGCGATCAAACTTTCGACTATTTAAATCAAGTCTATCAATCCGATTTAGGTTTTCTTTGGCTTCCTAGCAGCGGAATTCATGCATTAAAAGGAATTTCACAAGAATTTTTTGATGAAATAAAATACGAACGGCTAGAGTATATAAGAACCCGACTTGAAACAGAGTCCTATTTCATTATCAAGCGGGAAGCGGAATATGAAAAAGGCATAGCTAGCAGTATTACATATGTCTATGACTTTGTGGTAGGTATCTATAATGTCGATAATGAATTAAGCGTCGTGTCCGTCCTCTCACGTATTGGCAAACCGTTTACGGAAGACGATCAAAAAGATTTATACGGTTTGCTTAAGCGAATTGCCATTGCAGTGGACCGAATTGAGCAATATGAACTCATTAGTCACGAACGTCAGTTGAATCGAAACATCCTAGATAGCATCAATGAAGGCATCCGTTTTGTTTCAAATAGAGATGAGAAAGATAAGTATAATGCAGCCTTATTCGATTTACTGGGCATGGAGCCTGAAACCGAGCATAACGCATGGTCTCGAGAAGAGTGGACGGAGAATTTTCTAAAACAAATCCATGATCCTGTCCGTTACAAAGCATTTCTAGATGAGGCAATTCAATCCGAATCCACGAAATTCATTACTAACGAATATGTACTTTCACTACCTTCTGAACAATCTCGGGTCATGAATGTGTATAGTGTCCCTATTATTATTCAAGATGAAAAAGTCGGTACAATCTTCGTACACCGTGATATTACTCATGAACACGAAGTCAATAAAATGAAAACAGAATTGGTTTCGACTGTCAGTCATGAATTACGCACACCTTTGTCTAGCATCCTTGGATTCTCTGAACTTTTACTAAACAAAGATATGGATGATACCCGCAAGAAACGGTATCTTGAGACGATTCATAGCGAGGCAAACCGCCTAACTGCCCTTATTAATGATTTCTTAGATCTTCAGCGGATGGAAGCTGGTCGTCAATCGTACACGATAGAGGATATATCAATCAATGAAGTGGTCGAAAAGGCTGTGGCTAATTTACTCATTCAATCACCTCACCATACGATAAAAGTGCAAGATCTAACTTATTCATCCATGGTCAGAGCCGACTATAATCGCATTTTGCAAGTATTCACGAATTTAGTGGGAAATGCCATTAAATTCTCTCCTGACGGTGGAAGTGTGAACATCACTCTGTTCAATCAACAAGACGCTGTTACTGTTTCCATAGCGGACGAAGGCATTGGAATTCCTTCAGATACTATTGGACATCTTTTTGAGAAATTTTATCGATTCGATAATAGTTATAGTAGAAAAATTGGTGGTACAGGTCTCGGTCTATCTATTTGTAAAGAGGTTATACAAGATCATAATGGAAAGATTTGGGCCGATTCTGAAGAAAATGTAGGTACGACTATTTTCTTTTCCCTTCCTTTAAAACAGCAATTATCAACAGAAAAAATCGACTTTGATAAACCTTTGGTGGTGATAGTGGAAGATGATGTGAGTATTCCCTTATTACTTGGTGAAGAGCTGTCAAGCAAAGATTTTTCAGTCATTCATCATTCCAAAGTAAGCAAAGCATTTGCATGTATAGAAAAAAGGAAACCTGCCGCAGTCGTCGTTAATCTAATGCTAGACGAAGGTGAAAGTGGCTGGGATCTGATTAGTAAAATGAAAGATCATACTCAAACGGAATCAATTCCTATTGTTATATCTTCTTCACTAGAAAAAGAACCGCTACTGATGGAGAAATTTCATGTTAGTGAATTTTTGACGAAACCTTATCCTCTCAGCAATTTATCATCCATTATCATGGAGACTATGGAACGATCGGATGGACTGATTTTATATCCACAGAACGACTAAAACAGAACGTCCTCTCCATAATGGAGAGGACGTTCTGTTTGTCTATATAGATATGCACTTTAATCAAAATAGTGATTTAACTAATTCGGCCAGTTCATTCGGGCTAAATGGTTTGGGTACAAAATAAGAGGCCCCTTTAGCTAGAGCAACGTCCTGATCCGCTTGCTGCGCTTTCGCAGTGAGCATAATAATAGGCGTTGTCAGTTTTAGCGGTTGTAGATGCTCTAATAATTCCAAACCTGTCATACGTGGCATCATGTAATCTAAAAGAATGGCGTCGTATTGCTTGCCTCCGATCTTTTCTAAAGCTTCTACTCCGTCTTCAGCTTCTTCTACTTGAAATCCTTCAAATTCCAAAGTGTCCGTGAGCAACATACGCAAAATATCTTCATCATCTACAACTAACACTTTTTTTCCTACATGTGTCAAAGTGGGCACCTCCTTCTATTCTCTTTTATCAAATAACCGATTAGCTAATTTATCGATTCGTCCGAGTACTTCTGCTGGTTGGAATGGCTTAATAATATAGTCGTCTGCTCCAAGCCAGAGCGCAGCCTTAATATCATTTGCACTTTTTCTAGCCGTCATCATGGATACCGTGACATTTGTTTTGGCATGGTCACTCTTTAATCGACTTAATACTTCAAGACCGTCCATTTTTGGCATGACACCATCGAGTAGTACGATAAAATAAGCGTCTGGACTATACCAGTCATCTTCTAGAAACGAAGGTCCATCAGCATACGTTTTCACTGTAATATCAATATCCGAAGACTTTAATCCTAGCAACGTTTGCTGAAGAATTTGCCTGATGAATGAATCATCGTCAACGATAATGACGATCAATTTACGCTTGACTTTTCGTTTACTCTGGTCGTAAATCACCGTTTGATTTCGTCCTGAACGCTTTGCTTCATAAAGTGCCTGATCAGCAGCAGATACCAAGTTGGCAGTATTTCCTTCATATGTTGCACTGCCTGCTGAGAAGGTCACCTCGAACGTCTCTTCATTAGAAGTAAATATAGCGTCATTGAACTTTTCTCGAATTCGCTCAACGGCATGCACTGTATCTTCTGCATGGATGTTATCGAATAATAAAGCAAATTCTTCTCCGCCATAACGGAAGCCATAATCACCTTCGCGCTTTTCTTCTTTAATAATTTCCCCAAACCTTTGCAGTACTTCATCGCCTGCAGGATGTCCATACAGGTCATTTACTTGTTTAAAATGATCCAAATCTATTATGACCAGTGAAAAAGTCGTTTCAGATTGATCGGCTTTTTTAGCCAATATATTAATGGTTTCATCGAAGTAGCGTCGATTCCCCACACCCGTCAAGCTATCTGTAATCATACTGCTACTAATCGCATGCTGACGCATTTGCCGATTGAACAAATAAGGGAAAAAGACATCCATATCAAAAGGTTTTGAAATCAAATCCATAGCACCTCTACGATACGTTTCAATAAGAATTTCTTTCGTCACTTCTTCACTTGAGATGGCTAAAGTCGTGTTTTTTTGTCGCGCAGGTTCTGCAATTTGATCCAGCACTTCAAAGCCTGTCATATCAGGTAATTTTGCATCTATGATGACAATACTTGGTCTCATAGAGTAGAACTGTTCAATTCCACGCTTCCCATTCAATGAAATAATTACTTGAGCTCCAAGCTTCTCAAGCAATTCCTTTAAGTAAGACACGAATTCTAAATCTTGATCAATAATGAGAACGAACGTTTCTGTATCCAGACGATTGATATAGCGATCAGGTAATTGAAATTCTTCTTTTTTCACGTCAATCGTACTATCAAAATGCGAACGAATACGATTCTTCAAATTTTCTAATGAAGAAACAGGTATTTTTTGATCGTTGGATGACGTCAAAATCTCTAATTGTGACGCACAAAAGAGAGACAACTGTTGCAATCCGATTGTCCCGGACGTTCCCTTCAATTTATGAAGAAAATAATATAATTCCCTTTCCGTTAAACTACCACGCGCTTTCCACTCTTCAAAGATATTCTCTGTTCGTTGTGCTAGCATATTCTGGTATTTTTTTTGACTCACAATTTTCCTCTCCGTTCAGCGGAAGCATCCCCATTTCAGCCTATACCTCTGATTCCCCGGTATTCTATCTCTATAAAAAGAGAGCTGGTAATATAGAATATCTATTACCAGCTCAAATCCATATTTACTCTAGACCCATTTCTTCTTTTACTACTTGTGAGATCCGATCTGCATAATCTACACACTGTGCTTCTGTTTCAGATTCGACCATTACACGGACGAGAGGCTCCGTACCCGAAGGACGCACTAGTACTCTTCCCTGGCCATTCATCTCTTTCTCTACCTCATTAATCACTCCGACAATACGCATATTTTCCATGACCGCATATTTATCTTTTACACGAATATTAATAAGTTTCTGTGGATACACTTTCATTTCACTAGCTAGTTCCGATAATTTTTTTCCTGTTTGCTGCATGATGTTAACAAGTTGCAATGCCGTTAGCAAGCCATCTCCCGTTGTATTGTAATCCATGAAGATAATGTGGCCTGATTGCTCACCGCCAAGATTATAATGATTATTACGCATTTCTTCTACAACGTAACGATCGCCTACAGCTGTTTGAACACTCTTCATGCCAAATTCCTCTAGAGCTTTATAGAAGCCCAAATTACTCATCACAGTGGAGACAATTGTATCTGATTTTAATCTGCCTTTGCTATGTAAGTATCGAGCTACAATGAACATAATTTGATCGCCATCGACGATATTACCTTTTTCATCAACTGCGATTAGACGATCGCCATCACCATCAAATGCTAGACCGATATCTGCACTTTTTTCTACTACAAGTGTTGCAAGCGCTTCGGGATGTGTAGATCCAACGCCATCATTGATATTCAAGCCGTTTGGAGAAGCACCCATTGTAGTCAGATCTGCATCCAAGTCTGCAAATACATGGGTTGCCAAGACCGATGTTGCTCCATGTGCGCAATCAAGCGCTACATGGATATTTTCGAAGTCCTCATCGACAATTTGTTTCAAGTATTGAATATATTTTTGACCGCCTTCAAAATATTCCGTAATGGTTCCAACGTTCCCTCCAACCGGACGGGGTAATGTATCTTCTTCTGCATTTAATAGTTTTTCGAATTCCTCTTCTTGTGCATCAGTTAATTTAAAGCCAGTATCTCCGAAGAACTTAATTCCATTATCTTCAACGGGATTATGTGATGCTGAAATCATAACGCCTGCCTGAGCGTTCATGACACGTGTTAAATAGGCTACGCCTGGTGTACTAATTACGCCTAACTTCATCACTTCCACACCAACAGATAATAGGCCTGCGATTAAGGCATTTTCAAGCATTAAGCCAGAAATCCGTGTATCTCTTCCTACTAGCACTTCTGCTTTTTCTTCTGCATCTTTAGTGAATAAGTATCCACCGATTCTGCCTAATTTAAATGCCAGTTCAGGTGTAAGCTCCTTGTTTGCTACACCTCTGACGCCATCTGTTCCAAAATACTGTGTCATGTTGTATTCTTCCTTTCGATCTGATCTTAGTAGATCACATTTGGTACGAGCATTACGATTCTTTACTATCATCCGTCTTTTTTGAAACATCAGAAGTTTCACCTGAAACCTTCACCTGAACTTTTAATTTGGAAGGTGTCACTTTAGTAATCCCTTCAGGTTTCTTTATGTCTGCTTCCACTTTTCCGGATTTAGTTATTTTAGTGATATCCAGTTCTACTGGAATTTCTTTGATTGCATCTACTGCACTCTTTGGACCGTGAATGCGAACTGATTGATCTACGGGTGCAGCACTTTCAACGGTTATTCCAGTCGGTGATTGTCCTTTCTGTTGCAACGTTAACGGAACTTCACGACTATATTCCTGAATATCTACTTTGACCGTGACTTCTTCTGGATCCAATGAAACGGAAAGCTTATTTAAGTCACGATCCAATACGCGAACACGAGATTTTTGCTCAAAAGGCTTATCCAGGCTACCCTCGTTTGTAATAGAAGCTTTTACGAAACTAATTGCATCCACAACACTTTTCGCACCTGTAACATTAATCGAAGAGGGTTGAACTCCCATGCTTTTCACTTCATAGCCTTCTGCTAGTAATCTGGTATTCATCTCTGGATCGACACGGAATGATTGAGTTACCTTTTCCTCAATATTGATACTCACTGTTGCAGGGTCAAGTCGAACATCCAGTTTGTCTGATAAGTTTTCTGCTTGTATACGTACATTATGTTCACCGAGTGTCAAATTTTGCAAATCTAATTTCAGTGTAAAATCCTTTAACAATTTTGTAGTCTGGACAATTTGGGCTGGTCCTTCAATTGTCATATTGACCATGTCAGGTACTCCGGTTACTACCAAATTCTCCGTATCGTAATATACTTCTACGGGTACATCTTGCATAAGATCAAACATATCACCTATTGTATTACGACTAGATTGATCCTCAGCTTTTACTGATAAAAACAGCATAATGGCTAAAAAAAGAGCAGTCAGTCGTAAAAACCAGGGGCTATCCATGAATTTATCCATTTTTTCTCTTCCCCCACTTCCATA
This sequence comes from Sporosarcina sp. P3, assembly GCF_002743415.1. Taxonomy (NCBI): domain Bacteria; kingdom Bacillati; phylum Bacillota; class Bacilli; order Caryophanales; family Caryophanaceae; genus Sporosarcina; species Sporosarcina sp. P3. Next base: position 82,127 of record NZ_PDZE01000003.1, read on the forward strand.
GAGAAGTATCTGTTTGTCCTGTAGTGTTACCGAACCAGGAAATACGTAATAGTTTTTCGAACTCCTCGATATCTAATTTACGATTGATTTCCCCTTCTACGGCTAGGCTGATGGCACCGGTTTCTTCTGAAACAATGATAGTTACCGAATCAGTGACCTCACTGATACCAAGCGCAGCACGATGTCGTGTTCCAAGTTCTTTGGAGATAAACGCACTTTCTGACAATGGTAAATAACAACCCGCAGCAGCAATACGGTTTTTCGTCACAATGACCGCACCGTCATGCAATGGCGTGTTTGGAATAAAAATATTAATAAGAAGTTCGGAAGTAATATGTGAATTCATAGGGGTACCTGTTTCAATATATTCACTAAGACCTGTTTCTTTTTCAATGGTGATTAACGCACCAATTCGCCGCTTCGCCATATAGCTAACGGATTTAACGAATGCCTCAATTAAGCGATCACGCTCTTCCTCCTCCTGCATGGCAGTCCGCGCAAAGAGCCTCCCCCGGCCTAGTTGCTCCAAGGCTCTACGTAATTCAGGCTGGAATATGATAATTGCAGCCAAAAAACCGAATCGAAGTACTTCCTCCATCATCCATTGAAGGGTCTTCAAACCGAGCCATTCCGTTATATAGCGGCCTATTAAAATCACGAAAATACCTTTCAATAATTGAACAGCTTTTGTTCCTTTAATAATAGTAATTAACTTATAGAGTACGAACCAAACAAGAAGCACATCCACAATATTTTTCAGTATTTCTATTGGTGCTAATGTTGTTACTTGCTCCAAACCCGGCATGTGCTTCCCCTACCTTTAAAAAGTTCTTATGCATCTAGTATAACATAATTCCCAACTAACATGCCCAACTAAAAGGTATTGTACATCTGAATGAAAAGTAAAAAAGTGATGCGTAAGCTCAGAAGCCGCATCACTTTACATTCTATTTCTTCATTCATCTTCAAGCTTTTGTTCCTTTGATGTAGGAATAATATCTTTTGCAACGGATTTCATCTTATACCACAGCCAATCAAAGATTTCGTTGATTTCTTCACTTGATCCTGTTATAACGGCTGTTGAAGCCATATACTTAGACCCTTTAATGACTGTGACATTGCCATCCACTTCTCCTTCAATTCGAAGGTCTCCATTCTTCACGACTAAGTCTCCTACAACCGTTTTACCTGCTGGAACAACAACTGTTTCCCCTTCAACAACTAAATTAGGCTGCTTCGTAAATGAAAACTGCTGTTCATTTTCAAAACTCGAGAAGAAAGATGCACTCATTAGTAGTAAAAACATCGCAGCCGCCACCATAAATGGATGCTGTCGGAACCACTTATTCGGACCTTTCTTCATCGTTTGTTTTGGCAATCTTGCTGTCACGCCATCGACAAATCCTACTGGTGCTTCCACTACATCTATTCCCTTAAATAGAGTAACGGTTTGCTCTAGTTCTTCAAATGTTTCTCTGCACTCTCCACATAGTTTCAAATGTTCATTCATGATCTGCTCTTCTTCATTGGTGATCTCACCATCAAAAAACGCATGCATATAATGGACAACATGTTTAGGACATTTTTCCATGAATCCAACCTCCTACATACTCCCCATTTGTTGCCGAAGCGCTTCTCTTCCTCGATGCACTCGTGTTTTTACCGTGCCGAGTGGCATCTCCAAAATATCAGCGATTTCCTGCAACTGTAGGTCTTCCATATATCGCAAAATAATAATCGTACGGTATTTATCGGGCAGCCTGTTTACTTCGTACTGAACACGATCTTTCATTTCCATCTTTTCTACTTCTTCCTCCGGTAACTGTTGATTCGTTGCGATTTGCGAATACATATTCAAGCCTTCCGTCCCTGGTACCGTTGCATCTAAGTAGTAATCAGGCTTTTTCTTCCGAATGCGATCAATACATAAATTAGTAGCAATACGGTACAGCCAAGTAGAAAATTTCCGCTTTTGATCAAAGGTTTCCAAGTTTACGTAGGCGCGCACAAAGGCTTCTTGTGCAATATCTTCCGCCTCCGCTGCATTGTTTAACATCCGGTAACACACTTGATATAGACGGTGCTGAAAATGGATGACAATTTCCTCAAAAGCTTCCTGATTACCATGTAAAACTTCTTTTACTCGTTTGTTAATTAATTCGTCCAATAGGCTTCACTCCCGCTCCTATGCGGCTGTCCCTTTATATACGTTAGAAGCTTCATTTAGTTTCACTTTTTTCATTTATTATGTCCATAACTATTTTATCATTATTCCTCCTGCCAATGCTAGCGGCTTCCTCAATAGAAAAAAGTGATTAAAACCAGTAGGCTTTAATCACTTCAATAGATTATAGTAGTTTTTCACCGAATAGCGATCCCATAAGTCCGACTGCCACATCTGCCGTCTTATTATACTCATCCAGTACAGGGTTTACTTCGACGAATTCCGCGGATGTAATAACATTTGCATCTTCTAGCAATTCCATAGCTAGATGGCTTTCACGGTATGTGATCCCACCTGGTACCGGTGTTCCAACCCCAGGGGTATAAAGGGGGTCCAAACCGTCCAAGTCTAATGACAAATGAATACCATCTACCTGTCTTGAAGCAAAATATTCAAGCGTTTGCTGTATGACCGCTGACATACCATAACGATCGATTTCATGCATGGTAAACACTTTCACGCCTTTTTCTTTAATCAATTGCCGTTCACCAGGATCTACTGAACGCGCTCCGATAATTACCACGTTTTCTGGATTGATTTTCGCACCTTCTTTATGCACATTCACCAATTGCTCATGTCCTAGCCCCATGCTGACCGCGAGTGGCATACCATGGATATTTCCTGAAGGAGACGTTTCGCTTGTATTCATATCTGCATGCGCATCATACCAAATAACGCCAAGATTTTTATAGTGTTCCGCCAACCCCGCAAGCGTGCCTATTGCGATACTGTGATCACCGCCAAGTACTAATGGAAACTTGTTGTTTCCTACAATGGTCGAAACTGTCTTAGCAAGTTCTTCAGTCGCTTCTGTCACCTCTGTTAAGTTCTTCAACCCAACTTCATTACATGATACATCGTGGATAGGAGAAACAGAAATATTCCCTACATCTGTTACGTGATGACCTAATGCTTTCAAACGCTCTATCGCTCCTGCATATCGAATCGCACTTGGTCCCATATCCACTCCACGTCGACTCTGACCAAGATCTACAGGTACTCCAATTAGAGAAATATCTAACTCGCGCATAGCTAATCCTCCCATCTGTATTCTTTATTTAAAAGTAGAAAGAAAATCTCTCATTTCTTTCGTACCTTCTAATGACATCGGTCGACCATAGTAGTAACCTTGACCTTCACGGCATCCTAAGTTGTAGAGCATTTTTGCTTGTTCTGGTAATTCTATTCCTTCCGCTACTACATTTAAACCTGCTGTATCAGCAAGTGTTACAATTGCCTTGACAATGGCCTGACTGTTTTCATTCTCCAATATATCTCGTACAAACGCCATATCGATTTTCAACGTATCGGCTGGAAGTTCTTTAATATAACTGAACGTACTATACCCTGTACCGAAGTCGTCAATTGCAACAGTAATACCTGTACTCCGAAGTCGTTGAATGGACTCTTTCATACCTTCTGTATCCATAAATGAGCTTTCCGTCAGTTCCAGCTCCAGCATCTCAGGTGGTACATGGTATTCTTTAATGATATTCAAGACAGTGTCAACAAATCCCTCTTCTTTCATTTGGACTGTGGAGACATTCACAGCGAATCGGCATGTCTCACCAGCCGCCACCTCTATCTCTGCGCGCTTACACACTTCACGTAAAATCCATTCCCCGAGCGGTATGATAATTTTCGTTTCCTCAGCAAGCGGAATGAACTTATTAGGAGGAATCACTCCTAAATCCGGATGATTCCAACGTACAAGTGCTTCCACGCCTGTCAATTCGCCAGTGTCCAGCAACACTTTTGGCTGATACTCAAGATAAAAATGTCGTTGTTGCACACTTTTACGTAATTCATTTTCCAGCAAAATTCGCTCTAATGACACCTTTGAAGTTCCTGGTTGGTACATAACCGTGTCTCCACCACCGTGCATCTTGACCTTGCCTAATGCCAATGTAGCTTTAGTGATCAAATCAGAAGGGTGGTCTGCATGTTCAGGATACATAGATACACCGCAACTTATAGACAATGTGTAGGTTTGTTCTCCAACTTGGATAGGCTGTTCTAAGAAGCTACGAATATTTTCCGCATGATGATAAAACTCTTCTGCGTCTGGCAATCCTGATATAATGAACGCAAATTCATCTCCTGCAATACGAGCTAACAGGCTTTCAGGACCTGTTCTCTTTTTCAGCCTTTCTCCAACCATTGCTAATAAATAGTCTCCTGCTTCATGTCCAAGTAAATCATTTGCATAGCGTAGACGATCAATATTCATATGCACGAGAGCAAATACTTGCTTGCGGGTACGTGCTCTTTCAAATGCTAGTGCCAACTGTTCTCTAAATGAATTTCGGTTCATTAAGGATGTCAATTGGTCATTGTAGACAAGATATCTAATTTTCTCGTCTGATCTCACACGTTCTGTGACATCTCGCATGACGACTAAAAGTTTATCTTTATATTCAACCGAATCTTTTACTTCATCAATTTTTGCTTCCATGATGTGTAACCCATTTTTACTATCTAAAAAAGAATATTCCAAATTAAGTGCTTGGTGTTGATATTTTCCAAATTGTAAAATCTTCTTTTCTACCTTTTGGCGATTTTGCTTATAGATATATGAATAGAATGAGTTGGAATATAGTTCATCAACCGAATGCCCAAGAAGCTTCTGAAAGGATGGGGAAACGTAGTAAAACTTCCCTTGCCGGTCAATGACGGCAATATAATCAGATGCATTGTCTGTAATAATTTCATAAAGATCTGCATTTTTTCGAATTTCTAATTCCATTTTCTTTCTCACGGAAATATCATAGCGAATCGCAATATATTGATAGGGTTTCCCTTTATCATTTAAAAATGCGACAATTGTCGTGTCTACCCAATAAGTTGAACCATCCTTGGCACGATTACATATATCGCCACGCCAAGTATTGCCTCTCCCAATCGTGGCCCACATCTCTTTAAAGAATGTTGCATTATGATAACCCGAGTTGACAATACGTTGATTAGCACCAATTAATTCTTTTCTTGAATACTTGGAAATCTTTTCAAAATGTTCGTTGGCGTATTGAATTGTTCCTTTTGAGTCGGTGATTGCGACAATAGCTGCCTGTTCTAATGTATAGGCAATATCACTAAGAACCTTATGTAATTCTTTTTCACTACTAGACTCAACAAATGCATCCATACCGTTTAGAAACTCTTGCATAGCTATACCACTATCCCTATACCTAGTTATTTTTCATCATGCATACAAGATAAACTACCTATATGTGATACAGTTCATTATACATGATTATTCAAATTGTTCTATATGATTGGGGATTTTAGTCAACAAAAAAACCCTTTATTTTTAAAATAAAAGGAATCGACATGTAAAATATAGAATTGTTCACACATTAGTAAAATGGCTGGGGTAGCTGGATTCGAACCAACGAGTGACGGAGTCAAAGTCCGTTGCCTTACCGCTTGGCTATACCCCAACGAATAGTTAGTTATTCTTTTCTAAAGGTAAGACAAACATGGTGGTGGGGGACGGATTCGAACCGCCGAACCCGGAGGGAGCGGATTTACAGTCCGCCGCGTTTAGCCACTTCGCTACCCCACCGTGTTAAAATTGCGATAAGCTTCGCATTGCTGCGTCAGGCTTCATTCGCTCAATCAGTCACGTACCTGAGTACGCTCCTTCTTTCTCTTACTTGCTTCCTTGCATAACTTTAACATGTTAAATGGTGACCCCTACGGGATTCGAACCCGTGATACCGCCGTGAAAGGGCGGTGTCTTAACCGCTTGACCAAGGGGCCATGAAAGTGTTCATGGAGCTTCCAGCCGGACTCGAACCGGCGACTTCTTCCTTACCATGGAAGCACTCTACCTGCTGAGCTATGGAAGCATAAAAAATGGCTCCGCAGGTAAGACTCGAACTTACGACCGATCGGTTAACAGCCGATTGCTCTACCACTGAGCTACTGCGGAATAATAATAAATGTAATACGTTTGACGACAAAAACCATTATAGCATGTTTTCTAAGTCTCTGCAACAAATACTTTTAAATCACTCAAGCTTTTTTAATTATAGTGGGCATAGTCATATACGTCAAGGGTTTTTCATATAATAGTTTAGACTTCACATAGTTAAGGAGATTGGCATGATAAAAAAACTTCTCTTCCTTCTTGTATTGATTGCACTATTCTTAGCTTTTATTCCTCAATTGGCCAAGCCCTCTTCTACCTTGAAGACGGTTTTCCGATTGACCGAACAACCTGCGGTGATAGTGAAAGGTACACAAGGTTCTGCATTGACCATCAATATTTCATTCGGTGATCAAGAAGTGGAGGAACTTCTTGAAAAGTTATCACAACCCTATCCTTTATTGTTTATCGATAGTGACTGGGCTTCACGCTTCCCTCACATTACAGAGCAAATTAAACAGCGTTCTTTACCTGTTGCATTACTCGGGACGGAAGGGAAAGATTATGAAAGTGATCCCAATTTGTTGAGCAAGCAACTCCATACGTTTGAAGAATTGTTTAGCAAGCGACCTCTTTGGTTTCGTACAGCCGATGAAGAATTCCCCTTAGTACTGTTGCAAGAATTAAGCGAAGCAGAAATCAATGCCCTTGGATCTACTGTCCGGTGGTCTGGCGGCACATTACCGAAAGCTTCTAAGGGTGAAATTATTGTCGTGCCGTATGCCCGTAACGAACACGTAGCCACAGCTGAAATTCAACGATTAATTGCCAGCCGCACTTTTCAATCCGTAGAGGACCTGTTATTTCGATCATCTGTAAAAACCAAAAAAATTCCACAATAAAAAACTGACTGGAAAAAAATCTCCAGTCAGTTTTTTTGGGACTTACTCGCTTGTTTTTTCGCGTTTTTTCTTTCAGTTCTGCGTTGATCCAGCTTTGCTTTATCAACATCGGATTGTTTGTTGTATTTAGGCAATATTAATAACTGATACGCATTCACTGCAAGTAGCGGAAATAAAAGAATCGTTACCCATTCATCTTTGTTCCCTGAAGTGACCATTAGCGCCGGTAACCACTCAAGCGTCGTGATGACCACCATGAAGAATAATGCAGAAATTAATGCATGTTTTTTTGTCCACTGTGCTTTAAAGTATGCCGTCACTACGGATACTGCAATTAAGGTGATGAGTAAGAAAATATACAAAAACGTACGACTTGTGTCTGCTTTCGTTAATTGAAAACGGAAAAAGACTAAGTCAAACAGTACGACTACTATGATCAGCATCTGCACCCAATTCCATAATGTTAGCGTACGGAACATATTCACGCCAAATTGATGGACGGTTAAATAAGCAAAGAAGCCCATCTGTGCAACTACACTCATTGTAAATCCTAAGAAAATCATCCATAAGAAAGCACCAAGAAATTGCCATATCTCGCCTGCCTGTAAGTATCCATAGAAAAAGTCCCAACGTACAATTAGACCGACAACCGCTGTAATCGCTCCGCCAATTGCCATTGCGCGCAAGAAAAATTTAACCCAATTTCGTATTGTCACAGTACTGTTCCCCTTTTTATCATGTCCATCCTAGTGTATCAACGATCGACTAAAAAATCTATTTCATTGAACGATTCATGCATATTCCTTCTTATATTGTGAACAATAAATGAAAATACAAGTGGAAGGTTGAGTGGAATGAAAAAATTTGCAGTTCTTTTTCTATTCCTTCTATTCCTTACGGGTTGCAGCGGAGGTCATCAGGCAGCGCCAAGCTATGATGAAATGAAAAAGATGATGACAGATGCAATCCAAACGGAAGACGGAAAAAAGGCACTCCGTAAATTGATGACTGATCCTGAGTTCAGGGAGCTATTAGTACTCGAACAGCCCGAAGTCAAGCAGAGTATTGAGAATGTATTGCTTTCTAAAGAAGGTGAACGTTTTTGGAAAACGGCTTTTGAAGACCCTAAATTCACGGAGTCCATTGCAAAAAGCATGAAAAAACAACAAGCGGATATCATGAAAGATTTGATGGGAGATGCTTCTTTTCAAAAAGAAATGGAGAAGTTTTTTGGTCAACCAGACATGATGAAACAGATGGAAAACATTGTGAATTCGGCTACGCTCAAGAAGGAAATGGAGAAGGCCATAGAGGACACGATGAATAGCCCCCTCATGCAAGCGAAGTGGCAAGAACTAATTATGAAGGCAGGTAAAGGTACTGCAGAAGAATCCTCTAAGGAGGGGGGCGGCAAAGAAGAAAAAACAGACGAAGAAGGCAAGTAATCCTTTCTTCGTCTGTTACATTTTATTTTTGCCTTTTCTCGATTACTGTATCGGCAACGTCTAAATAGATTTTTCCTATCGGATGATCTTCTGCATAGACGGAAGGTGCAAAATCCGTTTCATTCCAGTCAGGCTGACCGAGAGGGATTTGACCTAATAATTCCGTACGCAGTTCTTCAGAAAGACGAATACCGCCGCCTTGTCCAAAGACATACTCTTTCTCACCTGTTGCTTTCGATGCAAACCAAGACATGTTTTCAATCACACCGAGCAATTCATGTTCAGTCTGTAACGCCATTGCCCCTGCACGTGCTGCAACGAATGCTGCGGTTGGGTGTGGAGTAGTAACGACAATTTCTTTTGAAGCTGGAATCATTTGGTGAATATCAAGCGCCACGTCACCTGTTCCTGGTGGTAAGTCAAGCAACAAGTAATCCAATTCGCCCCAGTCCACGTCGCGGAAGAACTGATCCAACACTTTCCCAAGCATAGGTCCACGCCATACAACGGGTGCGTTATCTTCAACGAAGAAGCCCATTGATATCACTTTGACACCAAAACGTTCCACTGGTATGATACGATTTTCCTTGACTTCAGGCATAGCAGTAATACCCATCATATCGGGAACACTGAATCCATAAATATCTGCATCGATCAACCCAACTTTTTTGCCGCGTCTAGCTAAAGCTACTGCTAAGTTGACGGACACCGTAGACTTTCCTACGCCGCCTTTACCAGATGCAATCGAGATAAACTCAATATTGGATAAAGGCGATAAGATATCTTGAGTTATTGCTTCCGTTTCTGTACCACGGAATTGTTCTAACACCTCTTTAGGTAGCTCTTCAAATCGAATGCCCACCGAGTCGGCTCCTGCTTCTTTCAACGTTTCGACTATTTTTGATTGTAGCGTCAATTGCTCTCCGGTATTCACTTTCGCAATCGCGATTTTAACACTGACATGTTCTTTCTCCGGTTTAATGGTTACACCGACAATACCATTCGTTTCTGCCAATGTTTTATGTAAAAACGGATCTTCCAATGCGCCAATCAGTTCACGGACTTGTTGTTCATTAATCACATGTAACACTCCTAACTGAATTCATTCACTCCCTTTCAGTATATCATATTCCCTATTCACTAAAACGTCATATGCTTCATTGTTCTTCAGCAAGTTGGTATTTCACAATTCCATCTACAATGGCTGCAGCCACTTTTTTCTGATACGATTTCTTTGCCAATAGTTTTCTTTCTTCCGGATTGGATAAGAATCCTGTTTCCACCAACACAGCCGGCACTGGTACTTTTTTCAATAAATAGACCCCCGTGATTTTCATGGCCTCTCGCTCTGTATTTTTCAACTGATCACGCAACTCATTTTGTATGGATGTCGCCAGTTGCTTACCTTCCGGATGACCACCTGGATGATAGAACACTTGCGCCCCTCTCCAGCGTTCTTCAGGAATTGCGTTAACATGTACGCTAATAAATAGATCTGGCTTAGACTCTATTGCCATGCTTTCACGTAGTTTCAGGTCTGCGAACTTCCTGCTACGCATTGAAGTAAACGTCTCGGATGGTGCATGTTCCGCTACTGCGTCGCCGCTTTTCTCCCTCGTCATTTCTACAGTTGCACCTTTTTTCTTCAATAGTTTACTCACTTCATGAGAGATGTTCAATGTAATATCTTTTTCAATGAGTTCACCTGCCGAAGCACCTCCGTCTTCCCCGCCATGTCCAGGATCAATGAGAATACTTACCCCACCGAGTTCTGAGGGCAGAAAGAAGCCACGATCAGATGCTTTGACTCCGTATAACACTCCACCTAACGAGAAAAATATTAGCAACCCTGCCACAAGCCACTTTTTCATACAGACACCGCCTTTTTCTTTCACTATACGCTTGGTCTTTTAAGGTTATGTCTACGTAGTAGATGATAACCATTTAGAGTTATATAAAGTGAAGATCACTTTGCTTACGCAATAGAATTTCAAAGGTAAAGGTATCAATGCACCGCGTTCCAGGCGGATGCGTTCAGGAAAGCCCCCGGAGATCTTATCTTCCCTGAGTCACCGCCCACAACGACGTACAGCTTTTAAACGTGTAATTGAAGTGTTATAAGCACACACTACGTTACTACGCAACAAATGAGACACTCTACGGAAGAATGCAAACACAAAAAAGCTGTCATAAGAAGATTTTCACTTCTTATGACAGCTTTGGTTTTACAAATTATTTTGTTTCTCCTTCCCAAGCTAACATGCCGCCTACCATGTTTGTTACATCGAATCCTTCGTCTGCCATCAGCTCTTGCGCGCGACCACTTCTGCCGCCTGAACGGCATACGAGGATGTAAGGAGTTTCAGTATTTAAGTCATGCATTGCAACAGGTAGGTCACCAAGCGCGATGTGTTGCGCACCTGGAATAATGCCTTCTGCTACTTCGTTGTCTTCACGTACATCGATGATATTCAGTTCTTTACCGTTTTCTAGTTGCTCTTGTACTTCTTTTGCAGTTAATTCCTTTAAGATCATGAGTAGTATCCTCCAAAGTGTTTAATGTACCCTTATTCTATCTTGCAGAGTTAAGCATTGTCTATTGAAATGAACTAATTAGTGCTGTTGTAATTCTTTCATAGTATGCCCACGGTTTTCCCATAATCTAGTTGTCTCGGCTAATTCAACAATTGCCGGGATATAGCGCTCGGATTCTTTAATAGGCAGTTCCAACCCGGATATAAATAATGAAAGTTCCGTCATGAAGTCACCGCCACTGACTTGCAAATTATATACTAGTTCGGATACTTCTTCGTCTACATCCAATTGATCACCGAAGTCCTGTTTTAGCATATCCTTGACTATTGACTGCTCTGATGTTTCTTGAAAATATTCTTCGTCAATGAATCGCAGTAATTCATCTTTTTCTGGTACATAATACGGCTTACCGGCTGCATTTCGTTTTAGGATTTCTGTTTCATCCTCTTCGCTAGTCGCTTCAGCTACAAATTCGTTGGATTGAATATAAACGAAACTCCCCTCTAGTTCTGCTTTTACTTGCTCTGACTGCAAGAAATTTTCCACTTCATTCAGTAAAACCTTTTCTTCATTTTGGTCATTGTAGATCTCAATTACTTTTTCAATAGGTACAATCCCATACAGATTCGTGCACGCCACAATATATTTCAGTACTAATTCTTCATTCATTATATACACGCCTTTCAATTATTCTGATATATTTTCTATGTATTCTTTCTGTATTGTATCAAATTTGTCTATCGTGCGTTCTAGTCAACGGTAATCTAAATCACTTATGAAGATTTCATAATATACTATACCAACTAGAAAATTCGGGAGGAATAGTATGGGTGCTATAAATGGTAAAGAGTTTGTACGTAGAATAAATGAGCAGAACGCTGAGATTTGGCTGGATGGACAACAATTGAATGGACCTATCTCTGAACATCCGGCTTTTAAAGGGCTTATAGAAACAAAGGCTTCTCTATATGATTTACAGCTGTCACCCACACATAAGTCTCTAATGACATATGTTTCGCCAGTCACAAATGAGCAAATTGGACTTTCTTACTTACAGCCCAAAACCAAAGCGGATTTACGGAAACGCAGAGTCATGACAGAAGAATGGGCTAGACTTTCTTGCGGCTTACTTGGCAGGAGTCCTGATTACCTGAATACGGTGATCATGAGCTTTGCCTCTTCTTCTCCCCATTTGCTCGGCAAGGAAAACTGCTATCCAGAACATATTCAAGCCCTGTATGAACGAGCACGTGAAGAGGACTTATCTTTTACTCACACTTTCATTGCGCCACAGGTCAATCGATCTCTAAGTGCCTTTCATACGTCGGATGAACCGGTCTCCGCGAAAATTGTAGGCAAGACATCGGAAGGGCTTATTATTAAAGGAGCAAAGCTACTTGCAACACAGGGTGGCTTGACGGATGAGGTATTGGTATTTAGCACGCCCTCGTTTCTTGGGGATCCTGATGAAGCTTTCGCCTTTTCAATTCCTTCCGATACAGAAGGTTTGCGCTTTCTTTGTAGAGAATCATTTGTAGGTGGGAGTTCAACATTTAATTACCCACTGAGTTCAAGGTTTGAAGAGATGGATGCTGTAGTTGTTTTCGATAATGTTCTCGTCCCGTGGGAACGTGTATTCTTTCATCACAATGCCGAAGTAGCATCAGAGTTTTTTTCTATGAGTTCGTTCCACCCGTTTGCCACACATCAAGTCATTACGAGACAGATCGTCAAAACGGAGTTCATGCTGAATTTAGCAGAACAGCTCGTCCAAACGATTAATATAGCGGAATATCTTCACATTCAAGAAAAACTGTCTGAAATAATTATTGGACTCGAAACCATGAAGGCATTACGAGATAAATCGGAGGCTGATGCGGTATTCGACCAATGGGGATATATGTGTCCAAGTGCAATACCACTTCAAGTAGCCAGCAATATTTTCCCGAAAGTCTACCCGCGTTTCAGTGAGATCATTCAGCTGATTGGAGCCAGCGGGATGGTTGCGTTACCTACGGATAAGGATTTCCAGTCGACTATTCAACCTGATCTAGCAAAATACTTACAAGGAGCTACAAAAACCGCGATAGAACGTGTACAACTGTTTCGATTGGCTTGGGATTTAACGATGAGTTCTTTCGGCACAAGACAAACACAATATGAACGGTATTTCTTCGGAGATCCAGTGCGCTTATCAGGTCATCTGTACCGATCCTATCCTAAAGATGCAGGGCAGGAAATGATACGTCGTTTACTTTCAGATTAAGTATGATGTCAGCAATTCGCCTAAACTATTCAGACACATGTCTATTACAGGTAGTTCACTAACGACATCAAGACTCACATTTTCTTTTATCAAAAGTTACCGAATAACACAATGCCCCTAGGCCAGATTATATAGCCTAGGGGCGTTGTATTATCTAACAGGTATTTCTTGAAAGTCAATGCGAATGAATTTACCTGTTTCAGCTGAATAGGTGACACTCACAATCACACCGAACTCCCGCCCTTCCTCTTTTAACCAGAGCTGAAACTTCTCCACACTGGTAACTTGCTTTGAGTCGGTTGCGAGATGCAAATAATCCTTGATATCTGCATGAGGATATTTGAGCATCGTTTGCTTGATAGCGAGTCTTGACCATTTGGCATATGCCGGTACTTCCACTTTACTAAATGCAGTAAATGGCGGATCACCAATGCCCGAGCCACTTGTCAATAAAACGCCAAGTGCCAAGCTTATTTTCGCAAAGATGGCGCACACCTCCTTCAAGAATAGCATGCGCTGTTTATAGTCAATCAATTCTAAAAATAAATATCACAAAAGTTATCTGATATTTTTCTTGTTTAGGTTGTCATCGTCTGCTCTTCCTGCACACCAGGCCACATTTGTTTTGTATACGCCATATCCCAGAACATATACTCGTAACGAGTCGTATTAAGGAAAATTTCCTCTAATCTAAGTAATTCTGATTCAGGTTTTCCTTCTGCAGTTTCATCCATTAATTCTAAGCACCAAGTAGCCAACTCTCCGAAATCTTCTGATGAGTACATGCGAACCCAGTCACCATACAAAGGATGATTCAACGCTTTCGGCAACTCAGCCAGCTCTTTGCCGATCTCCCAATAGCTCCACGCACACGGCAATAATGCAGCGACAACTTCCGCTAACGAACCGTTTTGACTGACATGCAGCATATAGTGCGTATATGCCAGGACAATTGGAGACGGCTTTGCATTCTCAAGTTCTTCTTCTGTAATGCCAAAACGAGCTGCGTATTTACGATGAAGCTCCATTTCTGTGTTTAATGTACCGTTAAGCAACGCAGCGAATTTCCCCATCATCTCGACGTCGGTCGCTTTCATCGTGCCTACAGCAAACACTTTCGCATAGTCAATTAAATACAAATAGTCTTGCACCATATAAAAACGAAACTTCTCTTGATCTAGCGTGCCACTGCCAATCTCCTGAACAAATGGGTGGCTATGATTCTGTCTCCAAATCGGTAATGTCTTCTCTAACAAACGCTCAGTGAACTTCATGTATACTCTCCCCTTTTTCGTAGTAAATGAAAAAACCACTTCTTGACCAGAAGTGGCGGAGAGACATCACAGAGCACGAAAATAGGCTACGTAACATCAGCACCACTTCCTTACGCCGGTATGAACCGGATCAAGTTAAAGGGTTAAAGCAAAATGCTTCTCTCAGCTCCGTAGAGCACCCCTAGCGGTAACGACTATTTCATTTGTATATCCATTGTAGGCATATCTTGTCAGAGGAGTCAAACAAATTGAGATTATTTTGACAAGAGACACGCAGTATTCATTTATTATTCTAGATGATCTTTTAGCTTTTTCTGAACATCTTCTTCTATTTTTTTCACGCGTTCATCTTTTAGTTTACGTCTTGGTTTAGGATGAAACCATTCAATTTCACCATTAATAAAAGTTCCTTTAAACTCTTCACCCTGAATCTTCAATTTAAATATCTGAAGTGGTCGGGCTTGATTGCTGCTAATCGAACGTTCGATTTCAATATTATCCGCTTCATTCCGAATCCCTTGCTCAGATAACAACTCCAACACTTTATCCTCTATGGCAATTATTTCTTCTTCACCGACATCTTGCTTGGGATGTGGATGGAGCCAATGAATTTCACCATCGTGATAGTCACCCTTATACTTACGACCTTCCAAGATGAGCTTAAACTGAATTCGCTCGTAATGCCTGTCTTCAAAAACCTTTTCCGCTTCAAAGTCGTCTACCACAGGAACCACCTCCAAAAATAGTATCAAGTCTTTTATCTACAGAATAGCTCATCTTACTTCATCCACTACTACTAATTCAAGTGATCTAGCCCGAACTTTTATTTCCCAGTCGTTCAAATTCATTTATAAATTCCTCTTCAAAAAAGTTAATTTAAATACATCTCAGCAATAGGTTGTTGTCAGACCAATCATAGTGCCAAGACACTTGAAATAAAACCAAAATCAAGTGAAAAATTGATGATCACGGTCAGCCTAATAGCCGTTCGATCTATGATCACTTTGCTCATTATTAGCCTGCATAACAAATTCCCACTGGTGTAACGACCTTATTACAGCTATTACTACTATACACAGTTGAGCTTATACACTCAAAACACTAATAATTCTACTTGGATTGATATCAGGGTACAGCTTATGAAATGTCTTCACTCTCATGTTTAATGATACCCTGATTTCTGTTTTTCAATCATTTGAAATGGCACGCTAACTATTTTGTTGTACTGGTACCTAAGTGGTTCGAAGACATTCCAATGCGCGAACTAGAAGTCATATAGTTATTTGTGTAAAAGTAGTCTGTTTTACGAAAAAACCCAACAACTCTTCAGAATTGTCGGGCCGTTTTTAGTACTTTCTTAAAAAACTTGGTTTCGTTTGATACCATTCGTCGCTAATCAAATGGTGACAGACTGAAATAATCCGCTCTATGACTTGCGTCTGGTTTGCTAATATACGGATGGTGAAGCCCGGAACAGCAAGCTTAGATAATCCAAATGTAAATTCTCCAGCTTCTTGTTGAATCGTCTCATATAGCCGATCCAATAAAGCATCACTTGTTTTTTCTCCAACGACAATGAACGAACCTAAATGTGTGTACCCTTCCATAAAGCCTAACCCATTCATATGCTGAGATGCTGGATGAAGTTTAATATGGTCAAAGGCAACTAGTTGTTGTTCCATATAAATCTCCGTTTTCAAACGAAGCATATCGTAGCTGAATTTTTCTCCTTCCGGCGACCAGCCAGGAGTTAAAATATCGGAATATAACAATGTTGCGCCCTTTTCCATATATATACTATTCTTCTGATAACTACTAGCATCTTTGTATGCAATAATTGCATCTGGTAAGTACTCTAGATAACTGTCTTTCTTCATATGAAAGATTGCCTCTTGGTACACTTGCTTGGTGGGCGTTTTGTATACTTTTGTCGCCGATTGAGTTGTCAATGTCAGCTTCGCTTGTTCACCAAGCGTAACTTTCATTTGATACCGATCCCCATCTAAATAGCCACCGCCAGGATTCAATAAATAATAGCATGGATAATTATTATTATTGAAATAGACAGGGCGCATCACTTTAAACGCACCCTGAAAGTAGACACTTTTTGCCACGGAGCGCCCTAGGCGATTTTCCATGACAAGGTCAAGAACGCCTGTCCATTCAGACATCTTGTCCTAGTCCTTTCAACAAAGCATGCTTCCTGACCCACTCTACCACTTCATCTAATCCTTGATCATCTTTTAAATTAGTGAAAAAGAAAGGTTTATTTCCTCGGAATACTTTTGTATCAGACTCCATGACTTCAAGACTTGCTCCGACATATGGCGCTAAATCAGTTTTATTTATAATAAACAAATCTGATTTAATCATTCCTTGTCCGCCCTTACGCGGGATTTTCTCACCCTGGGCTACGTCAATTATATAAATGGAAAAGTCTACGAGTTCCGGACTGAATGTAGCCGCTAGATTATCACCGCCACTCTCTACGAAAATCAGCTCGACGTCTGAGTGTTTTTCCTCCAATTCATTAATCGCTGCAAAGTTCATTGATGCATCTTCACGAATTGCCGTATGTGGACAGCCTCCTGTTTCCACTCCAACAATGCGGTCTTCTGGAAGTATACCGTTTGCGACTAAAAACTTGGCATCTTCTTTCGTATATATATCATTAGTAATGACTGCCATACTTACTTCACCGTCTAAAGCGCGTGTAATCTTTTCGACCAGCATGGTTTTTCCTGCGCCCACTGGTCCGCCGACACCTATTTTAATTGCTCCCATTCTAAGCACATCCTTATTGTCAATTTCATTATGTTTATTATGAACTAAAAATACGTATCCCAACACGTTCGTGTTGCATCTGTGAAAGTTCGAGTCCTGGCGATACGACACCAAACTCTTCTTGATCTAACTCCATAATTTTTTCTGTTGTTTGCTGAAGTTGTTGTTGAAACGTGTAAATAATCTTCTGCCCTGCAGTTTGTCCAAGGGGGATGGCCCGTACGGCATTTTGCACAAGACTAACGACCGTCGAATATAAATAATATAAAATCGTCGTATTCTTTTCTACTTGAAGGTGATGTCCGATCATTGTAAAAACAATAGCCGGATGGCCGAAAGCTTGTTTGTCATGAATTTTCTGCGCGTAGATAGATAACACCGGTATTTTGTAAATAGATTCAGCAATATCTAACATCCTGTCACCCATACGCTGTGTCCCATCACGTGATTCGCGAGCAAGATTCTGCACAGTCAATATGCGATCCAATTCCCAAATCCTATCAAGATCATCCGTATCAAGTGCTTCATAAACAAGTCTTACAGCCAAACCATCTGCATACGCAAGCTGTTCATGCACATAGACATTCAACCAATCAGAAAACGTATTGGCATCGGTAACCTTGTCGTTCTGAATATATGTTTCCAGTCCAAATGATTGGCTAAAAGAGCCAATAGGAAAACTTGAATCGCATAGCTGTAACAAAGACAGTGCGTTATTAGTCATGGCTATGCCCGATATGACGGAAAGCCTTTGCAACTTTTCGTTCTTCTCGCTTGAATGGAATACCCATTTCTTTTAGCAAGTCCTCGACTAAATAATCATACTGAACAAGCATATCCTGATCCTCAAACTGCGCAGGTAAATGACGATTCCCAAGCTGATGAGCAATTGTTCCCATTTCAAGCATCGTGCGTGGGCTAATAATTATTAAATCATCGGAAAGTACATCAATCAAAATAATATTTTTATCATCCATAAAAAGAACGTCTCCCGCTTCCAAATCACGCGGTTTTTTTAATCGAATTCCAATTTCACGCCCGTGATCGGTTTCCACACGTTGAATTCTCTTCATTAAATGCGCGCTTTCTAAGTACACTTTCTCTTTGTGAAGACTTTCCAACTTACTTGGATCTAAATCCCTAACGTTCATTAAGACTTCTTCTACAATCATTTTCTTCACCTCAGAATAAGAAATAGCGTTGACCCATTGGTACTACGTCAATCGGATCGCATGTGATAAGTTTCCCATCGATTTTCACTTCATACGTTTGTGGATCTACATCAATATCTGGTGTAGCTGTATTTAATTTCATATCTTTTTTCGTAAGACTGCGTATATTGCGAACAGGCAGTACCACTTTTTCAAGTCCAAGCTTCTCTTTTATCCCTTGATCATATGCAATTTGGGAAACAAATGTAATAGAACTTTGCGACAATGCCTTACCGAGTGTTGCATACATCGGACGATAAATCATGGGTTGTGGCGTCGGGATCGTCGCATTGGCATCTCCCATTAAGCTAAAGACTGCCATTCCACTTTTCAATATCATTTCCGGTTTAACGCCAAAGAATTTTGGATCCCATAGGACAAGGTCGGCCATCTTCCCGACTTCAATTGAGCCAATATAATCGGATACACCGTGAGCAATCGCAGGGTTAATCGTATATTTAGCGACGTATCGCTTTACTCGATTATTATCAGAATGCTCATGATCGCCTTCCATAACTCCAAGCTGTTTTTTCATTTTGTGAGCTACTTGCCATGTGCGAAGTGCAACTTCTCCGATACGGCCCATCGCCTGAGAATCGGAGCTTGTCATACTAAAGACACCTAGGTCTTGTAAAATATCTTCCGCTGCAATCGTTTCATTGCGAATACGTGAATCTGCAAATGCGATATCTTCTGGCACGGAAGGATTTAAGTTATGCGCTACCATCACCATATCCAAATGCTCATCAATTGTATTAATTGTATACGGCAATGTCGGATTGGTAGAAGCCGGCAACACGTTCATCATGCCTGCAGATTTAATCAAATCCGGAGCATGTCCGCCTCCTGCACCCTCTGTATGGTACATATGGATACCGCGACCATCAATGGCTTTGATCGTATCTTCAAAGAATCCGGATTCGTTTAATGTATCCGCGTGAAGTGCGACTTGCACGTCATATTCATCAGCAATGCGTAATGCATGATCGAGAACAGACGGTGTCGCGCCCCAATCTTCATGAACTTTCAAACCAATCGCACCGGCAATTATTTGTTCAGCTAATGGGCCTCCTGCTGCTGCATGCCCTTTCCCTGTTAAACCGATATTGATCGGTTGTCCATCCAAAGCCTTCAGCATGGAATGAAGATGCCAAGCACCCGGTGTGGCAGTCGTAGCTCTAGAACCATCTCCTGGTCCAGCTCCACCACCGATTAGTGTTGTCGTTCCCGAAGTAAGCGCGACATCTACTTGTGCC
Organism: Sporosarcina sp. P3; assembly: GCF_002743415.1. Classification (NCBI taxonomy): domain Bacteria; kingdom Bacillati; phylum Bacillota; class Bacilli; order Caryophanales; family Caryophanaceae; genus Sporosarcina; species Sporosarcina sp. P3. Next base: position 101,895 of record NZ_PDZE01000003.1, read on the forward strand.
GGATTAATAAAGTGCACGTGCGTATCAATTGCACCGGCAGTAATGATTTTACCTTCACCCGAAATAACTTCAGTGGACGTTCCAATAATAATATCCACTTTGTCTTGCACAAGGGGATTCCCAGCTTTGCCTATACCCGAAATTTTACCGTCTCGAATGGCAAGATCTGCTTTATATATACCTGTGTAGTCAAGTACAACGACATTTGTTATGACTGTATCAGGTACGCGTTCATCCTCTTCGCGCGTAATGTACGGATGCTGTCCCATTCCATCACGAATGACTTTCCCGCCACCGAACACAACTTCTTCTCCATATTTCGTGTAGTCTTTTTCGATTTGGATAAATAAATCTGTATCTGCTAGTCGGACAGAGTCTCCGGTTGTCGGTCCGTACATTTGAGCATATTGCTCTCTATCCATTTTAAAACTCATTTTGTATTCCCGCCTTCCAATGCTCCGTCTACTTTATTGTGAAATCCGTACACTTCTCTTTCTCCAGCATAGTCAATTAGCTGTACTTCTTTTTCATCGCCCGGCTCAAAACGAACAGCAGCGCCCGCAGGAATATTGAGACGTTTACCATATGTCACTTCTCGATCAAACCTTAATGCATTATTCACTTCATAAAAATGGTAATGAGAACCGATTTGGATGGGTCTGTCGCCATGATTAATAACTTGTACATGTATACTCTCTGCACCTTCATTACAAATGATTGGTTCATTTTTTAAAATATATTCGCCTGGTATCATCGTTACGTCCCCTTTCTATTTCATAAACATTTATCTTATCGGGTTATGCACTGTAACTAATTTCGTCCCATCCGGGAACGTTGCTTCTACTTGAATATCATCAATCATTTCTGGAATTCCATCCATTACATCTTCACGGGATAAAATCGTCGCGCCGTAAGCCATAAGTTCCGCAACTGTTTTACCATCTCTGGCACCTTCTATCACCTCATATGTAATAAGAGCGATTGCTTCTGGGTGGTTCAGCTTAAGTCCTCGCTCCCTACGTCTTCTGGCAAGGTCTGCAGCAACGACGATCATTAATTTATCAATTTCACGCGGTAGTAAGCGCATGGTTCAACCTCCTAAAATAAAATAATATATTGCAGTACTGCTCTTTACTCCAATTGAATCCTATATAATTCACTTAACCTTCTTTCAAGCGTGAAAATTCCGATTACATGACGATTCCTTCTATACTCTACATTTTCCCATCACATACTACATATGAACTAATTCATGTGCATATAATAAATACAACTTCTCGCAGTTTACCCTAATGCAAGTTAGCATAAACGTTGCCTTGTTTAACTTTTCGCTGCAAAAAGCTAGCGATTGCCGTAGAGATCATTTGTTCTATCAAATATAGGTTCGAATTGTACGACAAAGTAATCAGATGTTTTATTTAATGGTCTATTCGCAGTTGGTTTGTTAATGACCCATGCCGTCAGGGGGTGATCGGTGAGCTTTTACATACTTCAAACAACTGGAAAGGAAGGATAGTCTACTTTCTTTACCACAAAGTTAAGGAAAGTAGTTTGGAGTTTCTGCTACTAATTTATTGTACAGTTTCTCGGGGAAGATTCAAGTGTTCCCGCTTATGGAAAGGCTGGTATGAAACAATACTTATCTCCAACCGTGATGCTACTATTTCTGTACGAAAAAATAGGCTGTAAGATTTTTACCAATACCTGATTTCAATACAAATTCAGTGTTATCTTACATCAGCCTGACTGCTCGCTCAGGTGGTGTAGTAAACCCACTGTACGGGCGGTTTTTTCGGTAACAGCGGTTCATAGGCTCCATTATTTGCTGCTCCCTATTTGTTTATCCGAAGATCCTATCTTCTGTTTTTGTCTGCTTGACCAAAGGCGGATAGGAATGCCATTTACCCTGAATTCTTCTATCCACACTTCCTCCTACGTTCTGTAACAGCTTTTTTCTGTTTCAGTACATATAAGTAAGTTCGTATATAGGCAACTTATAGTTGGTTGGGATCCCTGACTGACTACCGATATTTTGTGTAACATTTATTAATAAAACGTAATCTTTTAACAATCATACTTGTTGATCTTGCAGATGCCTTTTAACAACGCGAATTCCCCGCTTCCGTTCTGGCCAATCATGACAGACAGCGTCTGCGACCAGAAAAGAGCGGGGGAAAATGTACAGCAAGAGTTTAAAGCATTTTTAATGCTTGTTGGTTTTTCTTTCCACTACTATATTAAATTTCTTGCCTATGGTCATTCCTATCATTCACCGTCTCCTAAGTAAAAATGAGATTCTTCATCCCGAGTCTCAAGCCGATACCTAAAAAATACCGTATGACTGTTTAATGATGATGGTGCTCATATCCATGTTCTTCTGCATATTTGCGGAAGTTCTCTAAATCTTGCATGCCGGTCGAAGTACCATCTAATGCTTGATTCATGCGTTCCAGCAATACGGTCTGTAAATTTGGATGATAGCCAAAGTACTCAGCAATTTCGATCGTCGTATTTGGATGATCCTCTCTGAACTGTCCAGCATATTTTTTCATTCGTTCCATTAAAATTCCCGTGAACAAAAAGTATGGCAGCATAATAACTCTCTTTGCACCTAATTCTATACAACGCTCCATTCCTTCCTGCACCGTGGGCGTCGTCACTCCCATGAAGGCATTTTCAACTATGGGCACATGCAATTTCTCCCACAGCAAACTACTGATCTTATAAAAATCTGCCTTCGCATCCATGTCACTGCTGCCTCGCCCAATAAAGAGAATGGCTGTATCTTCATGCTTTTGATTCACATCAAATCCTACTTCAGCAAGTCTTGTCAGTAAGATATCAATTACTTCCTCATGAATACCTATCGTTTGGCCATAAGTGAAGTGAATATCCGGAAAATGCTCTTTCGCATGTTCAATTTCTGCTGGTATATGGAGTTTTGAGTGGCCTGCATGCAACAGGATAATGGGAATCACATGAACTTCATCCGCACCTTTTTCAATGCACAATTGAATACCGTCTTCGATCGTGGGGGATGCGAATTCAAGAAAGCAAGTTTCTACCAGTAAAGTCGGATCAACCTGCCCTTTTATCCGGTCGATAAATTGGCGGACTTCTTCGTTTCCTGCCTCCAATCGACTCCCGTGTCCGACAAATAATACAGCTTTTTTCTTCGGCCCTCTTTTTTTTCGATATTTATTGATTCCTTTAAAGCGTGATTCACCACGTTTTCGTTCACCGTTTTCCATTGAATAAATTATGGAATTCTCTGCTACGGATTCATGAACAATAGCACGCGCTGTTTCTTCTTGCTGCACGGAGTACCATGTCCCTTTTGGGTAATCAATGACGACACATTTATCTTTACAGCGACCGTTACAACGTGTGCGCGATGTATGAATTTTTTCGTCTAAACGATTTATGCGGATTTCGTCACGAATCTGTTGGGTGACTTCCTCAGCTCCAGCTCCCATACAAGTAGATCCGTTGCAGATGAGCACATGTCGTTGCATTTGCGTTAAGTTCCAAGTAGTCATAACTTCCAACCTCCCATACAATTAGTAAGCGTCCGGGTAGAAACCTTTTGCTAAAATTTCGACTGCTTCTGCTACACGAACACCTTCAGAAGCTGCCGACAATGGTAAAGTGATAAACTTTTCATTTTGTACGGCAGGCGTTTGGCTTAGTGCCGGATCTGATTTAAGGAAATTAATTTTTTGCTCTACTGTGGTTGAACCGTAATCAATTACAACAATCACTTCCGGCTGACGATCAACCGCGTCTTCTTTTGAAACAGTGGCCCAGTTCCCTTCCACATCACTAAAAATATTGTGGCCGCCAGCCATTGTCACTAGTGTATTCATAAAGTTCTGTGTTGCCGTGAAGACTTCCGTTTCACCACTATCGAATACTAGGACTTCCAACGGTTCTTTCACTTCAGGTAGTTCAGCTGTAATTTCTTTGATATCTTGATTCATCTGACCAACTAGTTCTTCCCCACGTTCTTCTATTCTGAATATCTTCGCGATATTGCGAATATCTGTATAAATGTCTTCTAAAGTTGGCGCTACTTTAGTAGATGACATCTGTAAATAGCTATCGATGCCCAGCTCCTTTAACTCTTCACGTGTTGCAATGGATTTTTCAGTAAATGCACTTGACCAGCCACCGTATAGAAAGTCTGCTTCCACTTCGATCACTTGCTCTTTGGATGGATATTGTTCCGCTAATACGGGGACTTCCTCATATGCTTCCTGTAATGGCTTGTAGATCTTGTCATCTAAATAGGCTGTACCGACCATTGAATCTTCCAAACCAAGCGCCAGCATGATTTCTGTTACATGCTGGTTTAATGAAATTGCACGTTTTGGTGCTTCATCGTATTCAATGATAAAGTCATTGTTGTCAATAACGACTTTTTCCCCCTGCTCTGTTTGTCCGTTTTTCGTAACGTCCTTCTCGTCTTCATTTTCTGTATCTTTATTTGAGCATGCTGCTAATACAAGCAACATACTAAAAAACATGAATGTCCAGATTAATTTCTTTTTCATATGCCCACTATTCTCCCTGTATTTTCTGTGTGAAAAATAAATGTAGTTTTTGTGTAAATGGATTCTTTGAAATATCGGCTTGTACATGGAAAACTTGCTCTATCGTTTCCTCTGTCAGCACCTGTTCCGGTGTTCCTTTCATATGAAGAACCCCTTCTTTTATTAAAAGTAATTCATCACAATAACTGGATGCTAAATTCAAATCATGCAATGCTGCTATGATGGTAATAGGCAGTTCTTTCACCAAATCCATTAACTGAAGCTGGTGTTCGATATCCAAATGATTGGTCGGTTCATCCAAAATCAATATTTCTGCCTGTTGTGCGAGTGCGCGTGCCAACATAACCCGTTTCTTTTCGCCACCCGATAATTGACCGAGCGTTCGATCTTTTAAATAAAGTACATTGGCAAGCCGCATGCTTTCTTCAACAATAGCAAAATCTTCTTTGCTGTCTTTTGCAAGCCATTGTTTATATGGCGTCCGTCCCATCATGACTAAATCTTTTACGGTAAAGTCAAATAGTACAGGGGTTTCCTGACTCACGACAGCCATTTCTCGCGCGATCTTTTTTTGAGTCATTTGATTCATGTCTTTTTCATATAACGTCACAACTCCGCTTGTTTGCTGTAAATAGCGGTAAATAATTTTTAACATCGTTGATTTCCCACTACCATTGGGGCCTATAACGCCAATAAGCTTGCCTTGATCCAATGAAAAGGATATATCATGCAAAATTTTCTTTTCCAACACTGAAAATGAAATATTTTTTACTTGCAACATCTTTATTCACCATCCCCAAAAGTGTATCGACGGCGTCTAAGCATCCAAATAAAGAAGGGACCTCCGCAAATAGCAGTCACAATTCCAATTGGCATTTCTTCTGGCGCTATCGCAATACGCGCAGCCACATCCGCCCATACTAAGAAAACCGCACCCATTAATACACTAATCGGTAAAACCAGCTTGTAGTTTGAACCTACCATCATTCGCACAAAATGCGGTATTATTAATCCAACGAAACCAATGCTTCCGCTGCTTGCAACCACAACACCCGTCAGTAACGAGACGACAAGGATAATAAAAATCCGAAAACGGTCTAAATTTATGCCCAGAGTAGTAGCCAGTTCTTCACCGAGGAGTAGCGCATTAAGCTGGCGGTAATTGAATACTAGTAAGAGAAAAATGAAGAGGAATGTAAAAAACGGCAATCCAATTGTTGACCACTTCGCGCCTGCCAAACTACCAAGCATCCAATGTATTACAGCTTGAATGCCGCCTTGTTGTTTTGATGTCATAAGCATAAAATTTGTGATGGCCGAAAATACCATTGAAATTGCAATTCCTGCCAGAAGCAGACGAATAACAGATGTCCGTCCGTTGACACGTGCCAATAGAAATACGATAACGACTGCAAAAATAGCTCCCAAAAAAGCAGCGACAGATAATGCATAGGTTCCTAAAAAGCTGAATGCACCAAGTAAAATGACCAATGTCGCGCCAACTGATGCGCCGGACGACACGCCTAAAATATAAGGATCCGCAATAGGATTCCTTACAAGCGCCTGAATTGCTGCGCCGCTGACAGCAAGGGCTGCCCCGACTATCGCTGCAAGTATAATCCTTGGCAAACGAATTTCCCATACAATAATGCTCTGTGCCTTTGAAGCGGTAGACTCTACCGATAAACCGATGTTCGAAAATAGGACTTCCCAAATAATAATCGGGGTGATATCAACAGAACCCACCATGACTCCAAATGTCATAGAAGCAAGCAACACTGCCAGCAATGCTCCTGTTAATAGTGTGAATCGTAACTTAGTCATGTTATATCGATGGCTCCCAGTTAATGATTGCTGCATAAAAAGGGTGACGGTACACGTAACGACCTTCCTCCAATGTAACAAAAGGTTCTAGCGAAGCTTTCACATGTGCCATTTCAAACTGCCGTGATAGGATTTTTTTGCTTTGTGTTTCATATAGTTGTTCCAATGTATCGTAACGGTATGTACGCTCCAGCTTGACCATTTCACAATCTGCGTAAATGCCTAGTTGATACAGTATATTGAGAATGGCAATATAATCGCGGCGCGGATATTTAATGTCATAGCCATACCGCTTATCTAAGACAACGTAATGCGGTTGAATCGGGCCGGTCGTTAAGCCGATGATGGCACGTTTTTGCGCAATTGCATTCATTTTTTCCAGTGCTTCTTTCATTTCATACATACGGTAAAAGCAATTTACTCCGACGACTACATCATGTGGCTCAACTTGCACTTCTTCCCATTTGCTATTCATAAAACGAACCGGCGCATCGCTCTCATAATATTGTCTTAAATAAGCAAGCACACTTTCGGAACCATCTACAAGTGTCAGACTTTTTACGTCTTCACTTAACGGAAATGTATAGTTTCCCCACCCCGGTCCGATTTCCAGGCAGCTTGCATCCCGCGGAATATAACGTTTCATTTTTTCATAGATTTGATCTGCATAGTCATCTGTTTGTTTATATGTCTTTTTCTTCATGGACTGCGCCCAAAATGCTTCTTCCAGCTCGTCATCCACCATACGCTCTGGCATATTACCGTGCCAATCTAACATGCCTTCTTTCCAGAGTTTTTCAAAATCGATTTCTAAAGGGGATCCCTTCATGATTGAACCTTCTCCTCAATGCTTTCTATAATCAATTTGCTACGTTGACGCATCCAGTAACTCATAGATTTTATTCATATTTAAATATTTGCGCACATGACGTTCCAACATTTCATACGCCTGCTCCCGCCGGTCATAGTCTGAATGAATTTCACCTGTTACTTCCGCCAAGCCTTTGGCCACGCGGATTTGGTTAAAATACTTACGGGTAAACGGACGATTTTGAAAAACCCCGTGTAAATATGTACCTATGACTTGCTCTGTATACACACCATCTTGTCTGCCATCTTCCGTGCAGATAAAGCTTTGGATCGGCTGGGTTGGTGTACTGCATCCCAGATAAAATGCAAAACCCGTCATCTTCTGGCCCGCATAGTTCGTCCCCTTGATTTGAGTTGTTTGATTCTCATCAACTAACATCGTTTTAATTGGCAGTAAGTCAAGTGTGGAATACGTCGCACCTTCGTTTTCAACTGTCCGATTGTCTACTATCGATTCACCAAGCATTTGGTAACCACTGCAAATCCCTATCATTTTCTTCCCTTTTTGTGACTGCTGTAGAATCTCTTGAGCCAAACCCGTTTCTTGCAGCCATACATAATCTTCAATTGTATTCTTCGTCCCCGGTAGAATGATGACATCCGGGTTCTTCAAATCTTTCAAGGAAGAAACAAAGCGCACACCTACGTCAGGCTCTTCAAATAATGGATCAAGGTCTGTAAAGTTAGAAATCAAAGGGAAACGAATAACTGCAACGTCAATATCAAACTCTTGACGCTGGGGTCTCTTTAAACGCAGGCTCGACAGCGCCATCGAATCCTCGGCTTCAATTTGTACATCAAAATACGGAATGACACCAAGTACTTGAATGCCTGTATAGTCCTCAAGCCAATCGATGCCGCTGTCGAGCAATTCCTTCATGCCGCGGAATTTATTAATGACAATCCCTTTTACACGTGCGCGCTCTTCATCATCCAGCAACATCAAAGTACCGACAATCGATGCAAATACCCCACCACGTTCAATATCAGCCACTAAAATAACAGCTGCATCTGTTTCATGAGCCATTCGCATATTGGCGATATCCCGGCTTTTCAAATTAATTTCAGCCGGGCTTCCCGCACCTTCCAATACCAAGACATCGTATTGTGCCTCTAAACGCCGCAGCGACTTTCGCACTTCTGGCATTACTTGCTCAACGAAGTTTTCACGGTACGAAACCGCATCCATATGAGCAAATGGTTTGCCGTGTAAAATCACTTCCGACACCATATTCCCTGTCGGTTTTAATAAAATCGGATTCATGTCGGTTGTGGCGTGAATTTTTGCGGCTTCCGCCTGGACACCCTGTGCCCGGCCGATTTCATCGCCATCTTGGGTGACGTAGGAATTCAGTGCCATATTTTGTGATTTAAATGGCGCAACCCGGTACCCGTCGTTAGCTAAAATACGACAGAGCGCAGTGCATAAAACACTTTTTCCCACATCCGATGCGGTGCCTTGAATCATAATGGCTTTCATTAAAATTCTAGACCTTTCATGGCCTGGACATCTTGATCTGTATAATAATGTTTTGTTGCATCAATGGTTGAGACTAAATCGGCTAATTCCAGAATTGATGGATGCGCGGAACGTCCTGTGATGACCAAGTGCATGGACTTTGGACGGTTCACTATTGCCTCTACTACTTCTTCCAGCGGCAACACATCATCGACCGGAAAACGTGTGATAGATAACGCATTATTGAGCTCATCTAGCACCAAAACATCTGTCGTTTCGTCTTGCAACTCTTCTTTTACCGTCTGCCATGCTTTTGCAAGTGCTTCCCGGTGTTCCTCCGGTGTTTTTGTCCATGTGAATCCGATACCTAATTGCACGGTTTCAACCCCTAGTTTTCGCAAAGCAATTTGCTCACCATATGTGCGTTCAGGCGATTTAATAAATTGATAATATTTCACCTTCATGCCGCGACCAATTGCACGTAAAGTAACACCGAGTGAGGCAGTGGTTTTTCCTTTGCCTTCACCTGTATATACTAGTAACATTCCTTGTCGTGCCATTTACAATTCCCCCTTATAGCCAAGTTGTTTTTTCAGTATATGACGTACGTTTTTTGACAGAAGTTATTTCTTCTGCCGGGTACCCAATACACAGCGTTCCTATTAGTTGTTCCTGATCCGACGCACCGATAAATGAATGTAGTGCTGTTTCATGCACCAACCCTACACCGCGCGTACGCCACACCATGCCTAAACCTAGTTGTTCCGCCATTAGCCACATCGACATAATGGCACCACTTACTGCAAAGGTATTGTCCTTCGTAGCCCCTTCATCTCCATCCACAATGGCGGAAGTTACCACGATAATCAGCGGTGTTTGTCTGATCGCTTCCATTGAACCTTCCACTAAATGTGGTTTTGTCGGAAAGCGTTTTTGTAAATACCCGAGTGCCACTTGTTCATACTGTTTCAAACTGTCACCTTGTAATATATAAAAATGCCAAGGTTCACGCATACGGTCGTTTGGTGCATATGTTGCTGCCTCCAATAGCGTCTCAATCTTTTCTCGTTCCACTTCACGCGTTTCAAATTGTCGAATCGCACGGCGTTTTTTTAATGTCTCTAACATTATTTTTGCTCCTTTCTTCAAACCAATGAATCTCTTCACGTACACCTACTACGTCACCTACTAAAATCATGGACGGATTCGAGATGTGATGTTTCTTAATTTCTTGTGAAATCGTTGTGAGAGTCCCCGTAATCGTACGTTGTTCTTCAGTAGTTCCCCATTCAATAACCGCAACAGGGGTTGTTTCATCTTTACCGTTTTCTATTAAGCTTTTCGTAATATGTCCGATGTTTCCGACGCTCATATAAAACGCCACCGTGTCAATCTGGGCAAGCGCCGCCCAGTGTAAGAAATCCTGTCCTTTTTCGGCGCGACCATGGCCTGGAACAATGGCAAAGCTTGCAGCATGATCACGGTGTGTAACCGGGATTCCTGCATAAGCTGGCGCCGCAATGCCTGCTGTTATTCCTGGAACAATTTCAAATGGTATGCGGGCTTGTCGTAAAACTGCGGCTTCTTCAGCACCGCGTCCGAAGACAAACGGGTCTCCACCTTTTAAGCGCAACACTTGCTTGCCACAACTTGCATGCTGAACCAGCGCACGATGGATTTCATCTTGAATCATTCCATGTTTACCTGGTTCTTTGCCGCAATAAATAAGCTCAGCATCCGCTTTCGCATGTTGCAGTAATTCAACATTTACCAGTCGGTCATATAAGATCACGTCCGCCTGCTGAATACATTCTAATCCTCTGATTGTCAATAGTTTCGGGTCACCAGGACCAGCCCCTACAATATATACAAATCCGCTCAATGTTGTTCTCCTATCCGTTGTTGTAGCCATTCTTCACATTTTTGATCTTCACCTTGCTCCATCCACTCTAAGAGTTTTGGATCCAGGAGTTCAGCCAGAACTTGTTTTTTCGTCTCTCCGTGAAACACTTGTAAGACTTGCTGACGGGCTTTCCTTAAGAAAGAAACATATGATGCATAATGGTCTCCAAATTGCTCCGCTAAATCCGTCTTTACCTTACGCGTTAAACCAGGACTGGCCCCTGATGTTGATACAGTCACAACAAATTCTCCGCGGCGAACGACTGCCGGATTGATGAAATCAACACGCCCTTTTGCATCCGCACGACTGAGTAATTGCCAATGCTGTGTTGCTTCTTCCACTGCATTGTTTACTTCTACATCATTTGTAACAGCAAAAACCAAGGAGGCATCGTCTAAGTCAGCTGATTCAAATGCCTTTTCTTTCCACGTAACAAGCCCATCTCCGACATACCGTTGTACCTTCTCTGTCACTGATGGACTGACTACGGTTATCATTGCTTTCGTCTGAAGTAAGGCTTCTATTTTTTGACTTGCTACATGCCCCCCTCCAATAATGACAACCTTTTTATAATCCACATTCATTAACAGCGGAAAATAGTTCAATGTTCTCCCTCCAAACATGCTTTCAGCCAATTTCGCACAAGCTGGGGATTTGAGGCAAAATGAAATTGTGTAAAGCCCGCTACAAGGTTTTTATGTAAATAACCTTCCTGCTGAACGCGAAAACGGCTTTTACTGAAATACGCTGGGCTAGTATGCTCTCCCTCATATTTCGAATAATGAAACTCATGCCCTTTTGCCTGTGTCTCTTCATCAATTAAGAAATTTCCTGTAACACCTGTAATTTCTCTATAACCGAGTGCCGCCCGCTTATCCTGCATAAGCACACGCCCCGGGATCACACCAAGCATTGGAAACTTTCGCTCCTGCCGATCGATGATTTCTTCTGTCAGATACATAAAACCGCCACATTCGGCCAATGTCGGTAATCCACGACTAATTGCATTTTTTAATGATTCCTTCACTTTTTCATTTGTTGCTAATTGTTCTGCAAACTCTTCGGGGAAACCGCCACCGATATATACTCCCTGCGCTTTATTCGGAACTTCCTCATCTCGTAACGGAGAGAAGAAATGCAAAGTTGCACCATATGCACGCAGTAATTCCAGGTTTTCTTCATAATAGAAGTTAAATGCTGCATCCTTAGCTACTGCAATATGAACTTCTTGGCTTTCTGTCTGAACATCAAAAATCGATGAGGATTCTTCTATTGTTTGCGCATTTGTAATTTCCATCAGCTGCTCAATGTTCACAGTTTCTTCAATGGCAGTTGCCAGACTATCAAAATAAGAATCCAGATCACCGCGTTCAATGGCCGGAACCAAGCCCAAGTGACGGCTTGGCATTGTAGGTACAGCATCTTTTGGCAGGTAACCGATAACTGGAATTCCACATTCTTTTTCTATTGCTGTTTTGACAATGTCATAATGATTCTTACTGCCTAATTGGTTCGCAATGACACCGACAATGTTGGAGTTTTCATCCAGTGACTGGAATCCTTTAACGATTGCTGCTACACTTCTCGCCATACTTGCTGCATTGACAATTAAAATGACGGGACTATTTGTAATATCGCTTATGTGTGCAGCCGATCCTTCATTTGACAAAGGCGATCTACCATCGTAAAAGCCCATCACGCCTTCAATAATGGCTACGTCTGCATCTCGGCTGGCTCTTGCGACAATCGCACGTATCGTATCATGAGCCATCATGTAACTATCCACATTTCGTGACGGTCGTTTGGTGACAGCTGTATGATAGGCCGTATCGATATAGTCCGGACCGCATTTAAAGCCTTGTACGGTTAAACCACGCTTCATAAGTGCCCGCATAATCCCAATGGTGAACGTTGTTTTCCCAACACCGCTCCCTGTACCAGCCAGTACAAATCGATTCATTGTTCTCTCTCCTCAAAATTGACACGCGCAATGGATACCGTCACATTGCCACTTTTCTTTTTCTCTAATACTAACTCTCTTGCATTTGCACAGCGCAATGCTGCCGGCTCGCTCACACCGTATGCACCTGTATATTTGAATACGGTTTCAGACGGGTTAAGCAACGGCATTTCATTTAGCTGTTCAGGTGTATACGTAACAAACGACCAATTATGCTTGGCAGTCAATTCAAGCAGCCCTGTCTCATCTTTTTTCAAATCTATAGTTGCTACCGCTTTTACACTTTTTTTACTCAAACACAGTTCTGCTAATGTTTCATCTATGACCTGCTCAATTTCCTCCAGTGCTGTTCCACGATTACAGCCAATGCCGAGCACAATGGATTTCGGACGGTAGATCACTCCGTTTTCCAGCAACACTTCCTCATGTGCATCGATTAATCGATCTGTTATAAGTAGGGTTGCCTGAGGCTGTGCCTGAATTGCTTCTGTTGTTGACGCATAGATTTTCAAATTGGCCGGCATAGTACGATCATGCATCCACCAATTTTTTTCACCTGTTTCCTGTACAATTGCCACATGCTCTTCATTAACAACTGATGCACTGACCGGCAGCAGTTTTTCTTCGCTATCCCACATCCAGCCAAATTGAGCACCAAATAAATCGACCGGTATAGTTTTTTGCACATCCGAAGCAGTCGTAACTACAGGTACAGCACCGATTGCTTGTGCAAACTCGTAAGTCAGCGCATTAGCACCGCCAATATGCCCTGATAATAAGCTGATGACGTATTGGCCCAGATCATCAACAACCAATACAGCAGGATCTGTCATTTTATCCACCATAATTGGAGCGATCATACGAACAACTGCGCCCAGCGAAATGATACAAATGACTCCTTTGTATTGCTGGAACAAAGCGGGCAATAATAATCGTACGGTTCCGTCAAACAGTTGAATTTGGCGTGCTTCTTCATCACCTTTAGCGAATTTTTTCATATAGTAAAGGTCTGCGTACGGAAATGTTTCCGTATAGCTTCTCGCATTGGCAACTCCGTGTTTCGTAATGGCGACGAGAGCATACGGTTTGCGCTTTTCAATGACGGGAATTTCACCTTCGCGTAAATTAATCATCCGCTTTCACGCCTTTTCGGAAACCATGGGTAAATGTTTTATCATACAGCTTTGAACGATACTCTTTTTCATGAATATTCGGGTCTAATGCCCAGCCTGCCAAAATCATCGCATGCTTACGAATACCATTGATACGCATCGCTTCATCTAGTTCAATCAATGTTGTCTGAACAATTTTTTCATCCGGCCATGTAGCACGCTGCACGACAGCTACCGGCGTGTCATCTGCCCATCCGGCTGCTTGCAACTCTTTTACAATTTTCTTTGTTAATGTCGCACTTAAAAACATAGCTATCGTACAATGATGACTTGCAAGTATCTGTAACTTTTCGCGTTCAGGTACAGGAGTACGCCCTTCCGCCCTGGTTAGAATAAGTGTTTGTGTTAAATCAGGGACCGTCAGCTCTGCACCGACTGCCGCCGCAGCAGCAAAAACAGAACTCACGCCCGGCACTACTTCATAACCAATATTATGATGCTTCAGTAATGCCACTTGTTCCATTGTTGCGCCATACATCGCTGGATCCCCCGTATGTAATCGTACAACCGTTTTTCCGGCATTGACTCGTTCGACCATACAATCCACCATTTCCTGAAGATGCATTCCTGCCGTACGGATAACTTCTGCCGATTCTTTCGCTTCCTCCACTAACTTTTCGCTTACAAGTGAATCGGTATACATGACAACATCTGCTTGCTGTAATAGCTTCAAGCCTTTCACCGTTATTAAATCAGGATCTCCTGGACCTGCACCGATAATCCAAATTTTCTTCATCATTTGCGCACCACCATACATGACAAGTAATTTAAATCCGCACCTCTAAGTTCGTCCGTATTCCAAATCACTTCTTCGTCAGAAGTAACTTTTGTCACTACATGCGTTTTTTCTAGTAATTTCATTTCCTCCAATAAATCCAACATTTCATCCAGTACTTTGGCTACTTTAATAAAAACAATTGCATCGTGACTTTCAATAACTTGACGCATCTGTTCCATATTTTCTGTAGCAGGAATCATGGCCACGTGGTCATCACCTTCAGCTAATGCAATCCCTAACCGATTCGCTGAACCATTAAATGACGAAATACCGGCCACTGTTTCAATAGGTACTTCCGGATGCTTTGTTTTCATTATTCCCAGTAAGTGAATGAATGTACTAAACAGCATCGGGTCCCCTTCCGTCACAAACGCTACATCTTTTCCATCTGCTAAGTAACGGTAAATCTCTTCTGCTGCTTTTTCCCATGCAGTACGCAATACTTCTTCTTCTTTGGTCATGGGGAAGACTATACCGAGCATCTCTTTTTCAGCCGGATTAATATAAACGTCTACGATACGATGGGCATAAGACTTGCTGCCTCTTAATTTTTTGGGGTACGCAATGACCGGGCATTCTTGTAATTTACGAAATGCTTTTACAGTAATTAATTCAGGGTCTCCTGGTCCAACACCTAATCCGTATAATTTTCCTATTGTCATCATTTCTGTCCTTTCTGTGCTGTCACTATATAAATGGGGTTCAACGGTTCAAAACGTGTTAAATGTAAAATCGGTTTACTCTTTGAGAGTTGTGCCTGCAATATGGACACTTCGCAGCCTAACGCTTTTAAATGTCTCATCGCTTCAGCCAGATTTTCTATCGTGGCGATATTCATGACAAGTCGGCCATTCGGCTGCAGACGCGAAACACAGGTTTGCAACAACCGCTCCATATTCCCTCCATTACCGCCAATGAAAATTGCATGGGGGTCTGGGAATTCTTCCAGACGTTCCGGCGCTTTACCCAGCACCGCAACAAAGTCTGTACGATGTTTCAATTGATTTTCCAAACAGTTTTCAAGGTCACCTTCATTTTTTTCAATGGCGTACACTGCCCCGTCCCGAGCTATTTTTGCTGCTTCAATCGCAACAGAACCTGTGCAAGTTCCAATGTCCCAAACCACGCTGTTTTCTTTAAGTTTTAGCTCTTGTAGACAAAGTGTTCGAATTTCTCTTTTTGTAATTAAGCCTTTATCCGGTTTTCGCTGCAGAAATGCATCATCTGGAATACCAAGAGAAGCACGTTCCACTGTATGGCGCTGCTTTAAGATCACTACATTTAAAGGGGAAAATGAAGTTTGTTCCATTTCATCTAGCGAGAGGAAACGGCAGCGTTCATTTTCTCCTTGCAGATTTTCGGCAACAAAGGCATCGTACTCCATCATGTCAAAGCGTTTTAAATACGTCGCAATGGCTTGTGGGGAGTTCGTTTCATCGGTTAATATCGCTATTTTTTTACGCCCGTCTATTTTCTGTGCAAAACCTCTTATAGATCGGCCATGCAGGCTGACAATGTACGCATCTTGCCAACTTTCCTGCATTTTTGAAAAAGCCAGTTGAACCGAACTTGTATATGGATAGATCTCCAGTTGCAGTTTTTTTGACAGTACGCCACCCAGCCCATAAAACAATGGATCACCGGACACCAAAATAACGGTATTACGTGTTTCTTCCTTTAATTCCGCTGTTAATGCTGACAAACCGCCCTTAATTACTTTCTTTTCTTTTTCAAATGAAGGGAAAAATTGAAGGTGGCGTTCTCCACCTACTAGCACATCACATTCATTGATCCACTCTATATATTGAGGGAGCAATCCTGCCGCGCCATTATCCCCTATACCAATCATTTTCATCCAATTTGTCAATGTTCTCAGCCTTTCCTAAACAGTCTCCATTCATTGCATACAATGATGTCGATACTTCAACCTCGGCGTTCATATGATTTAGAGCATAGTAGCAGCAGTTTTTACTCAGCGCTTCAAAGAACGCATCGTTTCCTTGAAGTATTTCGCCAACTTGTGATGCAGTGTTGGCCTGCAGAATTTCCTCCTGAGTTTTTTCATCGACACCTACTCTATTTGCCATTTCCGCCAAAAATCCGAAGTTGATCGGCGCGCTTTTTGAGTGAACCATCATTACGCCCTGTGCCAGTTTTGAAAACTTTCCCATCATTCCCACCAGGGAAACTTTGGCGATTTTCTTGCGCGCAATATTCTTAAGCGTAAAACCAATAAAATCGCCCATTTCTATGAAGGCTTCTTCCGGTAAATGCGGATATTGTTTCAAAGCAAACTTTTCACTGCGGCCGCCTGTCGTGATAACCACATGATCACAGCCCGCTTCTTTTGCCACACTGATTGCCTGCGCAATACTTGCCATGAAGGCAGAACTCGAAAATGGCACTACTGTCCCGCGGGTTCCTAATATTGAAATTCCTCCAATAATACCCAGACGCCCATTCAATGTTTTTTTAGCAATTTCTTCTCCATCAGGTACGGAAATCACCACATCTATTCCGCGTTTCAATTGGTAATGCTCGAATCCTTCTTGTGCAACCCCAAGTATCATTTTACGTGGTACCGGGTTAATGGCTGCTTGACCGACGGGTACGGGGAGTCCCGGTTTCGTCACCCGTCCTACGCCAATCCCTCCGTCCAAATGGATACCTTCTTCCTTTGAATAGTAAACAGTACTCTGAATCCGGGCTTTGTGTGTCGCATCAGGATCATCGCCCGCATCTTTGATGGTCTCGCACATTACACCGCCATCTACTACTTCAAATGCCGTCACTTTGAATGTGGCGTACTTGCCAACAGGTAAATAAATAGTGACTTCTTCCGGCACTTTTCCCGTCACCAATCCTTGTAACGCTGCCTTGGTCATTGCCGTAGCACAAGATCCTGTAGTGTAGCCATGACGCATTTTTGATGGGTCTTTTTTAGTTTGTTTGCTTTGCGCGCTCATCTGCCATGATCGAAATGGCATTCAGTGCAGCTACTGTCACTGTACTGCCACCCTTTCTCCCTATATTGGTGATAAACGGAATACCTTCAAGGACTGCCAGTTCCTCTTTTGATTCGGCCGCCGAAACAAAGCCCACCGGCATCCCAATAATTAAATCCGGTTTGGCGATCCCCTCTTTAATTAAACGAATTAACTCTAACAATGCAGTGGGTGCATTACCGATGGCATATATTCCGCCTTCGTGCAAACGAGTTGCTTTTTGCATCGATATAATCGCACGTGTTGTACCTTGAACTTTCGCTTCCTTTGCGACATCCTCATCCGCAATGTAACAATGTAAGTCGCTGCCATGCTTCTGGAATCGTTTGCGGCCTGAACCACTCTCTATCATTTGTACGTCTACTACTACGTGACGTCCTGCTAAAATTGATTGGATTCCCGCCTCGAGTGCGTCAGGTGTGAAAATCATGCTGCGTCCTAACTCAAAATCCGCTGAAGCGTGAATTACGCGCCGAACTACCATCCACTGCTCATCTGTAAATGGGTGTTCTCCCATCTCTTCTTTGATAATTGAGAAACTGTGATCATAAATTTTATCTGGATCTACAGTTAGTGGTGTGAATTTCGTATTAAAGTTCATGTTTGGATTTTTCAAGTATTAAACCTCCTAATAGTTGGGTAACTTTTTCAAAAGACGTACAAAAATTATCATATTGAAGCTTTGGTCGTTTAATCAAAATAACTGGTATTTCCAGTTCCAAGGCGGCGGTAATTTTCTCATCCACAGATCCTACTTTTCCGCTTTCCTTGGTGATCATTAACGTCACGTCGTATTGCTCGCATAACGACTTATTCAGTGATTCAGAAAACGGTCCTTGTATTGCGATAATATCCTTTTGTTTGATTCCTAACTTATCGCACTTTTCCATGTTCCCTATGTTTGGGAGCATTCTGCAGATCAAGCGAATTTCATCACGCAATAAATAGTCCGCAAACACTTCCAGCGTCTTACTTCCCGTAGTCAACATAACCGTTCCTTTATGTGTTTGAGCCAGCTTGGCGGCCTCTTCATAACTTTCAACTTCCGTAATCAGTGGAGAAACAAACTTTTCCTTCGGACGTTCATAGCGAATATATGGAACACCGCATGCCTTAGCCGCTTTCATAGCCGTTTTCGAAGCTTCCTCCGCATAAGGATGACTGGCATCCACAACACAAGTCATCTCATGCTTTCGAATCAGCTCCTCCATATCATCCGCCGTTAACCTGCCCACCTGATACGCGATATCATTTGCTTTTAAACTTTCTGCAGCAGAATCGGTTACTACTGTGGCGATCAGGGAGTGGCCGAGACTCTGCAAATGAATGGCTAAGGCCCTTGCATCGCTGGTACCTGCTAAAAATAAAATCATAACTTCCTCCTAATCCCCGCAAGGCGCCGGCTCTACTTCAATCTTGCAGCTCATGTCGTAATAGTCATAGTTCAGTACTTTTTTAACACGTTTAAAATACTTAAAGAAACGTTCGTTAGGGTGTGCATTTTGTTCATATTCTTCTATAATTTTGGTGACCAACGGGATTAAATTATCCGGTTCAATTCCCTCAGCGATTGGCTGGGCAGCATGAGCAGTACGGCCAACCGGTTTCGCTCCAATAAATAAATCAAACTTTTTCTTTCGGTAAACAATTCCAATGTCGTCAAACACAGGGCGATAACATGCCATGCCGCAACCATTGAACCCGACATGCAACTGCTTTGGAAGCTTCATCCCTTCAAACTTTGCTGCGATTTCTTCCGCATATGGGATAGAATCCGCCTTTTCTCCGTAACAAAAATCACACGCTTTAACTTTTAAGACTTCCCCTGCCGGCATGACTGTAAAGCGTTCGTTTTCAAGTTTTTCAACAATCGCTTCAGGATTATCTGTTGTAACTTTTACAATAAAACGATGATCCGGTGTATATTCCAATGTGCCTTTCTCACCAACGACTTCAGCTAAAACCAGCATCTGTTCTGCTGTGATCATTTTATTAGCAACACCAGGCGAAACGGAAAATTCAAATATATTCTCGATCGGCTGCCTCACCAAAAATGGGTTTTCCACTTCTTCTTCTGAAACCATAGATAAAGCCTTTAATGCCATATCCATTGACTGAACCTTTTCTTTTGGCTCTGGTTCTTGCACAGGAGCCTGCTCGGGCACCTTACTTATGATTTCCTCATATCCTGACCGCGCCTCTCCGGTTTCCTGATCAAGCGCCCATGGTTCTGCTTCCTTTTTCAAACGCTGATGCGGTTTTAAACTTTGTTTACCTTCTCCCAACGTATATTTACGTTGGTAACCGCGCGGTGTAATAATCTTTCCATCATAAAAGAAAGTGGAAGAGTTACCGATAATGACAGTCGTCAGCATTCCAATATCATGCTCAAGCATTTCCGATAATGTCGTTAGGACAATACGCTGGTTTTCACGATACGCACTTTTCACCAGGCCTACAGGCGTATCAGGGGAGCGATATTTTAGTAAGATATTCTGTGCTTCTACAATTTGACGCGTCCGGCGTCCGCTCTTTGGATTGTATAAAGCAATGACAAAATCCGCCATCCCGGCAGCTTCAATACGTTTTTCGATAACAGTCCATGGTGTCAGATGGTCACTCAAACTGATCGTACAAGAATCATGCATAACAGGTGCACCCAGTAAGCTTGCACATGAGTTAATAGCTGAAATACCTGGAACGATTTCTACATCAATTCCCTCTGCTTCAGTCCAGCCCTTTTCGACCAGCACCTCATACACTAATCCAGCCATGCCATACGCACCTGAATCACCACTGGAAATTACTGAGACAATACCGCCTGCCTCCGCTTTCTTAACAGCATCTTGTGCACGTGAAACTTCTTCAGTCATTCCTGTGCTGACAATAGACTTCGCCGTTACCAAATGCTTAATCAGCTCTACATACGTTTTATAACCAATAATATAATCACTTGCTTGCAGTGCGTCTAATGCCCGTCCCGTAATATGTTCAGTAGCACCGGGACCAAAGCCGACGACATAAATTTTTCCCTTTTTCATGATTTCCCTCCAAATAAAAATGCCTACACTCCTTTTCAGGGGAGTGTAGGCACGTGAAAGTATATTAGAAGTCATACTAAAAAAAACAATTAATATTATTGTCCCGCCCATACTTCTCCCACCGAAAAGTAAAGTGTCATTTAAATAAGCAGGTTTCCTGACTCAAGCTTCACTTTACTCTTACACCTTCCCAATTTCTCAGTGGTATTGTAATTTCATCAGCATTTACAGTAGCGGGGGCTGTACTAGAATTTCACTAGTTTCCCTTTTAACTCACAATGTGAGCACTTATTTAAATTAGTTTATTTAATTTTCATAAATATAACACATAATCTTCTAATCTACAAACCTACTTTGGTTTATTTTCTATACCCTTCTGATAGACTATCTCTTCTTTCTGAATTTCTTTGTTTTCTATTCTCAAGAAAACTCGTCCTCAGTGCAACCATGATCGCAAGCTAGAGGCATTCAGTAAATCTTTACATTTTAGAATATCGCAGTCAAAGTCAAGCATAGCTATACATTTACAAACTACTCACTACTTGAATTAGTGGGTTATGAACTATTAGGATAGACTACAGTGTTAATTACGGGAAGAAATTTAAAACTCTAAAAAACCTCTTTCCAAAAACTCGGAAAGAGGTTGTAAAGGTTGATATGAAATCAATATTAACGTTTTGAGAACTGAGGTGCACGACGAGCGCCGCGAAGACCATATTTTTTACGTTCCTTCATACGTGGATCACGTGTTAGGAATCCTGCTGATTTAAGTGCTGCACGGAAATCAGGATCTACAGTAAGCAATGCACGAGCAACGCCGTGACGGATTGCGCCTGCTTGACCTGTGTAACCTCCACCGTGAACGTTAACGTGGATATCGTAGCTTCCAAGTGTTTCCGTTGTAACTAGTGGTTGTTTAATGATTTCACGAAGTGTTTCGAATGGTACGTAGTCTTCTACGTCACGATTATTGACGACAATTTTGCCTTCGCCAGGAATTAGACGTACACGAGCTACTGAACTTTTACGACGGCCAGTGCCGATATATTGTACTTGTGCCAAGTGGGTTTCCTCCTCTTAATTAACCGCGAAGCTCGAAAGCTTCTGGTTTTTGTGCTGCATGCTGATGTTCTGGACCAGCAAATACGTGTAATTTCTTGATTGTTTGACGACCTAGAGGACCGTTTGGAAGCATTCCTTTAATCGCAAGTTCAAGCATTTTTACAGGGTAGTTTGTACGCATTTCTAGAGCAGTACGTGACTTGATGCTACCTGTGTAACCAGAGTGACGGTAGTACATTTTATCTTTCAACTTGTTACCAGTCAATTGGATTTTTTCAGCGTTGATGATGATGACGTGATCGCCTGTATCAACATGTGGTGTAAACGTTGGTTTATGTTTACCGCGTAAAAGAGTTGCAACTTCTGAAGCAAGACGACCAAGCGTTTGTCCTTCAGCGTCGACAACTAGCCATTTACGTTCGACTTCGTGACCTTTAGCCATGAATGTTGTGCGCATATTGTATTTCCTCCTAAAATATCAAATCTGTTCCCTGTTTTCTCTATCCCTAAACACAAATAAACTTCCGGGGCTTGTTTGTGGGGTTATTGAAATACCATTTATCATGTTATCCTTTATTGCCAATAAAGTCAAGCGTTTTTATGTATACGCCAGGATTAGTTGCCATGACTTCAATATGTGACTTCTAGTAAGTACAAACCGTGTGCCGC
Source organism: Sporosarcina sp. P3 (assembly GCF_002743415.1). Lineage (NCBI taxonomy): Bacteria > Bacillati > Bacillota > Bacilli > Caryophanales > Caryophanaceae > Sporosarcina > Sporosarcina sp. P3. Next base: position 124,191 of record NZ_PDZE01000003.1, read on the forward strand.
CGCAGTTTTCCCTGCTCTTTGGCGATCTTTCGCCTCGAGTATTTTTTGGATATCTTCAGGCTCGTCCCAACCAATGCCGACTGCTAACAAAGCACCAGCAATCGTACGAACCATATTGTAAAGAAATCCATCTCCTTCCACTTCAAGAACTAGTTCGTCCTGATGCCGTTCAAGTGTTAGTTTTCGGATCGTGCGGACTTTATTCGAAGTAGCGGTCTTCGCCGAACAGAAACTTGTAAAGTCATGTGTACCGATTAAATAGGCAGCACCTGCCTTCATTCGTTCTATATCCGGATTCCATCTACCTAAATGAACAGCAAAATTACGTTCGAATGGACTTTGCAATTCTCCATAGGACCATTTATATCGATACGTTTTGCCTTTTGCACCGTAACGGGCGTGAAAGTCTTTAGACACCTGTTCAATCGCAGTTATACGAATGTCCTTAGGTAGCAATACATTCAATGCCATCAGCCAACGATCACCTAAATCAAGAGGTGTGTCAAAATGAATGACCTGACCTAACGCATGAACACCGGCATCGGTTCGTCCGCTTGCTACCGCGTGTGATGTCGGGTTTTTATGCAATTTAACAAGGGCTTTATCAATCTCAGCTTGAACTGTCCGCATGTTTGGTTGCGATTGATAGCCGGCAAAATACGTCCCGTCATACGAAACAGTTGCTTTCATTCGTTTCAATTTATTCACTTCCTCACCCACAGCAATACACCTACTAATAGCACAAACGTGATCAGAACAGCAGTATCCCTTATGTGCCAAGACAGCTGACGGAACCTTGTGCGACCTTCTCCACCACGGTAGCCACGCACTTCCATAGCGATCGCCAAATCTTCCGCACGCTTAAACGCACTAACAAATAGTGGGACAAGCAACGGAATGACTGCCTGCACCCGTTCTTTGATGGAACCGGTACTTAAATCAGACCCTCTAGCTAATTGTGCCTTTAAAATTTTATCCGTTTCATCCATCAAGGTTGGAATAAAACGTAGTGATATGGACATCATCAATGCCAACTCATGTACTGGCAATTTCAGCTTTTTAAAAGGATTGAGCAACGTTTCCAATCCATCCGTAATCGAGATCGGTGAAGTGGTTAGTGTCAATACTGTCGTAATCAAAACAAGAACTAAAAATCGGATGGATATAAATATACCCATTCGCAATCCCTCTTCATATATTTTGATAAACTTCCATTCAAATATAATAGGTCCTTCGCGTGTAAAGAAAATATGTAATAGAAGAGTAAAAATGATCAAAAAAATGACTGGTTTTAATCCATTAATCAAAAAGTACGGTCTAATTCGGGCAAGTGCAATAACAAATGCTGTGAAGCCAAGCAAAATGGCATAGGACACAACGTTATTAGCCAAGAATACCGCTACTACAAACAGAAAGACAAAGAGCAATTTGGAACGAGGATCCATACGATGCACAATGGATGTACCTGGAATAAAACGGCCTATAATCATTTTTTCTAACATGGCCGCTCCTCTTTTCTTGCAATAGCTTTTGCTAATTCTTGTGCCAATATGTCTTCCGTAAGTGCAATACGATCGAAACGTTGACCACTCATCTTTTCAATCTCACGCTGAAAACGCACGGAACGCGGGATGCTGAGTCGAAATGAATGAAGCTCGTCTTCCATACTATATATTTCTTCAGGCGTCCCTTCCATCACGGCTGTCCCCTCATGCATCACCAGGATTCGATCACTGTAACGTGCCGCATCTTCCATACTATGGGTCACAAGAATGGTCGTTAGACTCTCCGTCTTATGCAAATGATGGAATAACTCCATAATCTCCTTACGACCTTTAGGATCCAACCCCGCTGTAGGCTCGTCAAGGACCAAGACAGATGGCTTGAACGCCAAGACACCTGCAATCGCAACGCGCCGCATTTGACCTCCTGACAGTTCGAAAGGAGACTTCTGCAACACATCATCCGGCAGACCTAACAGTTTCACTAATTCATGTGCGCGAGCTCTTGCTTCTTCTTTCGGCACACCAAAATTTATGGGACCGAACATGATATCTTTTTCAACTGTTTCTTCAAATAACTGATGTTCAGGGAACTGAAACACAATCCCTACTTGGTGCCGTACTTCCTTCATCTGCTTACCTTTAGTTTGGGCAGTAATCATCGTGTCACCTATTTGGACGATACCTTCAGACGGCTTTAGCAACCCATTCAAATGAAGCAATAGAGTCGACTTCCCTGAGCCCGTATGACCAATAATTGATGTATAAGAGCCTGAAGGGATCGTAGCTGTCACGTCGTGCAAAGCACGTTTCTCAAACGGTGAATCTTTAGCGTATAAGTATCCTACTTGCTGAAGTGAAATGTCCACAATTCATTCACCAACTCTTCTTCTGTCATATGATTGCCTTGCAACTCTACGCCAGCTGCTCTTACTAACTCAGAAACGCGTAAAGCAAAAGGCAGATCGAGCCCAATCTTTTCGAGCTCAGTACCTTGGCGGAAAATTTCCTGTGGTGTACCTACCATCAATACTTGTCCTTCATTCATTACCAATATACGATCTGCCAATAATACTTCTTCTAAATCATGTGTAATGGATAACACAGTCAAACCAATTTCCGATCGCAACTTCTTGACGATCTCAATGACCTCTTCACGTCCTTTCGGATCCAACATGGAAGTGGCTTCATCCAAAATAAGTAGCTCGGGATGCAATGCTAATGCGCCTGCAATCGCTACACGCTGCTTCTGACCGCCTGATAGATGATGTGGCTCATGATTAATGTAATCCGTCATCTTCACTTGTTCTAAAGCCTCTTGAACACGTTTTACCATCATGTCGTATGGTACACCGTTATTTTCTAGTGCGAAAGCTACGTCATCCTGTACCGTAGATCCGACAAACTGATTATCGGGGTTTTGAAAGACAATACCCATACGTGAACGTGTTTCCCAAAGATTTTCTTCTGATAATCGTTCCGAGAAGAGATGTACTTCACCTGATGAAGGAAACATCAAGCCAATCAACAGCTTTGCTAGCGTCGACTTACCAGAACCGTTATGTCCTACAACTGCCAGCCATTCTCCTTCATACAAAGTGAAAGACGCATTATTCAATGCCTTAGTTGACTCAGGTGAAGAGTCTTCATCCTCCATATCGTAAGAGAACTCTACCTGGTGCATCGACGCTATTTCCTTCATTTAGATTCCTCCTCTTAGCTGTTGCTATGGATCAATATAAGCTCTATGTAATCAATTATTCTTATGTATAAAAAAAAAGCGCGTACCTCATCTAAGGAATGCGCCTTTGAAAACGAAAATGCCGGGTGCTCATGCCGACATCTCAGATGAGGTACGTAGAGCTAGACCAGTCGATTACTCGCGGATCATAACACTCAGCTTTTATGTCGTATAAATCTCGTAGTTGTAATAAAAGGGTGTGCTGTGCGTGACAGACACACCCTCGAAGTGTTGGAATTACACCAGTTCAATAATAACTACTGGTGCGCCATCGCCACGGCGAGGTCCCATTTTCATTATACGTGTATAACCGCCTTGGCGATCTGCATAACGTGGTGCTACTGTATCAAACAACTTTTGAAGTGCAAACACTGTTGCTTCTTCGCCTTCTCCGTTTTCAACAGTCACCTTTTCACGACGAATATATTCAGCCGCTTGACGACGTGCATGAAGATCTCCGCGTTTTCCAAGAGTGATCATCTTTTCAACTACTTTACGTAATTCTTTAGCACGTGTTTCAGTTGTCTGGATGCGCTCATGAATAATAAGATCTGTCGTTAAGTCGCGAAGCATTGCTTTACGTTGTGAACTTGTGCGTCCAAGTTTTCTGTATCCCATTTGAAGTTACCCTCCTTCAATATATGTCAGTTATTCTTCAGAGCGTAACTCAAGGTTTAGCTCATCCAATTTAGCTTTCACTTCTTCAAGTGATTTACGGCCTAAGTTTCGCACTTTCATCATTTCGTCTTCAGACTTGTTAGCAAGTTCTAAAACCGTATTGATGCCTGCACGCTTCAAGCAGTTATAAGAACGGACAGAAAGATCAAGTTCTTCAATTGTCATTTCCAAAACTTTTTCTTTTTGGTCTTCTTCTTTTTCTACCATGATTTCTGCAGTTTGTGCTTCGTCAGTCATACCAACGAATATATTCAAATGCTCTGTAAGAATTTTAGCTCCAAGTGATACTGCCTCTTTAGGACCAATGCTTCCATCTGTCCATACATCGAGTGTCAACTTATCAAAGTTGGTACTTTGTCCGACGCGAGTGTTTTCAACTTGGAAGTTAACGCGTGATACAGGAGTGTAAATCGAGTCGATTGGAATTACACCAATCGCTAGATCCTCACGTTTGTTTTGATCGGAAGGAACATATCCGCGTCCACGTACAGCATACATACGCATACGTAAATGTCCATTTTTACCGAGAGTAGCAATCGGGAGATCTGGATTTAATACTTCAACATCACTATCATGTGTGATGTCTGCAGCCGTCACGACGCCTTCACCTTTCACATCGATCTCAATAACTTTCTCATCGTCTGAGTAAATTTTGAGAGCTAGTTTCTTCACATTCAAAATAACTGTAGATACGTCTTCGACGACACCTTCAATTGTAGCGAATTCATGAAGTACACCATCGATTTGAATAGATGTCACAGCAGCTCCTGGTAATGAAGACAAGAGAATGCGGCGCAAGGAATTCCCTAAGGTGTTTCCATATCCACGCTCTAAAGGTTCGATAATAAACTTACCGAACTGTGAATCTTCACCGATCGTTACTGTTTCAATCTTTGGTTTCTCAATCTCGATCATTTATTTACCCTCCTCAAAACGTCTCTATATTGGTTTAACCTTATTGAATTCACTGATAATAGATAGTCTATTTCAACAGTATTAACAAAAAATGTCTTTCTTAATCCAATAGATTCAAACCGATTATACGCGACGACGTTTTGGCGGGCGACAACCATTGTGCGGAACCGGAGTTACGTCTCTGATTGCAGTAACTTCAAGACCAGCAGCTTGTAGTGAACGAATAGCCGCTTCACGACCAGCACCTGGGCCTTTAACTGTTACTTCCAATGATTTTAAACCGTGTTCCATTGCTGTTTTCGCTGCAGTTTCAGCAGCCATTTGTGCAGCAAATGGAGTGGATTTACGGGAACCTCTAAAGCCAAGTGCACCAGCGCTAGACCATGAAAGTGCATTACCGTGGCTATCCGTGATAGTTACGATAGTGTTATTGAACGTTGAACGGATATGTGCGATACCAGTCTCAATATTCTTTTTTACACGACGTTTACGAGTTTGTTGTTTACGTGCCATGTTGGAAAGAACCCTCCTTTACCTAATTATTTTTTCTTGTTAGCCATTGTACGTTTAGGACCCTTACGCGTACGTGCATTGTTTTTCGTGTTTTGTCCACGAACAGGCAATCCACGACGGTGACGGATACCACGGTTACTACCGATTTCCATCAAACGCTTGATATTTAGAGAAGTTTCACGACGAAGATCTCCTTCTACTTTCAAGCCGTCAATTTGTTCACGAATCTTATCAAGCTCAGCGTCAGTTAAATCACGAACGCGAGTCTCTGTTGAAACATCAGCTGCAGTTAAAATTGATTGTGCAGTTGTTTTACCAATACCGAATATATATGTCAATGAAATGACAACGCGCTTATCGCGCGGAACGTCTACACCAGCAATACGTGCCATATAAGTTGTGCACCTCCTTGTGTTTTAGCCTTGTCTTTGTTTATGCTTTGGATTTTCACAGATTACCATTACTCGGCCGCGTCTACGAATAACTTTACATTTTTCGCAGATCGGTTTTACAGATGGTCTTACTTTCATCTTACCCAACCTCCTTCAGTATTTCGGGAGTGCAAAAGTTTATTTGAAACGGTATGTGATACGACCACGTGTTAAATCGTAAGGTGAAAGTTCCAATGTCACCTTGTCGCCTGGCAGAATACGAATAAAGTGCATACGAATTTTACCTGACACGTGTGCAAGCACAGTATGTCCGTTCTCTAACTCCACTTTAAACATCGCATTCGGCAACGTTTCAAGAACAGTTCCTTCTACCTCAATTACGTCGTCCTTCGCCATCAATCCTGTCTCCCTTCTATATCCAATAAAGGCTTTCACCATCGAGCGGCATCAGTTGCCTTCAAAAGGCTTCCTTCAACATATGTCCAGTTAGCATGAGTGATATTCGAAAGACGTCTGCCACATTTCGCTGTTTCGCATAAATCACGAATGAGATCCTTTATTGCCCTCGTTGCAGTGCCAAGTATATATTATACTGCCATTGGCAATAGAATGCATGTCGGAACTACCAAGGAATTAATGATAAACTCTCATTGATCTTATAACAGGAACTTAATGTATTTGCAGTTCGATTTCATCCATTACCTTCCGAACAATGATGAAGATGTGCCCGAAAAGGATTGATTACTTTTTACCTTGTTGCAAAACAGCATCTAAGTCCTTGAATACAAGATTAATATCCTGTTGGCCATTAATTTTAGTCAGTACACCTTTTTCGCCATAAAAGTCGAGTAAAGGAGCTGTCTGATTCATATTTACTTCCAGACGATTCATGACAGTATCCGGATTATCATCTGCACGTTGGTAAAGTTCGCCACCATCCTTATCACACACATCTTCTACCTTTGGTGGGTTGAAGATCAAGTGATACGATGTGCCACATACTTTACAAATTCGACGGCCAGATAACCTTGCAACTAATTCCTCTGTATCGACTTCTATGTCCAATACATACTCAATGCTTTTTCCCAAATCCTTAAGTAAAGCATCTAGTGCTTTAGCTTGTGGAACTGTTCTAGGGAAGCCATCAAGCAAGAATCCTTTGTCACAATCCGGTTTGCTTAAACGTTCACGCACGATACCAATGGTAACTTCATCAGGAACTAATGCTCCTTGATCCATGAACGATTTTGCCTTAACTCCAAGTTCCGTGCCATCTTTGATGGCAGCACGGAACATATCGCCTGTAGAAATATGGGGGATTCCGTATTTCTCGACAATTTTGTCTGCTTGTGTGCCTTTACCAGCACCAGGCAGACCCATTAATACGATATTCATACGTCCTTGCCCTCCATTTGTTAACAATAGGTCAGGCTATTGCTTTTTATTTCATAAAGCCTCTGTAATGTCTCTTCACTAATTGTGATTCTAATTGCTTCATTGATTCAAGGGCAACCCCTACTACAATGAGCAAGCTCGTTCCGCCGATTTGAGCGGATTGAGGCAGATTCGCCAAGTTGATGAAGAAGATTGGCATAACCGCTACGACGGCTAGGAAAATCGAGCCGACGAACGTTAGTCTATACAGAGTACTTGTTAAGTACTTTTGAGTGTTTGCTCCTGGACGAATTCCTGGAATATATGCACCTTGTTTTTTCAGATTTTCTGCCATATTTTCTGGATTCACTTGAATGAATGCATAGAAATACGTAAATGCGATAATAAGTGCTACATATAAAATCATTCCGATTGGATTCGTATAATCGAAGATCCGAATAATCGTTTTAGTTACACTGTTCTCACCGAAAAATGGAGCGATTTGTTGTGGCGTAATGAAGAATGCCACCGCAAAGATTACCGGGATAACTCCTGCAGCATTCAATTTCAAAGGTAAATGTGTTTGTTGACTTGCAACAGACTGATTGCGTCCCGAGACACGTTTCGCATATTGAATCGGAATTTTCCGCAATGCTTCTTGGAAGTAAATAACTCCGACCACAATGGCTACGATCACGATTAGCAGTAAGACCATTGTTGCAATTCTAATAAATAGTGCATCTCCAGCGTCTTGAATTTGCGTTACATACAACTGATTAACAGCATTTGGAATGCCGGCAACAATCCCTGCAAAGATAATGATGGAAATACCATTCCCCACGCCTTTTGCAGTAATTTGTTCGCCAAGCCATAAAAGGAAAGCTGTACCAGCAGTCAACACAATCGCAATTGTAATATACGTAGATACGCTATTGTCTTGAATCAGTGTACCACCAAATGTTTGGTTGAAACCAAACGACATGGCCAGTGCTTGAATAAAGGCTAGAGCGATCGTGAAATATCTTGTGAATTGTGCAAGTTTACGTCTTCCGACATCACCTTGTTTTGACCACTCAGTAAACTTTGGAACAACATCCATCTGCAAGAGTTGTACAATGATGGATGCCGTGATATACGGCATAATCCCCATTGCAAAGATCGAGAAGTTGGATAATGCTCCTCCACCGAATGTGTTCAAGAATCCGATAAACTGGTTATCCGATTGTTGTAAAGCAGTTGCATCAACGTTTGGAACCGGAACAAATGTCCCTAGTCTAAAAACGATGAGCACTAGGAGGGTGAAAATTATTTTAGACCGGATCTCCTTCACACGCATGAAATTAGAGATTGTCTGAAACATTATACCACCTCTGTTTGCCCGCCTGCTTTTTCAATTGCTTCTTTTGCAGAAGCGGAGAATTTGTTAGCACGTACTGTGATCTTCTTATCAAGTGTTCCGTTACCCAGAATCTTGATGCCAGACTTAGCATTGCTTACAACACCAGTTTCAATTAGCAATTCCGGTGTTACTTCCGTGCCTTCTTCGAAACGATTTAATGTATCAAGGTTAACGATGGCATAATCTTTACGATTGATGTTCGTGAACCCACGCTTAGGAAGTCGTTGGAAAAGAGGAATTTGTCCACCTTCGAAACCAAGACGTACACCGCCGCCTGAACGAGCGTTTTGACCGTCATGACCTCTACCAGAAGTCTTACCTGTTCCAGATCCAATACCACGACCAACGCGTTTGCGGTTTCTGCGAGATCCCTCAGCTGGTTTTAGCTCATGTAATTTCATCTTATCGGCACCTCCTTATTGTAAAATAGTACTTAAATTTCTTTAACGGTTACCAAGTGGCTAACTTTTGTGAGCATACCACGGATGGCATCATTGCTTTGATGCTCAACTGTTTGATTTAACTTTCGAAGGCCTAGTGCTTCAATTGTTTTACGCTGTGTTGGCTTTGAACCAATAACACTTTTCGTAAGGGTGACTTCAAGTTTGTTCGTCATTGTATTTCCCCCCTTAACCTAACAGTTCTTCTACGGATTTACCACGCAATTTGGCAATGTCTTCTGCGCGTTTCAAATTCTGCAACCCTTCGATTGTTGCACGTACCATGTTGATTGGTGTGCTTGATCCAAGAGATTTAGAAAGAATATCCGTGATGCCTGCAAGTTCAAGTACCGCACGGACAGGTCCACCTGCGATAACACCAGTACCCGGAGCAGCTGGCTTGATGAGGATTTGTCCTGCACCAAAGCGTCCGATTACTTCATGTGGAGTTGTACCTTTGACCATTGGCACTACAATCAAGTTTTTCTTCGCATCTTCAATTGCTTTACGGATTGCATCTGGAACTTCTTGTGCTTTACCAGTACCAAAACCGACACGACCATTTTTATCTCCGACTACGACAAGTGCAGTGAAGCGGAAACGACGTCCACCTTTTACAACTTTCGCAACGCGGTTGATCGTTACTACGCGTTCTTCAAACTCACTTTTGTTCTGATCATTACGACGCATGAAATATGTCCCTCCCTCTTAATTAAAATTCCAGACCATTTTCGCGTGCAGCGTCAGCTAATGCTTTTACACGGCCGTGGAAAAGATATCCGCCGCGGTCGAATACAACCGTTTTGACGTCTTTTTCAACAGCTTTCTTTGCAATAAGCTCGCCGACTTTAGCTGCAGATTCAGTGTTACCTGTAGATCCTGCCTCAACATCTTTATCTCTTGTAGAAGCGCTAACGATTGTTACGCCATTCAAGTCATCAATCAATTGTGCATAGATGTGCTTGTTTGAACGATAAACGTTTAGACGTGGACGCTCTGCAGTTCCGCTGATTTTCGTACGCACACGTGCGTGACGCTTTCTACGGACAGCGTTTTTATCTTGTTTCGTGATCATCGGAGTCACTCCTTCCAAATACCTCTAGCGGTATTATTTACCTGTTTTACCTTCTTTACGACGAACGATTTCGCCTTCATAACGAATACCTTTGCCTTTATACGGCTCTGGTGGACGTACTTGACGGATGTTAGAAGCAAGAGCACCTACGTGTTCTTTGTTGTATCCGCGAACAATTACTTTCGTGTTCGCTGGAACTTCAACTTCTACACCTTCTTCTGGTGTGAACTCTACTGGATGTGAATAACCTACGTTCAATACAAGTTTCTTCCCTTGCATAGAAGCACGATATCCAACACCAACTAATTCAAGTGTGCGTTCAAAACCTGTAGATACTCCCACTACCATGTTGTTAAGAACAGAGCGTGTAGTACCGTGAATTGAACGGTGAGCTTTTGATTCAGAAGGACGAGTAAATGTAATTACGTTGTCTTCTTGAGTGATCGTAATTTCTTTATCTAATTGTCTCGAAAGTTCACCTTTCGGACCTTTAACAGTAGCGAAGTTTTCATCTGAAATTGTTACAGTAACACTCTCAGGAACTTCGATCTGACGATTACCAATACGGGACATTCTATTGCACCTCCATTCAATTGTTGCTAATTACCAAACGTAAGCGACGACTTCTCCGCCGACTTGTTTAGCGCGGGCTTCTTTGTCTGTTAATACACCGTTTGATGTAGAAACTAGTGCAACACCTAAGCCGTTAAGTACTTTAGGTACTTCGTTTGATTTAGCATATACACGAAGTCCTGGTTTAGAAATACGTTTCAAGCCATTGATAACGCGTTCGTTATCTTGACCGTATTTTAGGAAAATGCGGATGATGCCTTGTTTGTTATCTTCCACGTATTCCACATCACGAACGAAACCTTCTCGTTTTAAGATCTCGGCGATTTCTTTCTTTACGTTTGAAGCAGGTACCTCAAGCTTCTCGTGGCGAACCATGTTCGCATTACGGATGCGTGTAAGCATATCTGCAATCGGATCACTCATTGTCATTTGAATTAACCTCCTTCCCTAATTAGGGGTTTACCAGCTGGCTTTTTTAACGCCAGGAAGTTGTCCCTTGTATGCAAGTTCGCGGAAACAAATACGGCAAAGTTTAAATTTGCGATATACTGAATGTGGACGACCACAACGTTCGCAGCGTGTATATTCTTGTACTTTGTACTTTGGCGTACGTTTCTGTTTAGCGATCATAGATTTCTTAGCCACGTTTTCGCCTCCCTATTATTTTACTTTTGGAATGGCATGCCACACTGTGCAAGCAACTCACGTGCTTCTTCATCAGTGTTAGCTGTCGTCACGATGACGATATCCATCCCTCGTACTTTTGATACTTTATCGAAGTCAATTTCAGGGAAAATAAGTTGCTCTTTCACACCAAGAGTATAGTTACCGCGACCGTCAAACGCTTTTTTAGAAACGCCACGGAAGTCACGTACACGTGGTAATGAGATTGAAACTAATTTATCGAGAAACTCATACATACGCTCACCGCGAAGCGTTACTTTTGCTCCGATCGGCATACCTTCACGTAAACGGAATCCTGCGATAGATTTTTTCGCTTTAGTAATGACTGGTTTTTGACCTGAAATAGTTGCAAGATCCTCTACAGCTGCATCAAGTGCTTTTGTATTTTGGACAGCATCACCAACACCCATGTTGATAACGATTTTATCTACTTTAGGTACTTGCATAACAGATGTATATTCAAACTTGCTCATTAGAGCAGGTGTGATTTCTTTAAAAAACTTCTCTTTCAAACGACTCATCAGTCGGACCTCCTTTCATGCAATACTTACTTATCCAGTGATTCACCGGATTTTTTTGCAATACGTACTTTTTTACCGTCTTCCATTTTATAACCTACACGAGTCGGCTCGCCTGTTTTAGGATCGATTGCCATCACGTTTGAGACATGAATTGTAGACTCTTGGCTTACAATTCCGCCCTGTGGATTTTCTTGGTTCGGTTTTGTGTGTTTTTTGACGATATTAATACCTTCAACAAGCACACGGTCTTTTTTCGGATAAGCAGTTAGGATCACACCTGTTTTGCCTTTATCTTTCCCAGAGATCACCATTACTTTGTCGCCTTTTTTAACGTGCATTTATCGCACCTCCTTGACTGGCTCTGTCATTAGAATTAAAGAACTTCTGGAGCAAGTGAAATGATTTTCATAAAGTTGCTGTCGCGTAGTTCGCGAGCAACCGGTCCGAAAATACGTGTTCCACGTGGCCCTTTATCATCACGGATAATAACGCAAGCATTCTCATCGAATGTAATGTATGAACCGTCTTTACGACGAACTCCACTTTTCGTACGAACAATGACCGCTTTAACGACGTCACCCTTCTTAACAACGCCACCTGGTGTTGCCTTCTTAACCGTAACAACAACTACATCACCGATGTTAGCTACTTTACGACCTGATCCGCCTAGTACTTTAATTGTTAGTACTTCGCGTGCACCAGAGTTGTCAGCAACTTTCATTCTACTTTCCTGTTGAATCATCGAGGTTACCTCCTTCCGAAATCTGGGTTAAAAACCAATTAGATGATGATCGCTTTTTCAACGACTTCTAGAAGACGGAAACGCTTAGTTGCCGATAATGGACGAGTTTCCATAATGCGAACAACATCGCCGATTTTCGCTTCGTTTAGCTCATCATGAACTTTAAGTTTCTTAGAGTACTTTACACGCTTACCGTATAAAGAATGTTTTTTGTATGTTTCTACCATTACCGTTACGGTTTTATCCATTTTATCGGAAACCACACGGCCTGTGTATACTTTGCGCTGGTTACGCTCAGTCATGGCTGCAACCTCCTTCATCAGTTATTTGCACTGATTTCTCTTTGTCGTATTACAGTTTTCATGCGCGCAATCGATTTGCGTACTTCACGGATGCGTGCAGTGTTTTCTAATTGACCTGTCGCTAACTGGAAGCGAAGGTTGAAAAGCTCTTCTTTAAGTGATTTCACTTTTTGCTCGATCTCTGCAGTTGTTAAGTCACGAATTTCATTAGCTTTCATTAGACTCACCACCAATTTCTTGTCGTTTTACAAACTTGCTTGTTACAGGAAGTTTGTGCGATGCAAGTCTAAGTGCCTCACGAGCAACCTCTTCTGAAACACCTGCAATTTCGAACATTACTCTACCAGGTTTCACAACTGCAACCCAGCCTTCAACAGCACCTTTACCGGAACCCATCCGGACTTCTAGAGGCTTTTTAGTATATGGTTTGTGCGGGAAAATATTGATCCATACTTTACCGCCACGTTTCATGTAACGAGTCATAGCAATACGAGCAGATTCAATCTGACGGTTTGTGATCCAACTTGCTTCTAGAGCTTGAAGACCATATTCACCAAATTGAACTGTAGCGCCACCTTTTGTTTCACCACGCATTTTCCCACGGAATACACGACGATGTTTTACACGTTTAGGCATTAACATATTATTTGCCTCCTTCCCCAGAGTTCTTCTTAACTTTTACTGGAAGGACTTCACCACGATAAATCCATACCTTTACACCAAGCTTACCATAAGTAGTATCAGCTTCAGCATGTGCATAATCTATATCTGCACGTAATGTATGAAGAGGGACAGTTCCTTCACTGTAGTGTTCTGCACGAGCGATATCAGCACCGCCGAGACGACCAGACACTTGTGTTTTGATTCCTTTTGCGCCAGAACGAATAGTACGTTGGATCGCTTGTTTCTGTGCACGACGGAATGATACACGACTTTCTAATTGACGAGCGATTGATTCTGCGACTAATCTCGCATCCAAGTCAGCACGTTTGATTTCTACGATGTTGATGTGTACACGCTTGCCTGTGATCTCGTTAAGTTGCTTACGAAGTGTTTCTACTTCGGAACCACCTTTACCGATAACCATACCTGGCTTTGCAGTGTGGATTGTAATGTTAACACGCTTAGCAGCACGTTCAATTTCAACTTTTGAAACTGATGCTTCAATAAGACGCTTTTCGATGTATTCACGGATCTTTAAGTCTTCATGTAGTAAGGACGCATAGTCTTTTTCCGCGTACCATTTTGAGTCCCAGTCACGGATGACGCCTACACGGAGTCCATTAGGATGTACTTTTTGGCCCACTAATTACCCCTCCTTCTTTTCAGATACCACTAATGTGATGTGGCTTGTACGTTTGTTAATCGCACTCGCACGACCTTGTGCACGTGGACGGAAACGTTTCATTGTTGGTCCTTCGTCTACGAATACTTCACTGACGATTAAGTTCTCAGTATCCATTTCGTAGTTGTGTTCAGCGTTTGCAATTGCAGATTTCAATAATTTTTCCACGACTGGAGATGCCGCTTTAGGCGTAAGTCGTAGAATAGCCATAGCTTCACCTATATTCTTGCCGCGGATAAGATCAACGACCAAACGAACTTTGCGAGAAGCAATACGGACTGTGCGTACAGATGCTTTAGCTTGTTGCATCAGGATAACCTCCTCTCAAATTAGCGTTTTGTTTTCTTATCGTCGGCACCATGGCCTCTGTATGTGCGTGTAGGTACGAATTCACCTAGTTTGTGACCTACCATATCTTCTGTTACATAAACAGGTACGTGTTTACGTCCATCATATACTGCAATCGTTAATCCGATGAAAGTCGGGAAGATTGTTGAACGGCGTGACCATGTTTTAATAACTTGTTTCTTTTCTGCATTTTTTTGTGCGTCAACCTTTTTTAGTAAATGGTCATCTGCAAAAGGTCCTTTTTTCAAGCTGCGGCCCATTCTGGAACCTCCTTCCGAGTATGTACTACGGTCCATCTACTGAACCGCAGTGCAATAACATTATTTTTTACGACGACGAACGATAAACTTATCTGATTTCTTGTTCTTCGTACGTGTCTTGAATCCAAGAGTTGGTTTACCCCAAGGAGTAACAGGACTTGGCATACCGATTGGCGTACGTCCTTCACCACCACCGTGTGGGTGATCATTAGGGTTCATTACAGATCCACGAACAGTTGGACGTTTGCCTAACCAACGTGAACGACCTGCTTTACCAATGTTGATCAATTCGTGCTGTTCGTTACCAACTTGACCGATTGTAGCACGGCAAGTAGCAAGAATCATACGAACTTCACCTGACTGTAGACGAATGATGACGTATTTGCCTTCGCGTCCTAGTAATTGAGCTGATGTTCCTGCTGAACGAACTAGTTGTCCGCCTTTGCCTGGCTTCATTTCAATGTTGTGAATCGTAGATCCCATAGGAATGTTCTCTAATGGTAGAGCGTTTCCTACGCGAATATCCGCTTCAGGTCCTGAAATGATTGTGGAACCTACTGTCAATCCTTTAGGAGCAAGGATATATTTCTTTTCTCCATCTGCATAGTTGATTAATGCGATGTTTGCTGAACGGTTTGGATCGTATTCGATCGTAGCAACGCGTCCTGGAATGCCATCTTTCCGACGTTGGAAATCGATGACACGGTATTGGCGCTTATGTCCTCCACCTTGGTGACGAACTGTCATTCTACCTTGGTTGTTACGTCCGCCTTTACGCTTTACTGGTGCAAGCAATGATTTTTCCGGTTTGCTAGCTGTAATCTCAGCAAAGTCAGAAGAAGTCATGTTACGACGTCCGTTGGAGGTAGCTTTGTACTTCTTAATCGCCATTTTGTGTTCCCTCCTTCATTTAGTATGAGTTAATTACATTTCAAAAAGTTCGATATCTTTGGAATCTGTAGTTAGTGTAACAATTGCCTTGCGGCGTTTGTTCGTATAACCAGCATGTTTCCCCATACGCTTGAACTTACCTTTGTAGTTCATCACGTTAACTTTTTCTACTTTAACACCGAAGATTTCTTCAACAGCTTGTTTCACGTGCGTTTTGTTCGCGCGTGTATCAACTTCGAATGTATATTTTCTTAAGTCTTCCATTTGTTCAGAAGAACGCTCGGTAATGACCGGACGTTTCAGAATATCACGTGCTTCCATTAACCAAGCACCTCCTCGACTTTTTCTATTGCTGCTTTTGTCATAACTAGCTGGTCATGTCCGACTAAGTCAAGAATGTTAATACCATTCGCTGAAATGACGCTGATTCCCGGAATATTACGAGCAGACAACGCTACTGTTTCTTCTGGATCAGCTGTAACAAATAATGCTTTCTTAGTAATTGAAAGATCTTCAAGAACTTTTACAAAGCCTTTTGTTTTTGGTGCATCAAATGCTAAGTTTTCTAGAACGATTAATTCTTCAGCTGCTACTTTCGTAGAAAGAGCGGATAGAAGTGCTAAACGGCGAACTTTCTTAGGCATTTTATAGCTGTAGCTACGTGGTGATGGACCAAATACGATACCGCCTCCACGCCATTGTGGTGATCTGATTGAACCTTGACGAGCACGACCTGTACCCTTTTGACGCCACGGTTTACGACCGCCGCCTGCCACTTCCGCACGAGTTTTAACCTTGTGATTACCTTGGCGTAAAGAGGCTTGTTGTTGAACAATTGCTTCGAATAATACTGCTTCATTCGGCTCGATTCCAAAAATCGCATCGTTTAGTTCGATGTCGCCGACAGCAGAACCTGTTTGACTTACTACAGATACTTTAGGCATTCCTGTTTCCTCCTTTCTGTTTTACTCAGTTTCCTTTGATAGCACTTTTCACTTGTACAAGTGATTTACGAGCGCCAGGAACGTTACCTTTTACTAATAACAAGTTGCGCTCAGCGTCAACTCGAACGATTTCAACGTTTTGGATCGTTACTGTTTTGCCACCAGTACGTCCAGGTAATTTCTTTCCTTTGAATACGCGTTGTGCATCGACTGCTCCAAGTGAACCTGGTGCGCGGTGGAAACGTGATCCGTGAGTCATTGGTCCACGTGAGTAACCGTGGCGCTTAATAACACCTTGGAATCCTTTACCTTTTGAAACTCCTGTAATGTCTACTACTTCGCCTTCTGCGAACGTATCGACTTTGACTTCCTGACCAACTTCGTATGCACTAACGTCAGCTCCGCGAACTTCGCGAATGAAGCGCTTAGGTGCCGTGTTAGCTTTTGCTACGTGGCCTTGCTCAGGCTTGTTTGAAAGCTTTTCACGTTTATCATCAAATCCTATTTGGATTGACTCGTAGCCGTCTGTTTCGATTGTCTTCTTTTGAAGTACAACGTTTGGAGCAGCTTCAATCACTGTTACTGGGATTAGATCGCCGTTTTCAGCAAATACTTGCGTCATTCCGACTTTTCTTCCTAAGATTCCTTTGGTCATTAGTCACACCTCCTGTAATATTGTTTGTTTTTTATGTTTTATAGTTTAATTTCGATGTCGACGCCTGATGGTAAATCAAGCTTCATAAGTGCATCCACCGTTTGTGGTGTTGGATTCACGATATCGATTAAACGTTTGTGAGTACGCATTTCAAATTGCTCACGTGAATCTTTATATACGTGAACAGAACGCAATACCGTGTAAACTGATCTTTCAGTTGGCAACGGAATTGGACCTGAAACACTAGCTCCAGAACGTTTAGCCGTTTCAACAATCTTTTCAGCTGACTGATCGATCATTCTGTGATCGTAAGCTTTCAATCTAATACGAATCTTTTGTTTTGCCATTACTTTCCCTCCCTTTCGCCTATTTTCTAGACAATTCTCCACGAAAATTTTCCTTACACGCGCCATGGCAAAGCGGCCGGGTGTATCGGTAACCTCTCGCTTCATCGCAGTCAAAGACCAACATTCAACATTATACATAATATAAAAGGTTTGCGCAACCCTTTTGAAGAAATTAGTTTAACTTTTAATCCGTTTACTATCCTACCACCTTTTCTTGCAATTTGCACGTGATTTGAAGGTCGTTTATAGAATCCCATTTACATTTCTCTGTACAGTGGCTCGGGATACGCTCGGATATACGTTACTGACTTTGGTATTACTGAAAACAAAAAAATCCCGCCTTAAAGGCGGGATCAAAAAATTATTTTGTGATTGTTGCTACAACGCCAGCTCCAACTGTACGTCCACCTTCACGGATTGAGAATTTAGTACCTTCTTCAATCGCGATAGGAGAAATAAGTTCAACTGTCATTTCAACGTTATCTCCAGGCATAACCATTTCTACGCCTTCAGGAAGTTGAATGATACCTGTTACGTCAGTTGTACGGAAGTAGAACTGAGGACGGTAGTTTGAGAAAAATGGAGTGTGACGTCCACCTTCTTCTTTTGATAGAACATAAACTTCAGATTTGAACTGAGTGTGTGGAGTGATTGTTCCTGGCTTAGCAAGAACTTGTCCACGTTCGATATCTTCACGAGCAACACCACGAAGAAGAGCTCCGATGTTGTCGCCAGCTTCTGCATAGTCAAGAAGTTTACGGAACATCTCTACACCTGTTACAGTTGTAGATTTTGGTTCTTCAGCAAGACCGATGATGTCAACAACATCTCCGACTTTAACTACTCCACGCTCAACACGTCCTGTTGCTACTGTACCACGGCCTGTGATTGAGAATACATCCTCAACTGGCATCATGAATGGCTTTTCAGTATCACGTGTTGGAGTTGGGATATAGTCATCTACAGCTTGCATAAGTTCGATGATTTTTTCTTCCCACTCAGGCTCACCTTCAAGAGCTTTTAGAGCTGAACCTTTGATTACTGGAATATCATCACCAGGGAAGTCATACTCAGAAAGAAGTTCGCGAATTTCCATCTCTACTAATTCAAGTAGTTCTTCGTCATCTACCATGTCACATTTGTTCATGAAGACAACTAGGTAAGGAACACCTACTTGACGAGAAAGAAGGATGTGCTCACGAGTTTGTGGCATCGGGCCATCAGCAGCAGATACTACTAGGATTCCGCCGTCCATTTGCGCAGCACCAGTGATCATGTTTTTAACATAGTCAGCGTGACCTGGGCAGTCAACGTGTGCGTAGTGACGCTTATCAGTTTCGTACTCTACGTGTGAAGTACTGATTGTAATTCCACGCTCTTTTTCTTCAGGTGCGTTATCAACGTCAGCGTATGACTTTGCTTCTCCACCTTGTGCTTTAGAAAGAACTGTTGCGATTGCAGCAGTCAAAGTTGTTTTACCATGGTCAACGTGACCAATTGTTCCTACGTTTGCGTGCTCCTTGGAGCGGTCGAATTTTTCTTTAGCCATTTTAGAGGTCCTCCCTTAATTTGAACAAGTTTAGTTTTTTTAGCATGGAAGCCGAAAGCGTCCCCTCGACTATCCATATCTTACAAGTATTACTTATAGGAAACAAGGATGAACTGTATTATTCACCTTTGTTTTTCTTGATTACTTCTTCAGCGATAGATTTTGGAAGTTCTTCATAGTGATCAAACACCATTGAGAACACTCCTCGTCCTTGCGTGTTTGAACGTAGAGATGTTGCATAACCGAACATTTCAGCAAGTGGAACCATTGCACGAACTACTTGTGCGTTACCACGAGCTTCCATACCTTCTACACGGCCACGGCGTGATGTAATGTCACCCATGATATCGCCCATGTATTCTTCCGGAATGATAACTTCTACTCTCATTGTTGGTTCAAGAATTACAGGATCACATTTTGATGCAGCATTTTTCAAAGCCATTGACGCAGCGACCTTAAATGCCATCTCGTTGGAGTCAACGTCATGGTAAGATCCGTCAAACAGGCGTGCTTTGACATCGATTAAAGGATATCCAGCCAAAATACCGTTATCTAATGAATCACGAACTCCTGCTTCAACTGCTGGGATGTATTCACGAGGAACAGATCCACCCACAATATTATTCACGAATTCGAATCCTTTTCCTTCTTCGTTTGGACCAAATTCGATCCATACGTGACCAAACTGTCCACGTCCACCTGATTGGCGAACAAATTTACCTTCGACTTCAGCTGACTGACGGAATGTTTCGCGGTAAGATACTTGTGGTGCACCCACGTTTGCTTCCACTTTAAATTCACGACGTAGACGGTCGACGATAATATCCAAGTGAAGTTCACCCATACCCGCGATGATTACTTCTCCTGTTTCCTGATCTGTATGCGCACGGAATGTTGGATCCTCTTCTTGTAACTTACCAAGGGCTTGGCCCATTTTATCTTGGTCCGCTTTTGTTTTTGGTTCGATTGCTACAGAGATAACCGGCTCAGGGAATTCCATTGATTCAAGAATGATCAATTGTTTCTCGTCACATAGTGTGTCTCCAGTAGTTGTATCTTTCAAACCAACAGCAGCAGCAATTTCACCCGCGTGTACTTCAGAAATCTCTTCACGGCTGTTAGCGTGCATTTGTAGGATACGTCCTACGCGTTCGCGCTTGCCTTTTGTAGAGTTTGTTACATAAGAACCCGCCTGAAGAACTCCTGAGTAGATACGGAAGAATGTAAGCTTCCCTACGTAAGGATCCGTCATGACTTTAAATGCTAAAGCAGAGAATGGTGCTTCATCAGTTGACTCACGCACTTCATCTTCTTCAGTTTCGGGGTTAAAGCCCATCATTGGTGGTACATCAAGTGGTGATGGTAGATAGTCTACTACCGCATCTAGTACTAGTTGTACACCTTTGTTTTTGAAAGCAGTACCACAAACAACAGGGTAGAATTCGACTGCCAACGTAGCTTTACGAATAGCTGTTGTAATTTCTTCTGTTGTAAGTTCCTCGCCGCCAAGATATTTTTCCATAAGATCTTCATCGAAATCTACAATAGCTTCAATTAGGCTCTCACGGTATTTTTTAGCTAGTTCAAGATGTTCAGCAGGAATTTCTTCCTCTGTAATATCTGTTCCTAGATCATTTCCATACATAGTTGCCTTCATTTCGATTAAGTCGATAATTCCTGAGAAGTTATCTTCCGCACCAATTGGCAATTGGATAGGGTGTGCATTCGCTTGTAGGCGTTCACGTAGTGTACCTACTGAATAAAGGAAATCAGCACCTGTTTTATCCATTTTGTTTACGAATACGAGACGTGGTACTTTATAGTTTGTCGCCTGGCGCCAAACTGTCTCTGTTTGTGGTTCTACACCTGATTGTGCATCAAGTACTGCTACAGCACCATCCAACACACGAAGTGAACGTTCAACTTCAACTGTGAAGTCTACGTGTCCCGGTGTATCGATGATGTTTACGCGGTGACCTTTCCATGCTGCTGTTGTTGCAGCAGAAGTAATCGTGATTCCACGTTCTTGCTCTTGCTCCATCCAGTCCATTTGTGATGCACCTTCGTGCGTTTCACCAATCTTGTGGATTTTACCTGTGTAAAAAAGGATCCGCTCTGTTGTCGTTGTCTTACCAGCGTCAATGTGAGCCATGATACCAATGTTACGAGTATTCTCTAGTGAGAACTCTCTAGCCATTTTGTAATCTCCTTCCGTTTCGGATTACTGCTATTGTTTATCCGACCTTACCAGCGATAGTGAGCGAATGCTCTGTTGGCTTCAGCCATTTTATGCATTTCTTCACGGCGTTTAACAGAAGCACCTGTGTTGTTTGATGCATCAAGAATTTCGTTCGCTAGACGTTCTTCCATTGTTTTCTCCCCACGTGTACGTGAATAGTTTACAAGGTAACGAAGGCCTAGAGTAGAACGACGTTCAGGGCGTACTTCAACCGGTACTTGATAGTTAGCTCCACCTACACGGCGAGCGCGCACTTCAAGAACTGGCATTACATTATTTAAAGCTGCTTCGAATACTTCGAGTGGCTCTTGTCCAGAACGTTCTTTAACAATTTCGAACGCTCCATAAAGAATCTTTTGAGAAGTACCTTTTTTACCGTCTACCATCATTTTGTTGATAAGGCGGCTTACAAGCTTGGAATTATAAATCGGATCAGGTAGTACATCACGTTTTGTAACAGGACCTTTACGAGGCATAATTAGTTCCTCCTTTCAATATTGTTAGTTTTGTATTACTTCTTAACTTTAGGCTTTTTAGCTCCATACATTGAACGGCTTTGCATACGGCCAGTAACTCCAGCTGTATCAAGTGCGCCACGTACGATATGGTAACGAACACCCGGTAAGTCTTTTACGCGTCCTCCACGGATTAGTACCACACTGTGTTCTTGCAAGTTGTGGCCTTCACCTGGAATATATGCGTTTACTTCTAATGTATTAGTTAAACGAACACGAGCATACTTACGTAGTGCCGAGTTCGGCTTCTTAGGAGTCATAGTACCAACACGTGTACAAACACCTCTTTTTTGTGGTGAGTTCACGTCAGTCATAGACTTTTTAAAGCTGTTGTAGCTTTTTCCTAGAGCCGGTGACTTAGAGTTTTCCGACTTCGATTTACGAGGTTTGCGGACTAATTGATTAATTGTAGGCATCAGGTTGTTCCTCCTTCCGAGTTTTTTATAATACCACACACCCAGGTGGTTCATTTTTAAGTAAAAACAAAGTTCTTGTGCGTGCACACACAAAAACGGGTGACAGTAACTCCAGAGATCTCTGCTTACTGTTATTTTATAATGATGATTGCTTATCGCCTTGCACTTATTCAAAAGAACATTTTTTCTTTCTGAAAAGTTAACGGTCAACAACTATCAACCTTTTGTATATTATCATTTCTAGAATGACTTGTCAACAAATTTAAGAAATAAACGGGAACGATGTCCCGTTTATTTTTATTCAGCTGTAATAGTTTCTTCTACTTCATCACGTTCCATTGTAATTTGGCGGTATCTCTGCATTCCAGTACCTGCAGGGACCAACTTACCAATAATGACGTTTTCTTTCAGTCCTAGCAACTCATCTGTCTTACCTTTAATCGCTGCATCCGTAAGAACTCTTGTTGTTTCCTGGAACGATGCGGCCGACAAGAATGACTCAGTTTCAAGTGAAGCTTTCGTAATTCCGAGAATAACCGGACGTGAAGTAGCCGGAACTTTGCCTGCTAACAACACTTTTGCGTTCGCTTCAGAGAATTGGTGGATATCCAGTAATGAACCTGGAAGAAGATCAGTATCTCCCGCTTCAATTACTCGAACTTTACGAAGCATTTGACGTACCATTACTTCAACGTGCTTATCACCAATCTCTACACCTTGCATTCGGTAAACTTTTTGAACTTCTTTCAACAGATACTCTTGTACAGTTGAAACGTCCTTTATTACGATTAATTGTTTAGGATCAATAGAACCTTCGGTAATAGTTTGTCCACGTTCAACCACATCGCCAACTTCTACGCTTAAACGCGCATTGTACAACGTAGGATATTTACGTGTTTCCACTTCACCTTCAATAGTGATTTCTTTCATACCTTCGCGAATTTCATCAATTTCAACTACAGTACCTGCAATCTCAGAAATAACCGCTACACCTTTCGGATTCCGGGATTCGAAAATCTCCTGAATACGTGGAAGACCTTGTGTAATATCGTCTCCGGCTACTCCACCTGTGTGGAATGTACGCATCGTTAACTGCGTTCCTGGTTCTCCGATAGATTGTGCCGCAATGATTCCCACTGCTTCTCCTACTTCTACCGTTTCACCAGTAGCTAAGTTGATACCGTAACATTTTTTACATACGCCGTGTTTTGTATTACAAGTAAATGCCGAACGAATTGTCACTTCTTCAATGCCTGCTTGAATTACTACGTTAGCTATATCTGCAGTGATCAATCCGTTTTTCGCAAGAATGACTTCACCTGTTTCAGGATGCTTGATCGTCTTCTTCGTGTGTCGACCTTCAATCCGCTCGAACAATGTTTCGATCATTTCATTTCCTTCGGTTAATGCTGTGATTGCCAGACCACGATCGGTTCCGCAATCTTCTTCACGAACAATGACATCTTGCGCTACATCTACGAGACGACGAGTCAAGTATCCTGAGTCGGCAGTCTTCAATGCTGTATCAGCAAGACCTTTACGCGCACCGTGTGTCGAGATAAAGTACTCGAGTACCGTCAGACCTTCACGGAAAGAAGACTTGATCGGAAGTTCAATAATCCGTCCAGCCGGGTTGGCCATTAGTCCACGCATACCAGCTAGCTGTGTAAAGTTTGATGCGTTACCACGAGCTCCAGAGTCACTCATCATGAAGATTGGGTTTTCAATATCCAATGAATCCATTAGCTTATTCTGGATCACATCTTTCGCATGGCTCCAATAAGAGATGACACGATCATATCGTTCTTCTTCGGTAATTAAACCACGTCGGAACTGTTGCGTTACTTTATCAACTTTTTCTTGCGCTTCATTAAGTATTTCTGCTTTATTCGGTAAAACCACAATATCGGAAATACCAATCGTGATGCCAGCGCGAGTAGAATATTTAAATCCTAGGTTTTTCATTCTATCCAACATTCTAGAAGTTTCTGTAATGTGGAAGCGACGGAAGATTTCCGCGATAATTTCCCCAAGGATTGCTTTTTTAAATGGTGTGATCAGTTCTGCTTCTTGCAAGTGTTCCTTTACATTAACTGTACCGTCGATGAAGTACTTCTCAGGCGTCTCCACTTGTAAGTTTTCATTCGTCGGTTCGTTGATGTACGGGAACGTTTCCGGTAGAATCTCGTTGAAAATAATTTTACCCACCGTCGTTAGCAATAGCTGACTATTTTGTTTATCTGTAAATGTTGGATTGTTAATACTGCCAGCCTGAACCGCGATGCGGGAATGCAAGTGAACGTGCCCTGTTTGATAAGCGATTAACGCTTCATTTGGATCACTGAACACAGAACCTTCTCCAGCTGCGTTTTTACGCTCGACTGTTAAGTAATAGTTTCCAAGAACCATATCCTGTGAAGGAGTAACGACTGGCTTCCCGTCTTTTGGATTCAAAATGTTTTGAGCAGCCAGCATCAATAGGCGCGCCTCAGCTTGCGCTTCAGCAGATAGCGGTACGTGAACAGCCATTTGGTCACCATCAAAGTCAGCGTTATAAGCTGTACATACGAGCGGGTGCAACGTAATAGCGCGTCCTTCAACCAGTATCGGTTCGAATGCTTGGATACCTAGACGGTGAAGCGTCGGTGCCCGGTTAAGAAGTACTGGGTGTTCTTTTATGACGTCTTCCAGTACATCCCATACTTCAGAATGAAGGCGTTCAATCTTTCGTTTCGCACTCTTAATGTTATGCGCCAAGTTGCGTTCTACTAACTCTTTCATGACAAACGGCTTAAATAGCTCGATCGCCATTTCCTTAGGCAGACCACATTGGTACATTTTTAAGTTAGGACCTACTACGATAACCGAACGGCCAGAGTAGTCTACACGTTTACCAAGTAAGTTTTGACGGAAACGCCCTTGCTTACCTTTTAGCATATGAGAAAGGGATTTCAATGGTCGGTTACCTGGACCTGTTACAGGTCTTCCACGACGGCCATTGTCTACAAGTGCATCTACTGCTTCTTGAAGCATACGCTTCTCGTTCTGAACGATAATACCAGGCGCTCCCAGATCCAATAGTCGCTTTAGGCGGTTATTCCGGTTAATAACCCTACGATAAAGATCATTTAAATCAGATGTTGCAAAACGTCCACCATCTAGCTGGACCATCGGACGCAATTCAGGAGGAATGACAGGTAGTACTTCCAACACCATCCATTCCGGTCGATTTCCAGAGTTTCGGAATGATTCTACAACTTCTAGACGTCGGATTGCACGCGTACGACGCTGACCTTGTACTGTTTTCAACTCTTCTTTTAATGAATCCGTTTCTTTATCCAAGTCAATTGCACGAAGTAGTTGCTCGATTGCTTCTGCACCCATTGCAGCTTGGAATTTAGAACCATACTTTTCACGGTATAGACGGTATTCTTTTTCAGAGAGCAATTGCTTGCGCTCAAGTGGTGTATCTGCCGGTTCGACAACTACGTAAGACGCGAAGTAAATAATCTCCTCCAACGCACGCGGTGTCATGTCCAGAATTAAGCCCATACGGCTAGGAATCCCTTTGAAGTACCAAATGTGCGTGACAGGTGCCGCAAGCTCGATGTGACCCATTCGTTCACGACGTACTTTTTGGCGCGTTACTTCTACTCCACAACGGTCACAAACGACACCCTTGTAACGAACTCGTTTGTATTTACCGCAGTGACATTCCCAGTCTTTCGTTGGACCGAATATTCTCTCGCAGAACAATCCGTCTTTCTCCGGTTTTAGTGTACGGTAATTAATAGTTTCAGGTTTTTTCACTTCTCCATAAGACCAAGAACGAATCTTGTCAGGTGAAGCAAGGCCAATTTTCATATACTCAAAATTATTAACATCTATCAAGGAGCCAACCTCCCTTTAGTCTAATCGCCATAATGGCTTATCAGTCAACTTAACTTGTAGTAGTGCATTCACGTAAGACGTTCATCTTACTGAATAGAATAGAAGAGGGTGCTCGAAGCCCTCTTCTATTCGTTTTTGTTCGTTTTTTATATTTCAGATCAATGTTTTTCGCTTTAGGTGACATCTAGCTATAAGTGCCAGCTTCTCGGGTCGTTTCAGGATGCCTTCGAAAGGAAAATGTCCCTTTCACTGCTACCCTTCCAGCGGCTGTCGAGGCTAAACGGCGCTTTTCGCTTTTAGTTTAGGCGATCGGTTGATCTTCTTTCATCAAGTTCAATGCGTCAGTTGGTTGCAAATCTTCTTCATCATCTAGATCTCGCAGCTCAATTTCCTCAAATTCTTCCGTCAACATTTTCACGTCTAACCCTAAACTTTGAAGCTCTTTGATTAGTACTTTAAATGATTCAGGTACTCCTGGTTGAGGAACGCTATCCCCTTTGACAATCGCTTCATATGTTTTCACACGACCTACGACGTCATCAGATTTGACTGTTAAGATTTCTTGCAATGTATAAGCAGCACCATAAGCTTCTAGTGCCCATACTTCCATCTCCCCGAAACGTTGTCCACCGAATTGGGCTTTACCACCAAGTGGTTGCTGTGTAACGAGTGAGTATGGTCCAGTAGAACGCGCGTGCAACTTATCGTCTACCATGTGGGCAAGTTTAATCAAGTACATAACGCCGACTGACACGCGGTTATCAAATGGTTCACCTGAACGGCCATCGTACAACATGGTTTTACCGTCACGGTTCATACCAGCTTCTTCCATTGTGTTCCAAACATCTTCCTCGTTCGCACCGTCAAATACAGGAGAAGCAGTGTGAATACCTAGACTACGTGCAGCCATACCGAGATGCATTTCAAGGACCTGTCCGATATTCATACGTGATGGAACACCAAGTGGATTCAACATGACATCGATCGGTGTACCGTCTGGCAAGAACGGCATTTCCGACTCGGGTAAGATCCGAGAAATAACACCTTTGTTACCGTGGCGTCCTGCCATCTTATCTCCGACAGAGATTTTACGTTTCTGTACGATATATACACGCACTAACTGGTTAACTCCTGGAGATAACTCATCGCCATCTTCACGGTTAAAGACTTTAACGTCCAGAACGATTCCGCCTGCCCCGTGAGGTACACGTAATGATGTATCGCGAACTTCGCGTGCTTTTTCCCCAAAGATTGCGTGCAGAAGACGTTCTTCGGCAGTCAATTCCGTAACTCCCTTAGGCGTTACTTTACCGACCAAGATATCGCCATCGCGAACCTCTGCACCGATACGGATAATTCCTCTGTCGTCCAAGTTGCGCAAAGCGTCTTCTCCGACATTTGGAATATCACGCGTGATTTCCTCTGGCCCAAGCTTTGTATCACGTGCTTCCGACTCATACTCTTCAATATGAACAGATGTGAATACATCATCTTTTACCAGACGTTCACTCATGATAATCGCATCTTCATAGTTATAGCCATCCCATGTCATGAATGCAGTTAGAACGTTACGACCGAGTGCAAGTTCTCCCTGTTCCATCGACGGTCCGTCTGCGAGAATATCAAGCGGCTTTACACGATCGCCAACTTTCACAATCGGACGTTGGTTATAGCAAGTCCCTTGGTTCGAACGAATGAATTTAGATAAACGACAAACAACAAGGTCGCCCTTGACTTCTTTACCGCCTACTTCTTCAATACGACGAATACGAATCTCCTTCGCTTCTACGTGTTCTACGATACCGTGGTATTTAGAAACAACTGCTGCTCCTGAATCACGTGCAGAAATATGTTCCATACCCGTACCAACAAGAGGTGCTTCAGGATTTAATAAAGGAACCGCTTGACGTTGCATGTTTGCACCCATTAGCGCACGGTTAGAGTCATCATTTTCTAAGAATGGAATACATGCAGTAGCTGCCGACACAACTTGCTTAGGTGAGACGTCCATATAGTCCATTTGTTCGCGGCGGAATACAGTGTTATCCCCTTGGAAACGTCCTACCACGCCTTCATTAGTAAAGGATCCGTCTTCTTCAAGCAGCGCGTTTGCCTGTGCCACTACATAGTTATCTTCAATATCTGCTGTTAGATAATCGATTTGCGAAGTAACACGATTCGTTTCAGGATCTACTTTACGATAAGGCGTCTCAATGAAACCAAATCGATTCACTTTCGCAAATGTAGACAACGAGTTAATTAGACCAATGTTCGGTCCCTCTGGCGTTTCAATCGGACACATACGACCATAGTGAGAGTAGTGAACGTCACGAACTTCCATACCTGCTCGTTCACGAGTCAAACCACCAGGTCCTAGTGCAGATAGACGACGCTTATGTGTCAATTCAGCCAATGGATTTGTTTGGTCCATAAACTGAGAAAGCTGTGAGCTTCCGAAAAACTCTTTAATTGATGCAATAACAGGACGAATATTAATCAGTTGCTGAGGCACTATAGATTGCGTGTCGTTGATGGACATTCTCTCTTTAACTACACGTTCCATACGGGAAAGACCGATACGGAATTGGTTTTGAAGCAATTCACCAACAGAACGCAAACGGCGATTACCAAGATGGTCAATATCATCCGTGTGTCCTACACCATGCAAAAGATTAAAGAAATAGCTAATAGAAGCAACGATATCAGACGGGGTAATATGTTTAATAGACTCGTCTACTTCCGCATTAGAAATAACATTTATTACTTGTTTTTCTTCACTTTTCGGCGCGTAAATCTTTAGCGTTTGAATCACCATTGGCTCTTCCAATATAGACCCTACATGTTCGATCGACTCAGTATTGATACCTTGAGATAAAAACGGTAGTAATTTATCCAATGTACGTCGGTCGATCAGCTGATCTTTCTCCACTAAAATCTCACCTGTTTCAGGATCGACAAGTGTCTCAGCAGCTGTTTGATTGAACAGTCGATTTTGCAAGTGAAGCTTCTTATTCATTTTATAACGACCGACATTCGCCAAATCATAGCGCTTCGGATCGAAGAAACGTGAATACAAAAGACTTCTTGCGCTGTCTAGTGTTGGTGGTTCACCTGGACGAAGTCGCTCATAAATTTCAAGCATCGCTTTTTCTGAAGTCTCGGTATTATCTTTTTCCAATGAGTTCCGTAAATACTCATTATCACCGATTAAGTCGATGATTTCTTGATCAGTAGAGAAGCCTAACGCACGCAATAAAACAGTGATTGGCAACTTACGAGTACGGTCGATACGGACATGTACTACGTCTTTTGCATCTGTTTCATATTCCAGCCACGCTCCACGATTCGGAATAACAGTAGCGCCAAATCCACGCTTACCATTTTTGTCCGTCTTATCATTATAGTAAACACTTGGCGAACGAACGAGCTGTGAAACGATAACACGCTCTGCTCCGTTTATAATGAATGTTCCGTTTTCCGTCATAAGTGGGAAATCTCCCATGAAAACGTCTTGTTCCTTCACATCGCCAGTTTCTTGGTTATGAAGACGTACTTTTACACGAAGTGGTGCGGCATATGTCACATCGCGCTCTTTTGATTCGTCTACTGGATATTTTGGTTCACCCAGTTTGTAATCGATAAATTCCAAAGATAAGTTACCTGTGAAATCCTGGATAGGCGAAATATCCCGGAACATTTCACGTAACCCCTCTTCTAAGAACCACTCGTAAGATGCCGTTTGAATTTCAATCAAATTCGGCAGATCGAGTACTTCTTTGATTCGCGCGAAACTTCTACGCTGACGATGTTGACCATACTGAACTAAATGACCTGTCAACTCATTCACCCCTCATTAAGACAATATTAGTTTTTTGCAAAATCAGAAATTCCGCTGTGACTTCGAAAAAACAAAAAGAAAACGAGTTCCGACAAGAGCTCATTTTCGATTTCACAATCTTTATCCAAACATCAATATGCCTTTTCCTCTACAATATCACACAAAAGGGCATACAGCTGCAATATAAATATTTATGCATTTAATAATGCTACTACATGATATAGATCCTGTCAATCTTTTTTGGCCACCAAAATAAAGTAGCCTTTTTTCTTAGCAACCGTATCCACATTACCAAACAATTTCTTCAAGTGATCCACCGTAGACGGTGCTCCTTGCTTCTTTTGAATGACAACCCATAACTCCCCACCTGAAGCCAGTTTTGCATAAGCACCGTCGTAGAACGAAAAGACCGTACGCTTACCCGCTCTGATAGGCGGATTCGTTATAATTGCAGCAAAGTCGTTAGATTGAACTTGATCGACTCCACTACTTTCATAAATTTGTACATTAGTGATCTGGTTTTGCTGCGCATTTGTTTTAGATAGAACCAATGCCCGCTCATTAACGTCCACCATATGGACAAGCCGTTCAGGGAATTCCGACGCAATAGACAACGCGATCGGCCCATAGCCGCAACCTATTTCCAACAAGTCTCCCCTGATGGTTGGTTCTTTAAACGTTTCAGCGAGTAATTTTGATCCTTCATCTATGCCACCTTTACTGAATACGCCAGCATCCGTTGTAAAAGAAAAGACTTTATTACGAATCTCAGCTTTCCATTGCTTGGGGGCACTTGAAACTTGAGGATTTTTCGAATAATAATGCTCTCCCATACATACACCTCCTGCGTAGAGTTAGAATATCTGTATATGAAGAAAAAAGCCCGTCAAATAGACGGGCTTTTCTCAGGGAAATAGAAATTACTTAATTTCTATAGATGCGCCAACTTCTTCAAGTTTAGCTTTCATTTCTTCTGCTTCTTCTTTAGAAGCTGCTTCTTTAACAGCTTTAGGAGCTTCGTCTACAAGAGCTTTAGCTTCTTTCAATCCTAGGCCAGTGATTTCACGAACAGCTTTGATAACTTTGATCTTTTGATCTCCAGCTGATGCAAGGATTACATCGAATTCAGTTTGCTCTTCAGCTGCTTCTGCAACTGCTCCAGCTGCTGCAACTGGTGCTGCTGCTGTTACGCCGAATTCTTCTTCGATTGCTTTAACAAGGTCATTTAGTTCAAGAATTGTCATTTCTTTAATTGCGTCTAGAATTTGTGCATTAGTCATTTTAAGTTCCTCCTGGAATATTGTATTTAACCGGCTAATTTGTTCCGGTCACTGTCAAAATGCGAAATTAAGCACCTTGCTCTTCTTTTTGTTCTGCAACCGCTTTTGTAGCAAGTGCAAAGTTTCGTACTGGCGCTTGAAGAACGCTGAGTAGCATAGATAGTAGACCATCGCGAGACGGTAGAGTAGCCAATGCCTTTATCTCTTCAGCTGATGCAACGTTTCCTTCGATCACACCCGCTTTAATTTCAAGCTTTTCGTTCTTTTTAGCAAATTCATTCAAGATTTTAGCTGGCGCTATTGCATCTTCTGTGGAGAATGCTATAGCGTTTGGACCTGTAAGGTTTTCGTTCAAGCTTTCTAGTCCAGCATCTACAGTTGCACGACGCACCATAGAGTTTTTATACACTTTAAACTCAATGCCTGCTTCACGAAGTTGTTTACGCAATTCTGTAACTTGTGCAACCGTAAGACCACGGTAATCGACAACTACTACAGATGCTGCTCCTTGTAACTTCTCTGCAACTTCTGAAACGACCGCTTGTTTAGCTTCTAAAATTTTGCTCATGTTGACACCTCCTGGTAATTAGGGTCACTTATACCGATATAAAAAGCCCTCAATGTCTAAGACATGAGGGCAGAAAAGTCGTCATCTTTAAAAAAGAGCGTCTTGTCCTCGGCAGGAGCATTAAGTGGCAAGCCACACCTGCTGTCTTCGGTACAAATGGTTATCATCATAACAAGCGTAATCTTAACAGATCACTTTGTGCTTGTCAATTATTTTTTAACAGTAACGCTTGACGGATCTACTTTAACAGCAGGACCCATAGTTGTCGTAACGTTTACTGATTTCATGAATGTTCCTTTTGCTGCTGCTGGTTTAGCTTTTTGAATCGTATCAAAGATTGTTAAGAAGTTTTCTTCCAACTTTTCGTTATCGAAAGATACTTTCCCGATTGGCGCGTGGATAATTCCAGCTTTGTCCGCACGGTATTCAACTTTACCTGCTTTGATTTCTTCAACAGCTTTCGTTACGTCAAATGTTACTGTACCTGTTTTCGGGTTCGGCATAAGACCTTTTGGTCCAAGAACGCGACCAATCTTACCCACTTCGCCCATCATATCAGGTGTAGCAACGATTACGTCGAAATCGAACCAACCTTGTTGAATTTTAGCAATTAGTTCTGCGTCACCTACGTAATCCGCGCCTGCAGCTTCTGCTTCTTTAACTTTATCACCTTTAGCGAATACTAATACGCGTTGAGTTTTACCAGTACCGTTTGGAAGCACTACTGCTCCACGGATTTGCTGATCGTTTTTACGTGTATCAATACCTAGACGGAAAGCCACTTCAACTGTTGCATCAAAATTAGTAGTAGTTGTCTTTTTAGCAAGTTCAATTGCTTCTTGCGCAGTGTATGTAGCTGTGCGATCTACAAGCTTCGCCGCATCTACAAATTTTTTACCTCTTTTAGCCATCAGAATTTTCCTCCTCATTTGTGGTTTTAACGGATTAAACCTCCCACTTAATGAAGGCTGCGCATCTCAATCGACCGCAGCCTTCACCTTCAAACAATTGCTTTATTATGAAAAAACAAAATCAGTCTTCGATTTTGAATCCCATACTGCGAGCAGTACCTTCGACCATTGCCATCGCCGCTTCAACTGACGCCGCGTTTAAGTCTGGCATCTTTTGTTCTGCGATTTCTCTAACTTTATCACGCTTAACCGTAGCAACTTTGTTTTTATTAGGCTCACCTGAACCCTTTTGAACGTTTGCTGCAACCTTCAGCAAAACTGCTGCTGGCGGAGTTTTTGTGATGAATGTAAATGAACGGTCCTCGAATACTGAGATTTCAACTGGAATAATTAGACCAGCTTGATCTGCTGTACGAGCGTTAAATTCTTTACAGAATCCCATAATGTTAACACCTGCTTGACCTAATGCCGGCCCTACCGGTGGCGCTGGATTTGCTTTACCAGCTGGAATTTGCAATTTCACTACTTTAGTAACTTTTTTAGCCACGAGACACACCTCCTTAAGTCCGTGATGTGGTCATTGGGTTGCCCCTCCCACTCAAATATGTGCCTGCCGACGATGTCGGTAGAATTGGTTAATCCGTACAGACTAAGTCTGACCTTTGAAATGATACCACCATTACACAGATTTGGCAAGAGGAAAATCCCTATTACCCATCAATCCATTTTTTCTACTTGATCGAACGAAAGCTCCATCTTCGTTTCGCGTCCGAACATATCGACGCTCACAATGACTTTACCTTTGTCCGTTTCGATCTCTTCTACCTTACCTTCAAAGTGAGCAAACGGCCCTTCAAGCACCGTCACACTTTCGCCTACGCCGAAGTCGACATCTACACGCTGTTCTTTTACACCCATTTGTTTTAGGATGAATTCTACTTCTTCCGGCAACAACGGAGTAGGCTTTGCTCCCCCACCCGAAGAACCAATAAACCCAGTAACACCCGGTGTATTGCGAACAACGTACCAAGAATCATCTGTCATGATCAATTCTACCAAGACATAGCCCGGAAACGTTTTACGCATAACAGTCTTCTTTTTACCATCTTTAATATCCGTCTCTTCTTCTTCTGGAATGACGACACGGAATATTTTGTCTGACATACCCATTGTCTCGACACGTTTTTCAAGATTCGCCTTAACTTTGTTCTCATACCCTGAGTACGTATGCACAACGTACCAATTTTTATCCATTTCCATGACATTGAGGACTATGCGTCCGTCCCTCCCTTAAATTAAAGCTGAAAAAACCCGTTCATTCATCAAAACGGGATATTCTCACGCTATTCATACTTTATTTACTACAGATTAGTGTACCATTTCATTACTCCGGAGATGCCTAGATCCACTACAAAGAAATAAACCGCCATGAAAATAACCGTCGAAATAACGACTACGGTATACTTTGTTAATTCTTTACGTTTCGGCCAGCTTACTTTCCGCATTTCCGAAACGACTTTTTTCAAAAAATCGGTAATCTTGCCCATTCTTCTCCAACCCTTCCGAATGACACAGCGTTCTGATTCGAACTCTATGTAACTGGTCAAATGGTTTGCTTATGCAATGTATGCGCATTGCAATGACTGCAAAACTTCTTTATACTCATTCTTCCCTCTCGACTGTTGTTACTAGCGGGTAAAGAATAGTTTCGCGAACCACATATCTCACAGCTTAAAGTTATTTTTTTCGTCATTTTGATTCACCTAATTCAAGACAATAGTCTTGCTAAAGAGTACCATTTAACCAACGACATGTCAATTTACATTCGATTTGTTTAGCGTACCAGATCCATTGCCATCGAGTGTTCCAGCTTGCGTTTGATCCGTTGTAAAGCATTATCTATTGATTTCACTTGGCGATTCAGCACTTCAGAAATTTCACGATAGGATTGACCTTCTAAATACAATGTTAATACTTCTCTTTCCAATCCACTTAACACTTTATTCATCTCTTCTTCCATGAATGTGAAGTTTTCTTTATGGATCATCAAGTCTTCAGGGTCATCTAGTGTAGAGCCCGCTATGATATCGAGCAACGTCCTCTCTTGGTCTTCATCATACATTGGCTTGTCCAATGAAATAGACGTATTAAGCGGAATATGTTTTTGACGCGTGGCAGTTTTGATAGCTGTAATAATTTGTCGCGTAATACAGAGCTCAGCAAAGACTTTAAAAGAGCTTAATCTATCAGGACGGAAATCACGTATGGCTTTATAAAGTCCGATCATTCCTTCTTGCATGATATCTTCACGATCTCCACCAATAATGAAATATGTTCTTGCTTTCATCCGGACAATCGGCTGAAATTTAGTAATTAGAAAATCCAATACATCCGAATTTCCCAGATGGATCAATTCCACCATTTCTTCATCAGATAGTTTAGAAAACCCGTTTTTACTTTTCACATTTTCCATATCCCATACCAACCTCTCCACCCCAGAGTACTAATTGGTTTTATATGCCAGTATAGACGCGGTAATATTTCACGTCAACTACTCATTTTCCACCACGTCTCATTTTTTCAAATTCCGCTGCCACTTCATCCGTCAGAGGAATCTTTGATAGAGGCCTTTGTTCTAATGAATCTTTTAACCTTTGTGCGATTACACGATCTACTTCTTTCATAGCAATTTCCAGCTCTCTTGCAGAGATGCGAAGTGCACCTTGAGCAAACACTACCCATTGTTCTACGAGATCAGAAGTAGCTACGTGAATTTGCGTCAAGCGATTGGATAATTCGGATACCAACTTTTCAATGCGTTCATCCGCTGTTTCGTTTTCTCTAGTAAAGACAACTTCCACACGATATTGCTTTTTTCGTTTTTCGATACCAGGCACTAGGTGGGCATCAAATATCACAATAACGCGCCATCCCCTATTAGCCTGGAATTCCGCCATCCTCTCGATAAGCCGATCACGCGCTTGCGCAAAATCTTCTTGTTTCAGTTGCTGCAATTCAGGCCACGCCCCGATGATGTTGTATCCATCAACGAGCAGCACATCTTTCTTCATGACGGAGCCTGAGCGGATTGACGCTTTCGTAGAACTTCATACATCAACAACGCCGCCGCTACTGAAGCATTTAAAGACGTAACTTTGCCAACCATCGGTAAACTATAAAGGAAATCACACCTCTCGCGCAAAATGCGTGACATTCCTTTTCCTTCACTACCTATTATGACGGCTAAAGGTAACGTTGCATCCATATGGCGATAATCCGTGGAGTTGGAAGCGTCTGTTCCCGCAATCCATACCCCTTGCTTCTTAAGCTCGTCCACAGTTTGAGACAAATTATTCACTCGCACAACCGGTATATGTTCAATCGCACCTGTCGAAGCTTTCGCTACTACGCCTGTCAAACCAACAGCGCGTCTTTTGGGAATAATGATGCCATGAACACCCGAAGCATCCGCTGTTCGTATGATAGACCCCAAATTATGCGGATCCTCTAGCTCATCTAGAATAATGAAGAACGGATCTTCCTGCCTCTCTTTAGCAATTGCGAATAAGTCTTCCAACTCCGCGTAGTCATAGGCAGCAACTGAAGCGAGAATTCCTTGGTGACTCAGATCCGTCATGCCATCTAGTTTCTGCTTCGGAGCTGTCTGCACAACCACTCCTGCTTCTTTAGCGAGCTTTATTATTTCACCTATACTCTTCTTATTGACACCTTCCGCTACCCAGATTTTATTCAATTGCCTGCCCGAACGCAGTGCTTCCACAACAGGGTTTCTTCCACCAATCAGTTCAATTTCTAGCTCTGTCATGCTTTCTCCTCCTCAGGATGCTCCACTAGTCGAATCGCCGTCTCTATTAGTTCAGCCAGACGCTCTTGCCGATCCAATAAATGTACATACCCGAGAACCGCTTCGAATGCGGAGCTATAATTATACGTAGTAACGTCAGTGTTTTTAGGGACGGACCCTGCTTTCGCATTGCGACCACGGCGCATTACCGCTAATTCTTCTTCTGTGAGAATTTGTTGATCTCTCATCGTTAGGATAATCCGCGCCTGAGCTTTTGCAGAAACGAAGCGTGTAGCTTCTTTATGCAAAATTTGCGGTTTTACACGTCCATGGCGCAGTAAATGCTCTCTGACCGCTGTTTCATATACAGCATCGCCCATATATGCGAGAGCAAGTGCATTGAGTTGTTTAACGTCTATTTCACGTAAATTCTCCACACCGTTACCCTCTTTTCCAGCGAGTGCCCTGTGCTGTATCTTCTAAAATGATTCCCTGCGCTTTTAGTTCATCGCGTATTTCATCCGCACGTGCAAAATCACGATTCTTTCGAGCATCAAGACGTTCTTGGATCAATGCATCTACTTCGTCATCCACTAATTCATCCGCGCTATCAAATGGCAATCCAAGCACACCCATTAATTGATCTAACGCATCGATGAATTGCTGAAGTACGTGACGGTCTGTATTTTTCTCAAGCAAGTATACATTTGCCTGTTTAGATAGTTCAAATACGGCGGCAATCGCATTAGCCGTATTGAAGTCATCATCCATCGACATTTCAAATGCCTTAATTTGTTCGTTAATCTTATTTAACCATGATGCGGAGTCTTCTGCTAGATCAGCCGAAATCGTTAAACGATGCTGCAAATTGCTGTACGCAGTTTGGATACGTTCCAGTCCATTCGCCGCGCTTTCTACAAGATCCTGTGCAAAGTTAACTGGATGACGATAGTGTACGGAAAGCATGAAGAAACGCAACACCTTCGGGTCTATTTGCTTACGAATATCATGTACCAAAATAAAGTTCCCTAATGACTTCGACATTTTCTCGTTATCAATATTGATATAACCGTTATGCATCCAATAGTTGGCGAAAGTTTTACCTGTAGCCGCTTCAGATTGCGCAATTTCATTTTCATGATGTGGGAATGTTAAGTCTTGCCCACCTGCATGAATATCAATCGTGTCCCCAAGAAGCTGCTTGGCCATTACCGAGCATTCTATATGCCAGCCCGGACGACCTTTGCCCCAAGGACTATCCCATGAGACTTCCCCTTCTTTCGCTGATTTCCAAAGCGCAAAGTCAAGAGGGTCTGTTTTGATTGCATTTTCCTCTACTCGCGCACCTACTTTTAATTCATCAATGGATTGGTGTGAAAGTTTCCCATAGCCTTCGAATTCACGTGTACGGAAATAGACGTCCCCACGAGATTCGTAGGCAAAACCTTTATCGATAAGAACCTGAATAAATTCTACAATGTCTTCGATGTGCTCCGTTACGCGAGGATGCGCTGTCGCTACTTCACAACCAAGAGCACTGACATCTTCGTGATAAGCCGCAATGAAACGTTCAGTCAAGTCTCCTACTTCTTCATTTAAGTCATTTGCCGCTTTAATGATTTTATCGTCTACGTCTGTAAAGTTTGAGACATAATTCACTTCATAGCCGCGATATTCCAAGTAGCGACGAATCGTATCAAATGCAATCACAGGACGAGCGTTTCCGATATGAATATAATTATAAACGGTGGGTCCACAGACATACATTTTAACCTTTCCTTCTTCTATTGGAATGAACTTTTCTTTCTTGCGTGTCAATGTATTATAAAGTTGAATGCTCATGTAAATCTCCCTTTTCTCCATTCACGGTTTCCAACTGCTCAGTACGCAGCTTCAACTCTTGAATTTGCTTTTCTAATCGTTTGATTTCATCCGCAATTGGATCTTGCGTGGAATGATCTAGTTTATTCTTTACACGTACACCATTTGAAATAACGATTTTCCCTGGTATCCCCACTACTGTAGAGTTTGGCGGCACTTCTTTCAAGATGACCGAGCCCGCTCCAACCTTACTATTCTCCCCAATCGTAATGGAACCAAGTACTTTGGCACCCGACGCAACCAATACATTATCACAAAGTGTCGGGTGTCGCTTACCGCCTTCTTTTCCTGTTCCACCTAATGTAACCCCTTGGTAAAGTGTCACGTCATCGCCAATCTCACATGTTTCCCCTATGACTACACCCATCCCATGATCAATGAAAAGACGTCTGCCTATCACAGCTCCAGGATGAATTTCGATACCTGTGAAAAACCTGCTAACTTGCGATACTACCCGAGCCAAAAACCGAAGATTACGCTTATAAAATACATGCGCAATACGGTGCATCCAAATTGCATGCAACCCAGAATACGTTAAGATTACTTCAACCGTGCTGCGAGCTGCCGGATCTTGATCGAAAATGCATCGAATATCTTCTTTCATACGTTTGAACAATGAACTTCCCCCTTTTTTCTTCTTTCCCATGACGGCGACTTTCCCTATAGCGTAATTTCTTAAGATAAAAAAAGCGCCCCTGTCACGTATGATGACAGAGACGCATTAAATGCGTGGTTCCACTCCGCTTGAGGACATAATTGTCCCCCGCTTAATGTCTTTAACGCAGACTGTACGTATGGCCTACTACTAGTTTCGGCTCATCGCTCAAAGGTGCATTTCGATAGTGAACGACTCAGGTCATTTCCAGCCTAGATGACCCTCTCTATAGAGTATCCACTACGTACTTTCCTTTTCGACGCTTTCTATATGACAATGGTATATTAAGTTCATTTTACAGAAACTCATCGAAATGTCAATATTGTTTATTTTGCGAATCTTCCAACGCGTTGGAGGATTTTCTCTTTACCAATAAGTGCAATGGCATCCGGTAGTTCAGGTCCTGATGTCTGACCAGTCGCCACGACACGCACAGGCATGAATAAATTCTTCCCTTTATGTCCTGTTTCTTTTTGAACTGCTTTAATTGCCGATTTGATAGACGGTGCATCGAATGTTTCCAATTCTTCTAGTTGCTTCTTAAGTGACGTCATCACTTCAGGCACTTGTTCGCTCGCCAAAATTTCAGATGCTGTTTCATCATATTCCAATGTGTCATGGAAGAACTGGGCGGATAACTCGACGATTTCAGCACCAAAGCTCAACTGGCCGTGGTATAGCGCGATCAAATCGTGAACCCACGTTTGTTCCTCAGCAGACATATTTTCTGAAACCAATCCTGCCGCTTGTAGATGTGGCAATGTTAACTCAATTACTTCTTCCAAGGACAATTTTTTTATATATTGGTTATTCATCCACGTCAGCTTATCCGTATCGAACATGGAAGGAGATTTTGACAATCTAGATTCATCGAATTGTTCTACGAGTTCGTCATGTGAGAAAATCTCTTCTTCTCCGACAGGGGACCAACCAAGCAAGGAGAAGAAAT
This sequence comes from Sporosarcina sp. P3, assembly GCF_002743415.1. Lineage (NCBI taxonomy): Bacteria > Bacillati > Bacillota > Bacilli > Caryophanales > Caryophanaceae > Sporosarcina > Sporosarcina sp. P3. Next base: position 164,329 of record NZ_PDZE01000003.1, read on the forward strand.
TAAACATCGCTTCAGGCAAATAGCCTAACTCTTTATATTGTGCAATGAATTGAATAATTGACTCATCACGTTTTGAAAGCTTTTTACGTTCCTCATTGACGATCAGCGTCATATGACCAAACCGTGGATGATCCCAACCAAATACGTCAAATACCATTAGTTGTTTTGGTGTATTCGTCAGATGCTCTTCTCCACGGAAAACATGAGAGATCTTCATCAAGTGATCGTCGACTACTACTGCGAAGTTATACGTAGGAATTCCATTCGTCTTAACCATAACCCAGTCACCGATGTCCTTTGATTCAAACGTTACTTCACCGCGCACGAGATCATCAATCGTATACGTAGTATTTTCAGGAACACGCATACGGATATTGTATGACTTCCCGGCAGCTTCATTTTCCGCTACTTGTTCTGCTGTTAAATGACGACAAGTACCATCATACATAGGTGCTGCGATTCCCGCTTCTTTCTGTGCGTCACGCTTTGCTTCTAGCTCTTCAGGTGTACAGAAACATTTGTAGGCATGTCCATTTTCAAGCATTTCGTCTGCATATTTCTTATACAAATCCAGACGTTCCATTTGGCGGTATGGGCCGTATTCTCCACCGACATCAATGGATTCATCATGATGGATACCGAGCCACGTCAAGTTTTCAAGTTGTGAAAGTTCACCACTCTCAACATTTCGCGCTATATCTGTATCTTCAATACGAACAATAAACTTTCCGCCATAGTGACGAGCGAATAAATAGTTGAATAACGCGGTTCGCGCGCCGCCAATATGTAGTTGGCCTGTTGGACTCGGTGCATAACGCACACGTACTTCTTGTGTCATAATATTTACCTCTCCGTTTCGTATTGATTACGTTCTTATATAATTTCCTATCTATTTTAGCATTCTAAGGGACGTTTTGAAAGTTACTGGTTTTTCATCAGTAAAATCGTTGCCATGGCTGCGATTCCTTCTTCACGCCCTGGGAAGCCTAGACGTTCCGTAGTCGTAGCTTTCACATTCACTTGCGACAGATCCGCTTCGAGCAATTCCGCCACGCGCTCACGAATATCTCCAATGTACGGTGCCATTTTTGGACGTTGCGCAATAATTGTACAATCAATATTACCTAAACGGTAGCCTTCTTCTTTCACCATCGCCCATACAGTTTCCAATAAAACAGCAGAGTCAGCGTCTTTAAACGCGTCATCCGTGTCAGGGAAATGTGTACCAATATCCACTTTACCAATTGCACCAAGTGCAGCGTCTGTTACTGTATGCAATAGCACATCCGCATCGGAGTGACCTATCAATCCTTTTGAGTGCGGAATGGTAATACCACCGATAATGAGTGGTCTACCTTCTTCAAATGCATGCACATCAAAACCTTGTCCAATTCGAAACATGTAATTATTCCTCCTACTTTCTTCTAGCCAATAAGATTTCACCTATAGCAAGATCTTCTTGGGTCGTCATCTTTACATTATCATACGAGCTTTCCACCACTTGGACTTTGTAGCCAAGACGTTCCACTAACATGGATTCATCCGTGCCAAGGAAACCTTCTGCAATAGCCGACTCCGATGCTTCTTTCAGCAATTCGTATTGAAATGCCTGAGGCGTTTGGACGAGCCACAGCTTTTCACGATCCAAGGTTTCTTTTACAGTACCATCTACCGCGTACTTAATCGTATCCTTCGCCTTAACTGCCGCTATAGCTGCACCTTTTTCATTAGCAGTACGCACCAGTTCCGTAATGATGGATGAATTCAAAAAAGGTCTAGCTGCGTCATGGACGAGAACAATACCTTTCCCTTTGTAAGCAGAGATACAAGCCGCAACACTGTTTTGACGCTCACCACCACCCTTTACAAATGTAATAGGTTTCACGTGTTGATACTGTTTGAGAATCTCTTCAATTGCAACTTGCTCTTCCGGCTTCACAGCCATAATGACTTCTTCACAATTAGGGTCTTCTTGAAACACACTGACTGTATGATACAAAATTGAATGCTCTCCAATTTTCAGAAAGAGCTTATTTTGTCCAGCCCCCATTCGTTTACCGCTTCCTGCAGCAGGAATCATCACTGTATATTTCACGTTTGTCACTCTGCTTTCTATGCTGGTTATCGACCTTTTGGTTTAGCAAAAATCATTCGTCCTGCAGATGTTTGCAATACACTCGTGACTACGACGTCAATAGCATCTCCGATATGAGACCGACCATCTTCAATGACGATCATAGTGCCATCATCTAAATATGCGACGCCTTGATTATGCTCTTTACCATCTTTGATTACGACTACATGCATTTCTTCACCCGGAATGACTACTGGTTTTACTGCGTTAGCGAGATCATTTATATTCAATACCGCAACACCATGCAAATCCGAGACTTTATTTAAGTTAAAATCATTGGTTACAACCAATCCATCCATTTTCTTCGCCAGTTTAACTAACTTTAAATCCACTTCGGCTACATTCAGAATATCTTCGTCCGTAATGAGCACTTGAGGACCATCATCATTTTGCAAACGCTTTAGAATATCTAAGCCACGTCTACCTTTTGTTCGCTTCAACGTATCGGATGAATCGGCTATATGCTGTAGTTCAGTCAGTACAAACTGAGGCACCACTAAAATTCCCTGTAAAAATCCTGTCGCCACTATATCTGCAATACGTCCATCGATAATGACACTTGTATCCAGTAATTTATATACGTCTTTTTGTGGTGGAGCGACAACAGGTTCTGTCGATTCTTTCTTTTTTGCTGTTGTCATGCGTAAATTAGAAAATGCATTAATAAACTCTTCCCACTTTTTAAAACCTACTTGGAAACCTAAATAGCCGAGAAGAATAGACAATAAGACAGGAACAACAGAAGACACTACTGGAAAACCAATTGCGCTTAGTCCGAAACTGAATAAAAAGGCTACGATTAACCCTACGACTAATCCGATCGTACCGAATAATAAATCCATGATCGGCGCTTTTAGAAGTCTTTCTTCAATCCATTTAATAAAATTCACAATCGGTTCAGTTAAAAATAAGCTTAATAAAAATAGAATGATAGCTCCTATAATTGCCTCTACATAAGGATTTTCTATGATAGGGCGTGATGTAAACTCAAACATAGCGAATAAGTACGGTAAAAATAAAACACCGAGAGTTCCTCCGATTAATAAGAATGAAACTTGGACCACTCTTTTCAACATATTCTTCCACCTCCTTTTCCTTCCTAATAGTATACAACGAATTGCAGTTAGCCGCTTAGGTTAAGTGAGGAATTTCTGAAAATTCCTCACTCCCCCTACTAGGACTATCTAAATAGCGGGAAAGTTTCTTACCTTTCTACTTATCCCGCCATATAAATAGACATTATCTGAAGGCCATTCCTAACGCTTCTGTGATCGTCTCAACGCCCACCACTTCGATCCCGTCTGGAATATCCCAACCGCCCAAATTAGATGATGGAATAATGATGCGGTCAAAGCCAAGCTTTGCCGCTTCTGTAACGCGTTGTTCTATTCTAGATACCCGTCTAACCTCACCTGTTAACCCTACTTCACCAACAAAACAATCGCGCGCGCCTACAGCCGTGTCGCGATAACTAGAAACAATACTTAGCAAGACTGCTAAATCAATGGCCGGCTCATCTAACTTAACACCGCCTGCAACCTTAATATACGCATCTTGTGTCTGCAATAGCATCCCAGCACGTTTTTCCAATACCGCCATTAATAGCTGTACACGGTTTTGATCCAATCCGGTCGCCATACGCTTCGGATAATTGAAACTTGATGCTGTCATCAATGCTTGAATTTCAACAAGTATAGGCCGTGTGCCCTCCATGGAAGCGACAATAGTAGAGCCTGCTCCACCTTGCGATCGCTCACGCAAGAACATTTCAGATGGATTTAAAACTTCCTTTAATCCAGCCTGCAACATTTCAAAGATTGCAATTTCATTGGTAGAACCAAAGCGGTTTTTAACGCTACGTAAAATGCGGTACGTATGGTGACGTTCTCCTTCAAAATACAGAACCGTATCCACCATATGCTCAAGTAGTCGCGGTCCTGCAATCTGTCCCTCTTTTGTTACGTGACCTACAAGGAATATGGCAATGTTTTGCGTTTTCGCTATACGCATTAGTTCTGCTGTACATTCACGAACTTGCGATACACTTCCTGGCGCTGATGATACTTCAGGATGATGAACAGTCTGAATGGAGTCCACAACCACAAATTTCGGTTTCACTTCATCCACAGTTTCATTAATCATCGCAAGATCAGTTTCGGCATAAATATATAACTCATCTGACTTCACGCCTAATCGTTCTGCACGTAACTTAGTTTGTTTAATCGATTCTTCTCCAGAAATATATAGTACACGCTGTTGTTGATTCGCAAGTAACGATGAGACTTGTAGCAACAATGTAGACTTCCCGATACCTGGATCGCCACCAATTAATATGAGCGATCCCGGAACAATCCCACCACCGAGTACGCGGTTTAATTCCTCTAATTCCGTTTTAACCCGTGGCTCTTCAGCCATTTCTACCTGACTAATAGGCAAAGCTTTATGCTTCACTCTGTCACCATGCTGAAATGCAGCACGCGGTCCTTTTTGCACAATCTCTACTTCTTCATCCATCGTGTTCCATTCCCCACAACCAGGACAACGTCCCATCCACTTAGCGGACTCATATCCACAAGAACGGCACATGAACTTTGACTTTCGCTTAGCCATACACTCTCTCCTTATTTGAAAATACGAAAAGGACAGCCCGCTACGCTTTTTAAAAACTAAGCGAGCGAGCTATCCGGATTATCCTATTATTATTTTTCAGTTGCTACAGTTTGTTTCTCCGTACGTACAACGAACTTGTCATCTTCTACATCTACAATTACTTTTCCACCCATTAGAACTTTACCTTCTAATAACTCTTCGGATAAACGATCTTCTACGTGTTTTTGCAACGCACGACGTAGTGGACGAGCTCCGTACTCCGGATCATATCCTTCATCGGTGATTTTGTCTTTAGCCGACTCCGTCAACACTAACTCGATATCTTGTTCAGCCAAACGCTTAGCTAGCTCTTCACTCATCAAGCTGACAATTTCACGTAATTGTTCTTTCTCTAACGAATGGAAGACGATCATGTCGTCCACACGGTTTAAGAACTCCGGTCGGAATGCTTTCTTCAATTCCGCAAGCATTTTTTCCTTCATGTCATCGTAATCGGATTCGCCGTCTTGAATATTAAAGCCGACATAGCGGTTTTTCTTCAATTCAGTCGCTCCAACGTTCGATGTCATAATAATTACTGTGTTACGGAAATCAACTGTGCGGCCTTTAGAATCTGTTAAGCGTCCGTCTTCTAATACTTGCAGTAAGATATTGAAAACATCTGGATGCGCTTTTTCAATTTCATCTAGCAATACAACTGAGTACGGCTTACGGCGAACTTTCTCCGTTAACTGACCGCCTTCATCGTATCCTACATAACCTGGAGGTGATCCGACCAAACGAGATGTAGAATGCTTCTCCATGTATTCGGACATATCAATACGAATCATCGCATCTTCATCGCCGAACATCACTTCTGCTAATGCACGACCCAGTTCAGTTTTACCTACACCAGTTGGGCCTAAGAAAATGAATGAACCAATTGGACGTTTAGGATCTTTCAATCCTGCACGCGCTCGACGGATAGCTTTCGAAATAGATAACACAGCTTCTTTTTGACCAATGACACGCTGATGCAAAATTTCTTCCATGTTCAGTAATTTAGCAGACTCTGTTTCCGCAATCTTGTCAACAGGAACTCCTGTCCACATTGCTACGACTGACGCGATATCATTCACTGTCACTTCGGACTCAGTCTGTCCTTGTTTTTCCTTCCAAGCTGCTTTCGTTGTTTCCAATTCCTCTTTCATTTTCTGCTCTTTATCACGATAAGAAGCGGCTTTTTCAAACTCTTGGCTTTGAACAGCTGCATTCTTTTCAGAGCGGATTGCTTCAAGTTTCACTTCAAGCTCTTTCAAATTAGGTGGAGTTGTATACGAACGCAAGCGCACTTTGGATCCAGCTTCGTCAATCAAGTCGATCGCTTTGTCTGGTAAGAAACGGTCTGAAATGTAGCGGTCGGACATTTTCGCTGCTGCTTCGACTGCTTCATCCGTAATCTTCACGCGATGATGCGCTTCATAACGATCGCGCAAGCCTTTAATAATCTGGATTGTTTCATCTACAGAAGGCTCATCAACTTGGATCGGTTGGAAACGCCGTTCAAGCGCTGCATCTTTTTCAATATATTTACGGTATTCATCAAGTGTTGTAGCACCGATACATTGTAGTTCACCACGTGCAAGAGACGGCTTCAAGATATTAGATGCATCAATAGCACCTTCCGCTCCGCCTGCACCGATTAACGTATGCAATTCATCGATGAACAAGATAATATTGCCCGCTTGACGGATCTCTTCCATTACCTTCTTCATTCTATCTTCGAACTCGCCGCGATATTTTGTACCTGCGACGACTGTACCCATGTCTAGCGTCATAACACGCTTGTCACGCAAGATCTCAGGCACTTCGTTACTTACGACTTGCTGTGCCAAACCTTCTGCAATCGCTGTTTTACCTACACCCGGTTCCCCGATCAATACTGGGTTGTTTTTCGTACGACGTGCCAAGACTTCGATAACACGTGTAATTTCTTTACTTCGTCCAATTACTGGATCCAGCGTGCCTTCACGTGCGATTTCAGTTAAATCACGCGCTAAGCCATCCAATGTTGGTGTTGCCGCTGATGTAGAATTCGCTGGGTTGCCAACAGAACTTTCATCATTGCCAAGCAACTGAAGTACTTGCTGGCGAGCTTTGTTCAAGCTAACGCCTGCATTATTCAGAACCCGTGCAGCTACGCCTTCTCCTTCTCGAATCAATGCCAACAAAATATGCTCTGTACCGATATAAGAATGTCCTAACTTACGAGACTCATCAACAGATAATTCGATCACGCGTTTTGCACGAGGAGTATAATGAACGATCGGACCCACATCTTTAGAACCTACACCTACTAGAATTTCTACTTCTCGTTCAATAGTATCTGCATTCACACTTATTGCTTCAAGAGCTTTTGCTGCGATGCCGCCACCTTCTCGAATCAAACCAAGCAGAATATGCTCAGTACCAATAGATTCATGCTTTAAACGAATAGCCTCTTCTTGAGCCAATTGCAAAACTTTTTGTGCACGTTGTGTAAATCGATTAAACATCATATTCATTCCCCTCTTCCTTCTTCAGTGGACTATATTCTATGTTATGCAAAATAACACATCAATGCTTTGTTTCATATAACTATATATATTCATGTCAGTTCGCGATACAACCTAATCCGCATATTGACTTTGACTATCTTTGATTAATTATAAATGCTATAAGACTTTCTTGCAAAAGCTTTGCTCATAACGAATCATTATCTTTTTCTGGTGCGGCAGATCGCTCTATTCCTAGACGATCCCGGAATAATTGTGCACGAAGGATATCTCGTTCATCAGATGTTAATTCTTCTTTCGCATATTGTTGCAGAAAACCTGGTTGCATGAAAATCATCAATTCATTCAAAATTGTCATATCAATATTTTCAATGATACCTAAATCTATACCCAAACGGACGTCAGACAAACATTTTGCCGCTTCGGCTGACGGCAAGATTCGCGAATGGGTCAGTGTACCGAGTGACCTGAATAATCTATTTTCCAAGTGAACTTCCGACTTAGCCAATAATAATTCACGTGACTTCTTTTCGTGTGCAATCAGGCGTTTTGAAATACTCTCTAAATCTTTCAAGATTTCCTCTTCTGATTTGCCGAGTGTGATTTGATTAGAAATCTGATAAATGTTACCTAGCGCTTCACTGCCCTCTCCATAACTTCCACGCACGACCATTCCAAGTCTGGATATCGCAGGTATTATTCTTTCGATTTGCTTCGTGATAGTTAGTGCCGGTAAATGCATCATGACTGACGCGCGCATTCCCGTACCGGTGTTGGATGGACAACTTGTCAAATAGCCAAATGTTTCATCGAAAGCATAGTTCAAATTCACTTCAAGTTCGCTATCTACTTGATCAGCCTGTTCATATGCCTGATCTATTTGAAAGCCTGGATAAATACATTGAATGCGAATATGGTCTTCTTCATTCACCATAATACTAATCGTTTCGTCTTCTGACAGCAAAACGGATCCGTGTTTTTTAGGATTGATCAACTGTGGACTGACTAAATGCTTCTCAACTAAAATTTGCCGTTCAAGCGGTGATAAATCTTCCATTGTAATACTCGTAAAGTGATCATCCTGCATCGTCTCGACCGCTTGGTTCAATGCCTTGCTTACGTCGTTTGCATCTTCTTGCGTGGCACTTATAGGGAATGGATAATCCTGTAAGTTGCGAGCTAGTCTGATTCTTGTGGACAAGACGATGTCAGCATGCTCACCTTCCGCCACCATCCAACCTGTCAGTTCCTGTTTGATGAATTTTTCAAATGACATGTTGATCATCACCTCCATCGGACAGTTGCTGTTTCACTTGGTTGGCCTCATCACGTAAAGTTGCCGCTTCCTCAAAACGTTCGTTTTCTACAGCTTCCTGCATTTTCGTACGGATATCTTCAAGCTTCCTCTTTAAAGCAAAACGTTCATTAAGTGATACGGGGATCTTTCCACGGTGTTGGGTATGCCCATTATGCAGTTTGGCAAACACTCTTGGCAGCTGCCCCTTGAATGTTTCATAACATACCGCACAACCAAACTTCCCGATATCGAGGAAACGATGGAAGGTCAACCCGCAGCTCGGACACTTCGGACCATCCGGTAATCTTTCATCAGCTTTTTGTTCCGGAAATAACTCTGAACCACCCAACCAATGTGCTAAAAATTGTTGTATTGATAACGGTTCTTGATCCGGACTGAAAGAAAATGTTTGTGAGTAAAATGCACATTTATCACATAAATGACGCTCTATTACATCATTTGATGTTTCTTGTTTAAACACTACAGTAGCTGGTCGTTCTTTGCAGTTTTCACAAAGCATTGAAATTCACCTCATTCTATCTCTTCATAAATTAATGTAACTAACATAGCGCGAAGAATACGCGAACGTAACGCATCCCGCTCAGGTAACATATAACGCAAAGTAGCCCGGCCTACTGCAGCAAGCATCAGTTTAGCTTCACGTTCTGTAATGACTTCTTCTTCAATTAAACGGATAATGACATCTTCCGCCATAGTAGATGATGCTTCATTCTCTAAAATTTCTAACGCCTGTTCAAGTAAGTCTTTGCGGGAGTTGGTACGCACCCTGTAAATCCGAATGTAGCCTCCGCCTCCTCGCTTAGACTCAACAGCATAGCCTCTCTCGACGGTAAACCGAGTTTTGATCACGTAATTAATCTGTGATGGTACGCATTGGAACTTTTCGGCAATCTCATTTCGTTTGATTTCAATAGAAGCGCTATCTTCCTCTTCTATAATCGACTTCAAATATCCTTCTATAATGTCAGAAATGTTACGCATCTCGTCACCTCTTTTCGCTCGCTCATCTAGTTGACTTTGACTATCTTTGACTTGATTGTATCGCAGAAATTAGGCGGGATGCAATTCATTTGTTTGTATGTATACCTTATTATGTTAAAAGGAAACCTATTGCTAGGTTGTCACATCAGGCTATTAATTATTCAATTAGTCATCAGACAAAAAATAAGATGAATGCTTTCTACTTACCGTCAACCATCGCCATCTTCCTGAATAGAATACTGAATGAATAACAAAAGACTGAAGAACAGATCCTTATAGCGGATTGTCTTCAGTCACTGTCTACAACTATTGATTCGTTTTTTATTTATATAGTAATAGGTTCTTTGCGCAACGGCTCGAGGTCGACTACGAAGCCCATGTCTTCAAGCATTTTTTGATCTTGATCGTTTTCTTGACCGGCTGTTGTGAGGTAGTCACCGATGAAGATGGAATTTGCGGCGTAAAGGCCTAATGGTTGCAGGCTTCTTAGGTTCACTTCACGTCCACCTGAGATGCGGATCTCTTTGCTAGGATTGATGTAGCGGAATAAACACAAAACTTTTAGACAGTAGCGTGGGTCTAGTTCTGATGTTCCTTCTAATGGCGTTCCATCAACTGCATGTAGGAAATTTACAGGTATGGAGTCTGCGTCCAGTTCGCGTAGGCTACGCGCCATAGAGATAATGTCTTGCTTTGTTTCCCGCATACCGACGATGACGCCTGAACAAGGAGATATGCCCGCTTCTTTGGCAAGTCCTACAGTGTGTACACGATCGTCATATGTATGGGATGTGGTTATACTTTCGTGATGTTCTGCAGATGTGTTTATGTTGTGATTGTAACGATCTACTCCTGCCTCTTTCAAACGAGTTGCTTGTCCTGGCTTTAAAATTCCTAGGCAAGCACATACCGTCATTCCTTTGTGCTTTTCTTTAATTTGCTTAACAGAGTCAATGACTATGTCTAGTTCACTGTCACGCGGCCCCCGTCCACTTGCGACGATGCAATAGGTGCCTGCTTTATTGGCAGCCGCACGCTCCGCACCTTCAAGTATCTCTTCTGATTTCATCATCGCGTACTTTTCGACAGGTGCTTTTGAAATGATGGACTGGGCGCAATAACCACAGTTCTCCGGACATAGTCCTGATTTCGTATTAATGATCATATTCAACTTTACTTTATTTCCGAAGTAATGCGATCGAATCGAGTACGTCGCGTGTAGCAATAATAGCAAATCTTCATCTGGGCTGTTTAATATAGCGAGTGATTCCTCGTCAGTTAACACATGTCCTTCCAGTACTTTAGTGGCCAGTTGTTGGTAATACATTATAGTGCACGCCTCACTTTCAAGTGTTTGGATATTCTGAACGCAAATATGCCTGACAGCACGGCTAAAATTAGATCTTTCGGCAGTGGGGGCATCATCCATAGCCATGCGATCTTATAAGTAAATACGTCGGGTGCAGCCGCCCACATCTTGTACGCAAAATACATCCAACTTGTACCTAGTATGTAGTTGATTGCTGTGGCGACTAGCGCTGCGGTAATAAAAGCAGGTAGGGTCTGATTTCGCTCCACAATCTTTCCCGCTACATAGGCAATTAGGATGAAAGTAAGAATAAAGCCAAACGTCGGACTTAAAATTTGACCGAAGCCGCCTGAAAACTTAGCGAAAACCGGTGCGCCTGCTAGTCCTATTAACATATATACTGTCATAGATAATGCACCTAGACGACTACCCAGTAATAGTCCTGATAAGATGGCGAAAAACGTTTGCAAAGTGATCGGTACACCACCAACTACTAAAAACGGCACGAAGGATGTAATATTCGCTCCAATCATCATTAAAGATGCAAACATCCCGCTGTATACAATAGTTAAGGCACTGAATCTACTTACCGGTCGTCTCTCTGTTGCTGTTGCCATTATGTCACCTCTTTTTATATTAGTTACCTTAAAAATATTAATGGTTAACACACCGTATGTCAACACTATTTATTTTTAAGTTAACTAATAAAAATGAATAAAAAAAAGACTGCAGCGCAACGCTGACAGCCTATTTTTTCTCATCAATCTGTTCTTCTTTTTCTTTACGAAATAAAACGCTTGAGAGTAAACCACTAAATATAGCAGCTGCGATTGTAATGTACACACGCATATCATAAGCAACTTCTTCATAACTGTTACCTAACATAATCCAAGCAAGTGTACCTACAAGAACAGCGATCGGAAATGAGTATTTAAAGAATCGCATAGTTCCTCACCTTTTCGAGTTGTTTCTTTGATTTTAGCATATATGCCGCAATTTCTCTACGCTCTAACTCTGCACACGGAACTTCACCAAACATTCACTTGACGATATCCAACAAAGCGGCTATGATGTGGTTAGAATAATCAAAATAATTGAATAAGAAACAAATCTTATCAAGAGAAGCTAAGGGACTGGCCCGTCGACGCTTCAGCAACCAGCCATTTAGGCAAGGTGCTACTTCCAGCAGTCTGTCAAATTGACACTCTGAAAAGATGAGAGGGAACTAGTCATTGAGATTACAAAGCCTTCTACTATACTTGAAGGCTTTTTTTGATTAGAAAAAGCAAAGGGGAGATGGGATTATGTCATTGCTAGAGAAGCTACAAACAAATGTCTTAACGGCAGACGGTGCAATGGGGACTATTTTATATTCTTACGGAATTGATTACTGTTATGAAGAACTAAACGTAGAAAAGCCTGAAATTATAGAGCAAATTCACCAAGACTATATCGCAGCCGGCGCAGATATAATCCAGACAAACACTTACAGTGCGAATGCGAACAAATTAGCTCGCTATGGCTTAGAAAGTCATGTAACAGAATTCAATAAAGCGGCCATTCAAATTGCAAAGCGTGCAGCAGCGCCTGGGGGGCAATTTGTACTTGGAACAATTGGCGGCGTACGCGGCATACGTAAAAGCGATGCTACATTAAACGAAATAGAGAAAGTCGTACTAGAACAGGCCCATGCTTTATTAGCAGGTGACCCTGATGGACTTCTATTAGAGACGTATTATGATTTTGAAGAGTTATCGTCTGTTGTGACCACGTTAAAGAAAATCACGGACGTTCCATTGATTGCACAAGTTTCTATGCATGATCCGGGTGTCTTACAGAATGGGCTTTCATTAAACGATGCACTTCATCAACTCGAGTCTCTCGGTGCAGATATCGTAGGCGTCAACTGTCGCTTAGGCCCTTACCACACGATTCAAGCATTCGATAATGTTACATTACCTGACAAGGCATTTTTATCCGCCTATCCAAATGCCAGTCTTTTGGATGTAGAAGATGGACGTATTGTCTATGAATCTGAAGCAGAATACTTTGGACGCGCTGCCGTATTACTTCGTGATCAAGGCGTTCGGTTGATTGGCGGATGTTGCGGAACGACGCCTAAGCATATTAAAGCAGCTAAAACACAGTTAGCGCGGCTAGCACCTATTACAAAAAAGATTGTGCAACCGGCAAAGCCTATCGTGATTCATGAAGCAAGGCCTGTAAAACATCAACCCCTTCACGAAAAAGCCAAAACAGAGCGCACGGTGATTGTAGAACTAGATACACCACGCCACTTGGAAACTGAAGGTTATATCAAAGGGGCAAATGTGTTATATGACGCAGGCGTTGACGCTATAACAATGGCGGACAATTCACTTGCTTCTCCCCGCATTAGCAACATGGCGATGGGTTCAATCGTTAAGATGCAACATAATATCCGCCCACTTGTACATTTGACATGCCGCGATCATAATCTAATTGGCTTACAATCACATTTGATGGGACTCGATGCATTAGGCATTCACGATATCCTAGCTGTAACAGGCGATCCGACAAAAGTTGGCGACTTCCCTGGTGCCACAAGTGTCTATGATGTATCCAGCATGGAGTTATTACAATTAATCAAGAAGTTAAATGAAGGAATTTCATTCTCCGGAAAACCGTTGCGCAAGAAAGCCAGCTTCTCTATTTCGGCAGCTTTCAATCCGAACGTACGTGTAATCGATCGCGCCGTACAGCGACTCGAGAAGAAAATTGAAGCGGGTGCCGACTATTTCATCACGCAACCGGTTTATACGAAAGAAAAGATTATCGAGGTATATGAAGCAACAAAACATTTGGACACACCGATCTTCATTGGAATCATGCCGCTAACCAATATACGAAATGCCGAGTTCCTGCATCACGAAGTACCCGGTATCAAGCTTTCAGAAGAGGTGTTGGATAGAATGCGTGAGTGCGGAGATGACCGTGAAAAGTCAACCGAAACGGGTCTTGAAATCGCAAAAGAATTGATTGATACAGCAGCTCAGTATTTTAATGGGCTGTATCTCATCACACCATTCCTTCGTTACGATATGACATTAGAGTTGTATGAACACATTAAGGAAATAGACCAGCAGAAAGAGAGGGAATTAACACATGCAGAGACATCCTATTGAAGAGCAACTAGATAAACGAATCCTGATCATTGATGGTGCGATGGGGACGATGCTGCAAGCGGAAAATTTCTCAACGGAAGACTTTGGCGGAGAAGAATACGATGGGTGTAACGAATACATGAGTGTGTTACGCCCGGATGTTTTAGAGAAAATTCACGATGAGTACTTAGAAGCTGGAGCAGATATCATTTGTACGAATACATTTGGTGGTACCCCCCTTGTATTGAATGAATTTTCACTCGGGCATCGGGCAGATGAAATTAATGCAAAGTCTGTAGAGATTGCGAAAAAGAGTGCAGCAAAGTTTTCCACACCGGAATGGCCACGTTTTGTCGCAGGTGCGATTGGCCCCACGACAAAGACACTTTCGGTTACAGGCGGCATTACATTTGATGAACTATCCAACGACTTTTATGTGCAGGCTAAAGCGCTTATAGAAGCGGGCAGTGACTTAATACTGATGGAAACGAGTCAGGATATGTTGAACGTGAAGGCCGGAACAATTGGTATTAAAAAGGCGTTTGAAGAGCTTGGACGCGAAATTCCTATCATGATCTCAGGAACGATCGAACCGATGGGTACAACACTTGCAGGACAAAGTATTGAGGCGTTTTATATTTCCATTGAACACGTGCACCCTCTTTCGGTCGGTTTGAATTGTGCGACAGGTCCTGAATTCATGACCGACCACTTGCGCTCATTATCTGACTTAGCAACGAGTTATGTCACGTGTTATCCAAACGCTGGATTGCCAGATGAAGAAGGACATTATCATGAGTCCCCTGAATCTCTATCGAAAAAACTGGAAGGCTTCGCTGAAAAAGGTTGGTTAAACATGGTTGGCGGTTGCTGTGGTACAACACCTGATCATATTCGCGCAATACGTGAGGTCGTAAAAGATAAAGCACCGCGCAAAATGCCTGAGGTTTCTCATGGCCATGCCGTTTCAGGGATCGAACCGTTACTTTACGACGATACATTGCGTCCGTTATTAATTGGTGAACGTACCAACGTAATCGGTTCACGTAAGTTCAAACAATTAATTGTAGAAGAAAAATTTGAAGAGGCTTCTGAAATCGCACGCGCACAAGTAAAACGTGGTGCTCACGTATTGGATATTTGTCTCGCAAACCCTGACCGTGATGAATTGTACGATATGACTCGCTTCATGAAAGAAGTCGTAAAAAAAGTCAAAGTTCCTCTTGTCATTGACTCTACGGATGAAAATGTCATTGCGGAAGCGTTGAAGTTCTCGCAAGGTAAAGCAATCATTAACTCTATCAACTTGGAAGATGGTGAAGAACGCTTTGATGCCGTACTTCCTTTAGTGAAAAAGTACGGAGCAGCTGTCGTTGTCGGAACGATTGATGAAGTTGGAATGGCGGTGACAAGAGAACGTAAGCTGGAAGTTGCGTTGCGCTCCTATGATTTACTCGTCAATAAATGGAAGATCCCGCCGGAGGATATCATTTTTGATCCACTCGTCTTTCCTGTCGGTACCGGTGATGCGCAATACATCGGGTCAGCCGTGGAAACAATTGAAGGAATACGATTAATCAAGGAAAAACTTCCACGCACCTTAACGACTCTCGGTGTCAGCAACGTATCCTTCGGGTTACCTCCCGTCGGCCGCGAAGTGTTGAACGCTGTATACTTGTATCACTGTACACAAGCAGGTCTGGATTATGCAATTGTCAATACAGAGAAACTTGAGCGCTTTGCTT
Organism: Sporosarcina sp. P3; assembly: GCF_002743415.1. Classification (NCBI taxonomy): domain Bacteria; kingdom Bacillati; phylum Bacillota; class Bacilli; order Caryophanales; family Caryophanaceae; genus Sporosarcina; species Sporosarcina sp. P3. Next base: position 180,103 of record NZ_PDZE01000003.1, read on the forward strand.
CGATTCCCGAAGCTGAAATCAAGCTGGCGAACGACTTGCTATTTTCCACTACAGATGAAACACTAGCAGACTTCACGGATTTCTATCGTGGGAAGAAAAATGAGAAGTCAGAAGATGATATACCGAAAACAGTACCTGAACGTCTCGCGTACTACGTAGTAGAAGGGACGAAAGAAGGTTTAATTCCTGACCTGGAAACAGCTTTGAAGACATACGACGCACCACTCGATATCATCAATGGTCCTTTAATGAAGGGAATGGCTGAAGTTGGACGTTTATTCAATGATAACCAACTGATTGTAGCGGAAGTTCTGCAAAGTGCTGAAGTCATGAAGGCTTCTGTTTCCTACCTTGAACAATTCATGGAGAAGAATGAAGACGATAGCGGGAAGGGCAAGATTATCCTAGCGACAGTAAAAGGTGATGTACACGATATCGGAAAAAACCTCGTAGAGATTATCTTAAGTAATAACGGGTTTAAAGTAATTGATATCGGAATCAAAGTGACTCCAGCTTCTCTAATTGAAGTGATCCGTAAAGAAAAACCAGATATTGTAGGACTGTCGGGACTTCTCGTAAAATCTGCGCAACAGATGGTATTAACGGCACAAGACTTTAAAGCAGCAGGAATCGATACGCCCGTAATGGTTGGTGGTGCCGCTTTAACGAGACGCTTCACTGAAACGAAGATCGCCCCCGAGTACGATGGCCCAGTTATTTTTGCAAAAGACGCAATGCAAGGTCTTGATTTAGCAAATCGTCTTCAAAGTACTGACAAAGGAGCGTTACTTGAAGAATTAGCGAATAGTATTGAGAAACGCGAGACGAATGACGCGATTAAAGCAAGTCGAGGTTCTACAGCAGTTGCAGTAAAGCCGCGTCCTGTGAAAACGGTACGCACTGACGTTCCTGTATTCACCCCAACTGACTTACGTAGACGGGTCGTGAAAGATTACTCGGTTGCCCACTTACATCCTTATGTAAATATGCGTACACTGATTGGACACCACTTAGGTCTACGTGGAAATGTCGATAAAATGCTCGAAAGAAAAGAGGAACGGGCAGTACAACTTCACGAGATGGTAACTGAGTTCTTAAAGTCCGATCAGATGAAAGCTTCTGGTATTTATCAATTCTTCCCTGCCCAGGCAGATGGCGATGACGTAATCATTTATGATCCAGAAGATTCAAAAACTGAAATTGAACGATTTACATTCCCTCGCCAAGAGAAGGATCCATTCCTCTGCTTGGCTGACTATTTGAAAACAGTACAAAGCGGTGAAATGGACTATGTTGCATTCATGCAAGTGACTGCCGGTAAAGGCGTTCGCGATTATGCGAATAAGCTGAAGGCAGAAGGAAAGTTTCTCGAAAGTCATGCATTCCAAGCAACTGCTTTGGAATTAGCAGAAGGCTTTGCCGAAAGGATTCACCAAGAAATCCGTGACCAATGGGGATTCCCTGATCCAACAGACTTTACGATGCTTGAACGTTTCGCAGCTAAATATCAAGGCCAGCGATTCTCATTCGGCTACCCTGCTTGTCCAAATTTAGAAGACCAAGCTAAACTCTTCCGACTCATCAAACCGGAAGATCACGGTGTCATCCTAACCGAAGAATTCATGATGGAACCGGAAGCATCTGTATCAGCAATCGTTTTCGCGCACCCTGATGCACGATACTTTAACGCATAACCCAAATGCTGAAAGCGCCGGGTTGACTCGACAGGCGTTGGAAGAACTACCCAAAAGGCGCTCCTTGCCTTTTTGGTAGTGCTGAAACGTCCCGAGAGTCTGGCGCTTGAAGCTGGATGACCCAAATGCTAAGAGCGCCGGGTAGACCCGACAAGCGTTGAGAGAACTAAAACAATCCGCCATCTCTGACATACTAGAGGTGGCGGATTGTTCATATTATAAAACGATTAGCGACATCTTCTACGACGGTGACAACCTTCGCCACCCCACATACCTCCTGCTCCTGGTCCAAATCCCGGTCCCGCTCCTGGTCCAAATCCTGGGCCTCTTCCTGGCATAATAGTAGAGCCCATAACGTCTTCAGTGGTTTCTGTATAGTAATGTTGCGGTACACCGACCACGTGATGACGATTTACATTCACGATCGGATGAATAAATGGCATTTCTTGCTTAGTGAAGCAATCGTTAAATCGATACTGTGGCGGGCATATAACAGGCTGGAAACCATGATGCTGTCCGCCTTGCATACCGTGCTGACCATGCATCCCGTGATGTGGTTGTTGTCCCCACCCTTGCTGATGATGTCCACCTGACATTCCACAATGTCTTTGATTCATTTCTCCACCTCCTTATATCCTATTACATGCAAGCTAATCGATTTGTTACGGGCTAGCGACATAGGATAGTGAAAAATAAAAAGCAATATCCTTTACCTACTTAGATAAAGGATATTGCTTTATTCATGATAGGCTAGCTACAACTCACAGTTTCTTGGTATAGAGGGCTTCTCGTAGCCTAGACTATTTTCTATTGATTCAAGCTTCTTCACAATCATTTTACACTCATTTAACGCACCATGGACCGGAGCACCTTCGCCTACCATATTCTCAGAACGTAAAAAGTCAGAGTCTCGACGCAACTCCAGCTCAGCTGGATGGATGTATTGACGTTCCATACATTTTCACCCTTTCTTCTTTATATGATATATAAGACAAAGCCAGTCTATTCATCTTCTATTATACACCAATTATCTAACAATTCAAATTAGTCAATTCGTTATTCATGAGTGAAGTGAATGCTATGTGGGTATAGTACGATATCATCTATTTTTGAAGGAGAGAATATATATGAAACGAAACAGAATTATACTATTTGATGGTGAATGTAACTTCTGTGACGCAAGCGTGCAATTTATTATTAAACGTGACCCGTACAAACACTTTTCATTCGCCTCGTTACAAGATGACGTAGGAAGAAAACTTCGGAAAGACTATCAAATTCCCGATAACGTAGATAGCTTAGTATTGATTGAAAATGGCAAAGCCTATACAAAGTCCGGTGCGGCTTTACGGATTGCAAAAAAGCTGGATGGTTTATGGCACTTGGCATTTCTATTCGTAGTCATTCCACCAGCCATCCGTGACATCGCTTACGATTATATTGCAACAAACCGATATAAATGGTTCGGCAAAAAGGAGTTATCCTGCATGCTCCCCTCACCTGAAGAACGTCAACGTTTCATCTCGTAAAGAATATATATACAGTTATACTAAAAAGACTGAAAACAAGCTCCGATGTTCCTAGAGTTGTTTTCAGTCCCGGCCTTCTTACTTAAAGGAAGGCTTTTTTCATGGAGTTAATTCTTTATATTCTTTATCAGTAAAGGCCCGAGATCTGGTTAGGAAACGTTTTCCTTCCACTCCTTCGAGCGAAAACATTCCACCTCGTCCATCGACTACGTCAATAATCAGCTGTGTATGTTTCCAGTACTCAAACTGACTTTTCATCATATAGAACGGCATACCACCGATATGACCAAGCAAGATATCCTGATTGCCTACAATCAAATCTCCATCTTCGTAACACATCGGGGATGACCCGTCACAGCAACCACCGGACTGATGAAACATCAGTGGCCCATGTTTATCTTTTAGTAACTCTATAAGAGCCAACGCTTCTTCTGTTGCGATTACTCGATCTGGCATAGGAATTCCTCCATTCACTTCGGATCCTCCAGACAGATTCGATCAAAAGAACCCTTGTTTACTTTCGTCATAGCTAACGAGCATGTTTTTCGTCTGCTGATAATGCGCTAGCATCTGCAAGTGGTTTTCACGTCCGATACCCGAAGCTTTGTAACCTCCGAAAGCAGAGTGTGCCGGATACGCATGATAGCAGTTCGTCCACACACGTCCCGCTTGGATTCCGCGTCCAAAGCGATATGCCGTATTCATATCACGTGTCCATACGCCTGAACCTAGTCCATATAATGTGTCGTTCGCAATTTCTAGCGCTTCTTCTTTATCTTTGAATGTTGTAACCGCTACTACAGGACCAAAGATTTCTTCTTGGAAGATTCTCATTTTGTTATGTCCTTTAAATACAGTCGGCTTCACATAATACCCTTCTGCTAGTTCCCCTTCGAATTTATTCTGTTCTCCTCCCGTCAGACATTCTGCACCTTCTTGTTTTCCGATATCCAAGTAAGAAAGGATTTTCTCTAGTTGTTCAGTAGATGCCTGAGCACCCATCATGACCGTTGGATCCAATGGATTTCCTGTCTTGATCGCTTTAACACGCTCGAGTGCGCGTTCCATGAACTTATCGTAAATGGATTCCTGAATTAATGCACGGGATGGACATGTACAGACCTCTCCTTGGTTCAATGCGAACATAACGAAACCTTCAATTGCCTTATCAAGGAATGCATCGTCTTCCGCCATTACATCTTCAAAGAAAATGTTCGGAGATTTCCCGCCAAGTTCCAATGTAACCGGAATTAAGTTTTGAGAAGCATACTGCATGATTAGACGGCCAGTTGTTGTTTCGCCTGTGAATGCAACCTTATTGATGCGCGGATTGGATGCCAGTGGCTTTCCTGCCTCCAGTCCGAAACCGTTGACGACGTTTAGAACTCCTGCCGGCAGCAAGTCTTCAATTAACTCAACCAATACTAATATAGAAGCGGGTGTTTGCTCGGCCGGCTTTAACACGATACAGTTTCCTGCGGCCAATGCCGGAGCAAGTTTCCAAACTGCCATCAGAATCGGGAAGTTCCAAGGAATAATCTGACCTACCACACCTAATGGCTCGTGGAAGTGGTAAGCTACCGTATCGTTATCGATTTGGCTTACTCCGCCTTCTTGCGCACGAATTGCAGAAGCAAAGTACCTGAAATGGTCTACTGCAAGTGGAAGATCAGCATTCAATGTTTCACGAACGGCTTTTCCGTTATCCCACGTTTCAGCTACAGCTAGCATTTCTAAATTCTCTTCGATACGATCGGCAATTTTCAGTAAAATATTTGAACGTTCAGTGACTGATGTCTTTCCCCATGCATCTTTTGCTGCATGAGCCGCATCTAAAGCTAGTTCAATATCTTCTTCTGTAGATCTTGCAACCTGGGTAAATACCTTTCCGGTAACTGGCGTTGAATTATCGAAATACTGGCCTTTTACTGGTGCTGTCCACTTGCCACCGATGAAGTTATCATAGCGCTTTTTGAACTGAACCTTTGAACCTTCTGTATTTGGGTTTGCATAAACCTGACTTTCTGAAGCTTGTACCATACTACGTCACACTCCCTGTTCTCTCATTTTTCTTCTATTCTAGTGCAATCGTTTTTGCACACAGAGATACTATACGAATCTCTAACTAGCTTTATGCAAATTGAATGCGCTTACATGTATTATCTTTTATTCTAGCGGAAGAATCTATTTCTTTCAACTAAATACTTTTAACAGTATTTAGTTGAAAGTATTTAGTTATTTATATAGCCGTACATAAAACTGAACAAAGCCTAAAGATAGCACTATTTTACACCTGCATTAATTACACGTCATATAACGCCAATAATTATCCCCAAGTACGCCTGTCAAATACGCTAATCCTTCACTTTCCGTACGATGTAGCGCGCGCCAGTCCTCATCATCAAGCGCTAGGTAGACTTCATGATGAGGCGCATCATTATGATAGCCAACTAGATCTAGGTTCCCTTGTTCATCCAAATGAGCTTTCATTTCGTAATGTATAGGCGGTGAGGCGGTCAGGGGATTGCCCACGTCGTGGTTGATCGCAAAATGAACTTCAGTCGAGTCCCCTTCCAACCTCTCGATTTCTATACCATCTACAGAAGCATGGTCATGACGCTTATACCGTTTCATATAATTCAATCCAATAGAAGGTCCGGTTGCTTTCGTAAATTGCAGTGCGTTGTCTTCTCCAACAAACTTTCCTTCTATATCCACACGGGTGCGGAAGCTTTCTCCTTCCGCATTGAAATCCCGATCATCCCCTGTAAAGTATGGGATTGGTGAGAAGAGATTCGGATTTTTTATGATATCTTCCTTTAAAAATGTTGTATAGCGGAACTTCCATCGCTTCACTTCTTTTTGTTTTTCCCTGTCGGCCACCGGTTTTAGTAATCGATCTCGTTGCTTAACCCGCACAGAAAAGGTATACACTTCTTCTGTTGGTTTATTATCAGGATTTGGAGGCATAATTCCTTCATACACTTTTGATACAATCGATTTACTAACATTCATTTTCTGATTGCTGTCAATCAACGGACGCGTTGCCGAAACACTGTATACCACTGGCTCCGAAGAACTTACCTCGCGATCAATAAAACGATTATCAGTAATTGTCTCGAGGTATTGACCGTTACGGTAAATATCGAACTTCTCCACATCTTTAATCCATTCCCATGAAAGGGCAATTTGCGATGAAGCGGCAATCGTTGTAATTACTAAGCGTTGTAAAGGATGTTCATCTTTCTGTACTTCTGTCAAGGCCGAAGTCTGGATCACGATTACATCTTGAACCCGTTCTTCCTCTACCCGTTCTACTGTATATTGGAAAGGATGTGACGGATCTAGCTCCCCGTCCGTAAAATTCGGAGCCGTCCCTTCATATACTTGCCGATCATTTTTATAGACACGGTAATAACCACCAATATCACTCCATGTAAACGATATATCATCCAATGAATGATCCATCTGTTGAATTTCGAATAATTTCTTCATTTGCGATCTGCTCCCTTTTATCTATTTCATCTGAAACAGTTATACGCCTTCAGATAATTATGTAACATTCAGCATATAGTTATACCTGTTCTTCTATGCGCAATCACTCATTTTCGAGTACTTCTATCTCGTTATACCAGTATTATTTTAACCTTTTTCATGTATATGATATAATGAGCTCGTCTGATACATAGCCACCACTAGGGGTGCCTTCTTTTTGGCTGAGATGCAAGTATGCAAACCCTTTGAACCTGATCTAGTACATTCTAGCGGAGGAAAGTGGGTAGTTTTCATACCCAATCGCCCATCCACGCATGGGCTTTTTGTATATATACCTTTAATAGGAGGAATAGAAACATGCAGCTTATTCAACAACTTCGTCAACAACAACCGCTCGTTCACTGCATTACAAATTTTGTAGTCGCAAATTTCCAGGCAAATGGTTTATTAGCACTAGGTGCTTCTCCTGTTATGGCGGATGCAGTAGAAGAAGCAGAAGATATCGCAAGAATTGCTGCCTGTAGTATTTTAAATATCGGTACGTTAAAGCAACAGACGGTGGATGCCATGATTCTCGCTGGAAACAGCGCTCGCGCAGCAGGGAAACCTGTCGTACTAGACCCAGTAGGTGCAGGAGCTACACCTTTTCGTAAAGCTAGCGCGTTGAAAGTGCTAGAGGAAGTCGATATTACACTGATCCGCTGTAATGAAGGAGAACTTGCTGCGATTGCAGATATCCCTTGGACCGCCAAAGGTGTCGATGCAGGTGAAGGTTCTGCAGACATCGAAGATATCGCGAAAAAGACTGCACGCAAATACAATTGTCTCGTCGCAGTATCAGGCGAAGTCGATATAGTCACGGACGGCCATTCCATGTTATCCATTACAGGCGGCCATCCCATGATGACTACCATTACGGGTACTGGGTGTTTACTCAGTTCTGTCACAGGTGCTTTTCTCGCCATAGGAATGGAAAACCCTTTGGAATCCGTAGCAGATGCACTCTCATTTTATAAACGGGCTGGTGAACAAACAGCAAAAATTTCCCGCGGGCCTGGAGACTTTGCTGTAAACTTCTTAAATACATTACATACATTGGATCGCGATTCAAAAACATTTTTGGCATAATAGACAGGAGGTTTTTCAATTGACAGTACAAGTGGCATTAACCATTGCTGGTTCGGATAGCGGAGGAGGTGCAGGAATTCAGGCTGACTTAAAGACGTTTCAGGAGCTAGGTGTATTCGGGACTTCTGCCATAACCGCAGTGACTGCTCAGAACACACACGGTGTTCACGGTGTGTATCCAATACAGACAGACGGAGTCATAGCACAAATACGTGCCGTGCTTGATGACTTTGATGTAAAAGCCTGTAAAACCGGCATGCTGTTTTCGGCAGAAATTATTACTGAAGTAGCTGCATTGTTAAAAGAATATCCGCCGATTCCTTTAGTCATTGACCCTGTCATGATTGCGAAAGGTGGACAATCTTTACTGCAACAACAAGCGATTCAAGCACTTAAAGAACATTTATTACCACTGGCTACAATTGTGACGCCAAATATACCTGAAGCGGAAGTACTGACTGGAATGGAAATACAGACAGACGAAGATATTCGGAAAGCCGCAACCGCATTTATCAACATGGGAGCGAAAGCTGTTGTCATGAAAGGCGGTCACCGCAATGACGTGCTAGATGCAAAGGATTATTACGCAGATGAGGAAGGTCAATCCTTCACAGTGACAACGCCTTGGATTCAAACCAAAGATACACATGGGACCGGATGCACATTTGCGGCAGCTTTGACGAGTTTCCTAGCAAAAGGCTGTTCCTTACCGGATGCAGTTGCCGAAGCGAAACAATTCATACAAGCTGCGATTGAACATGGCTTGAAAATCGGGTCAGGACACGGCCCAACAAATCACTGGGCATACGCTGAATTAAAAAAGGAGATGCATTAATGCGAAATATGGAAGTAAAAAAAGCATTAAGCCTTTATTTTATTATGGGCACACCGAACTCAGGAAATCAGGACCCATTGGCAATAGTAGAAGCGGCTCTTCAGGGTGGTGTCACATGTTTTCAGTTGCGTGAGAAAGGATTACATGCACTTGAAGGTGAAGCTTTACTCGGTTTTGCCAAAAAGTGTCAGGAACTCTGTAAATTGTATCGCGTTCCTTTCATCGTCAATGACGATGTGGATCTGGCATTGGCCATTCATGCAGACGGAGTTCATGTAGGACAAGACGACGAACAGGCAGACAGCGTGCGTCAGCGAATCGGTCCGGATATGTGGCTAGGTGTTTCAACTCACAATGTACAAGAAGTTCGACTTGCACAATCAATTGGCGCGGATTATATAGGACTGGGTCCGATCTATCCGACGTCAACTAAACCCGATGCTTCGGCCGTTGTAGGTACTACTCTGATAGAAGAAGTTCACGCTGTATTCCCTGATATGCCGATTGTTGCTATCGGTGGAATTACGCCATCTACTACCGGCTCTATTATCCAGGCAGGAGCAGATGGTGTAGCTGTTGTGTCTGCTATCGCTTCGGCTAAAGATCCACACTATGCAGCAAGTGATTTATCAAAGATAATTCACTCCTTGCAAGGATGAATGAGGTCCGTATGAATACACGCAAAATGGTTTTTATGACAATGTTTGTCGCAATCGCAGTTGCTGGCTCTACGTTCGTTTCATTTCCTGCCGGTATCGCCAGAGCATATCCCATACAGCATGCTGTGAATGTCATAGTAGCGATTGTAATGGGGCCGGGGGCCGCTGTTATCGTAGCGTTTATGACAGGGCTCGTACGTGTACTGACGGGAACAGGCTCACTGCTCGCATTTCCAGGTGGGATGATCGGAGCATTTTTGGCGGGCGTATTCTATCAGCGCATCAAAAAGAATTGGAGTGCCGGTATTGGTGAGGTGATCGGTACGGGTTTGATCGCGCCTTTATTTGCGGTGCCATATGCAAAAATTTTGATGGGCACAACGGTAACCGCTTTTTTCTTCCTACCTCCTTTTCTTGTGTCGACAGTGAGCGGAACTATTATAGGTCTGTTGCTAGCTCCAAGACTTTTGAAGCTGAAGCTTTTCAAAGGTTTATAGTACAACCAGGATGAAGCGGCGAGTGTCAGGATGGAATTTTGTGCATCGAAATGAATGCGATGTGCCTGTTGATTCACGATGTCTTCACGCTTCCAAATTACATATTCTTAAAGCTAAGATCCGCAGAGAATATTCCCTGCGGATCTTTTGTCGATTTCCCGGGAAATAGCATGTATTATTTCCTCGTATGATTATAATAGTCCTTCATTTCGTCTTCAGGTACCATATTCCCTCCCGTTCCCCATACGAGATGCGTTGCATATTTGGAGTCCGCCAACGGTAATTTAGACTTCGTCACTTGAACAGGCCCTATCATACCCGCCAGCGCTGAAGGTTCTAGCCATATGCCTTCACTATCCGCCAACTTTTTCAAAAGCATGAATAACGTCTGATCTTCTACCGTATAGCATCCTGTCAAGAAAGGTTCCATCGTTTTTCCGACAAATGCAGAAGCTGTGCCCACTGCTAAACCATCAGCCGCAGTTTTATTATCCAGACCAAAGCTTGCAACTGAAACTTGGTCGTGCAAACCTGTCATCATTCCAATCATCATACACGGTGAGTGTGTCGGCTCCGCGAAGAGGCAATGCACATGATCACCGAATGCCAGTTTCAGACCAAACGCCACGCCGCCTGGTCCACCCCCCACACCGCAGGGTAAATAGACGAATAATGGATGCTCTTCATCAACGGTGATATTCTGTGCTTTCAATTGTGAAGCAAGACGTTCTCCTGCTACTGCATATCCCATGAATAAATCCGTAGAGTTTTCATCATCTACAAAGTGACAAGACGGATCCGCTTCCGCCTGACGCCGGCCTTCTTCTACAGCCTTACTGTAATCATCCATATACTCCACTACATGTACGCCTTTTGAGCGCAGTAAATCCTTTTTCCATTGTTTAGCGTCAGCTGACATATGCACCGTTACATCGAAACCAAGTTTTGCACTCATAATGCCAATACTCAATCCTAGATTCCCCGTCGAGCCTACTGCGATCTTGTGCATTGCAAACAACTCACGGAATGCTGGGGTATCGAATTGGCTGTAGTCTTTTGCATTATCTAGCAACTGGCTATCTATCGCAAGTGTCTCTGCGTGCTTCAGCACTTCATAAATACCCCCACGCGCTTTAATTGAACCAGAGATTGGCAACGCATTATCTTGCTTTAATAATAGCCTGCCTGGAATATTGACAGCATACGTTGTTTCAAGTTCTCGCTTCATCATTGGAATCGGTGTCAATGGGGATTCAATAATGCCTGTATCCGTATCCGGGAAAACTTTCGCCAAATAGGGAGCAAATCTCTCTAGACGATCGCTGGCGTCAGTTATATCATCTTTTGACAGATGCGTCTTCGACAAACCCGTTGCTACCGGTTCGACGAGAGGGTTACACCATAACACTTCCTTCTTCTTGATCACACTTTGTAATAGAGGCAGTTTTACAAGCCACTCACTTTGCATGATTTTATCCACTTACCCATCACTCCCCTGTTATGAATGTATGCCTGAACAGATTTCATTCGAACCAGCCTTTTTCATTAAATAACGTAATAGCTTCAATTCGGTTACGTACGCCGAGTTTATCCAGTATCGTGGAGATGTAATTACGGACAGTTCCGGGTGATAAAAACAGTTCGGTTGCAATCTGTTTCGTAGTTTTGCCTTCCGATACCAGTTTAAGTACCTGGACTTCCCGCTCAGTCAATGGATTCTGCTCTTCTTCTTTCATATCAAATGCCATGTCGATTAATTCCGGTGCATAAATTCGACGTCCTTCAATAATAGAGTGAATCGATTTCACTAGCTCTTCAATCGGGTTGTCTTTGAGCAAATAGCCACGAACGCCTGCATTATGCGCTCGTTCGAAATAACCCGCTCTAGCAAACGTCGTTAGAATTATAATTTGGCACTCCGTATCCTGTAATTCTTCCGCTGCATCCAAACCGGTTTTAATCGGCATTTCAATATCCATTATACATACATCAGGCTGAAGACTTTTGACTAAATTCACTGCCTCCTGACCATTTTTGGCCTTGCCTACTACTTCCATATCTTCTTCCAGGTTCAACAACGACCCTAGCGCACCGAGCAGCATTCCTTGGTCTTCTGCAATTACAATGCGGATCATAAACTTTACCCCTCCTTAATTTGTTTTAGAACAGCAGGTACAACGATTTTTAAATCAGTTCCATTGTCACTTTTAATCGACAGTTTACCGTTGATGAACTCCAATCGTTCCTTCATACCATCGAGTCCGTTACCTGGTAAATTTACGCCATTTTGCGCGATACCTATACCGTTATCGTGTATCCGAATAACAAATGCCTTTTCTGTTTGTTCAAATAGGATACAACATTGCGTTGCATAACTGTGTCTCACTACATTGTTAATGGCTTCTTTTAAACACATAACGAGTACATTTTCTACAATAGGAGACACGTCAGGGAAATTCGGATTACCTTCTATATCCACTTCAATTTCAGCTGCCTTCAGCATTTGTTGAACCCGTATCAATTCGTCTTTAAGCTTCACACGTCGCATACCACTGACGAGAACTCGTACTTCTTTTAATGCCGTACTAGATATTTGTCGTATATCTTGAATTTCTACTTTTGCAGACTCGATATCCCGATCCATTAATCGAGAAGCCAAGTCACTCTTTAAACCGATCATGGATAACTTCTGTCCAAGCGTATCATGGAGATCCCGTGCAATACGCTCACGCTCTTGAATGATCATCAGTTCGGATATCCGTTCTCTAGCAATCTCCAACTGATCTTGAAGTAGATCTCGTTTTTGACGATTGTACAAATTAAATGGTAATAGGACTACACCGATCACTGTGATAATCACAAAGTGAATTTGTGGTAAAAATAATTCAATTTCAAGAAAGAACCCTGCAACAATCGCTGCGATTAAGATTGCAATATGTAATCCATAAATAATAAAAAAACCTACGGGTCTTCTAATGTTTCCAATAGAGAACGCAATAAACAACGATAGATAGACATAGCCAAATAGTAATGTCATTACGACTGTAATGACAATTTCAAAACTGATCCACATATACATGAGACCGCTTTTGGATTTGGCCGAAAAATAATAGGAAAGGAAAAATAACACCAATAACATGATGCCTATTGCTAAGTTAAATGGAGATGCACTTCGTAAAATAAAAAAGAAAGGCAAAATACAAAATACAACCCAAGCATAAATACTGAGCCATGGGCTTTTAGGGAAAATACTATACCAACTATACATCAGTTCTCATCGCCGTCCTTTTCATTCTATTGTACCAAATATTTTCTTTGCTAGCTCTTTTAGGATATACAGACAAAATAAAAAGGCGGAGAAGGATCACTCCCTCTCTCGCCACTTTAAGATAAACGTGTACGTTTTGGTTTTAAATCAATTGACAACTTCTCTTTGAATGAATATTGTTTTGCCTCTTTGAATGTGATGAATTTTTTATTATTTGGATCATACAGGCGGTAACGTAAAGATTCAAAGCTAGTTTTTAACGTGATCGTTGTTGCTTTTTGCAATGGCGGTGTTAATTCATGCGCCATCTCCAAGTTATAGTTTGGTACACGTGGTGCCAAGTGATGTACATGGTGGAATCCAATATTGCCTGTTGCCCATTGTAAAACACGTGGCAATTGATAGTATGAACTTCCTTCAACTGCTGCTTTAACATAATCCCAATCTGTTTCTTCTTCGAAATAAGAATCTTCGAATGTATGTTGGATGTAGAACAACCAAATACCAAGGGCACCAGCTGTGAACATCATAGTACCTTGGATTAGCAAGAAGGCTTTCCAACCAATCGCTACGATTAACACTGTATATACTGCAACTAAAATGATGTTAATTAAATACGTATTCATACGCTCTTTCTTACGCGCGTCTTTACGGTTAAAACGACCTGAGATCAGTACCAAGTATAAAGGTCCAAATCCAAACAACACAATAGGGTTACGGTAAACACGGTAGCTGAAACGCTCGAACTTCGAGGCATTTTTGTACTCTTCCACAGTCATGACCCAGATATCTCCAACACCGCGTTTGTCTAGGTTTGAACTAGTTGCGTGGTGAATCGAGTGCTCTCTTTTCCATTTTTCATATGGGAATAATGTCAAGACGCCAGTAATTGTTCCTACAATGCTATTCGCTTTTTTATTGCGGAAGAATGAACCGTGCGTACAGTCATGAAAGATGATGAATGTGCGAACTACGAAGAACGCAGCAACGATTGACAACACAACCGTTAATGTGACAGATACACTCAAGCTTTTGTAAGCCAGGAACCATAAGATGAATATTGGCGGAATTGTATTGATCATCTGAACAATACTCTTTTTCAAATCAGATTTCGCAAAAGGCGCGACATCTTTGTGCAGTTGCTTCGTTTGTTCTTTACTCATGTTTGAATTTCCCTCCTATTGGGTTTGCTAGTACATTAAGAATAACTTGTATTCAATGGGAGGGGTAGACATAGATGTCATGACTTTGAGATGACAAATGTCATATGTTTTGGGACAGGTAGTCAGATTACAATATGCGTTGAGTTGAGTTAGGTCGTTGCTCGACTGGTTGTTGGGGACTGAAGTTACTGAGTGTTCGCTTTCTGGACCCGCACAGACACGTGGGGGATTGCCTACAGCCAGAAGCCAGCTGGCGGTGGTGCTGCCAGTTGTCTCCTGGCCACGGCCTACCCCGCAGTTGTGCCTGCGCTACTGAGTGGTATTTATTTTGATTGTGGTTCTAACTAGAATAAAATCAGTGACTTTGTGCTACGGATCTTCTATTTTTGAAAAAGAAGTATACGAACTGCCCTACACCCGACGCAACGAAGGCGACTGCTTGGGAAAACTACGTTTCTGAAATTGTCCTATGCCGCATCTAATAAAGGTGCCTTCTACTTACCCCATAAAACTTCGACATTTACCGCCATAATCCCCTCCATTTCACTGTACATTCATTTTACAATCCTTCAGAATATACAACTATAGAAAGGAATGTATACCATGCGCGAACTATCACTTCGTTTATTATTCGTTTGGATTATTTGTATTCTATTTACCGGCATTTTCGCCTATATTGCGAGATCGATTCATGTACAATCTATCTCTAGTTTCGATGAACCTATCATTGACTTTGTTCAAAGCGCGGAGTCTCCAGGGTTGACGTCTATTATGAAACTATTTACTACTATCGGTTCTACAACGTCGGTTGCTCTGTTGGCCTTATTGACACTTGGAGTTCTGGTATGGAAGAAACATCGTGCCCAAGCGGTATTATTTGCTATAGCACTAGCTGGTACAGGCATTCTCAATCAACTACTGAAATTCATCTTTAAACGGGAACGTCCTGATTTTCATCGTCTAATCGACATTGGCGGATATAGCTTTCCTAGCGGACACACGATGATGGCATTCAGCCTTTATACGATACTTGCTTATATCGTATGGAGGAATTTAGTGAATTCAGGAAGCCGAGTTGCGATTATACTTCTTGCAGCTATGATGATTGTCATGATTGCAGTCAGTAGAATATACCTGGGTGTTCATTTCCCAAGCGATATAGTCGGCGGGGTGCTAGCTAGTTCAGTCTGGTTGTTCGCATCCATTGCATTCTATCAGCGATTCCAACGACAAAAGTCAGGTAATCCGCAAAACTAGTAAAACGCAATCATGTTTATATAAGGAGGTTGTTTCTATGTGGAAGGATTTTAAGGAGTTTGCGTTTAAAGGGAATATTTTTGACTTGGCCATCGGCGTTGTAATTGGTGCCGCTTTCGGAACGATTGTTTCCTCTTTAGTCGAAAACATTATGACACCACTGATTGGCATTTTATTAGGTGGACTGAACTTTTCAGAATTGAGCTATACAATTGGTGATGCTGTAATCAAATACGGTCTATTCATTCAATCTATTATTGACTTCTTAATTGTCGCAGGTTCGATCTTCATTTTCTTACGAGTACTTATGAAATTGAAAATGAAGCCGGAAGAGGCAGTTGAAGACGAACCTGAAGAAAAACCATTGGATACAAAAGAGGAATTACTTACTGAGATCCGTGATTTATTAAAAAGCGAACGATAAAATAGCAACTACGCACTCTTTCGGTCGCACAGCCGCCACAGTTGTCTTACAAAGTCCATTGCAACGCGCCTGTCAAGGTGTTACAATTATAGGCAGGATACTGATCAAAGGAGTGGATATTCATGTGGTTCGTCTATATCATGTATGCATTGTTTGCGTTTATTCTTGGTGGAACAGTACTTGGACTAGTCCGTACGTTCAGCAGCAATAACTAATACAACTTAACAGCAGTGAATGAACGGGCTATGGCCTATTCATCCACTGCTGTTTTTATATACACGATTATATATAGGAAGTTTTCATAAAAATAGCGCGTGGAAGAAACAGTTTCCTCATTTCTTCTACGCGCTATTATTAATGTTTCATCAATCTCCGCTGCTTCCGAAGTTCACGTCGTGCAGGTGCGGTATCGAAAAGACGTTTTTCTAATTCTGTTTCGGGATACACTTCCGCTACGGGAATTGGACGATTTGTGTCATCTACCGCAACCATCGTACAGAATGATTCCGTCGTCAATCTCACTTCACCTGTTACCAAGTTTTTAGAATGAACGGAAATAAAAACTTCCATAGATGTACGACCGACGGAAGTGACTACTGCTTCGAGTTCAATGACATCACCCAGTAAGGCTGGAGATACAAAATCGACAGAGTCAATTGAAGCGGTAATCGCAGCTCTAGTACCTGCGTGTTTCATAGCTGCAATAGCTGCGATCTCATCGATATACGAGAGAACTTTTCCTCCAAAGATGGATTCAATATGATTCGTGTCCGGCGGTAAGACCAACTTACTTTGAATGGTTCTTGACTCGCTCATCGGTTTTTGTTCAGACATTACGACAACTCCCTTTTTTAGTACGTTCATTAAGTATACATAAAAGAAGGGAGTCAGCGCCAATTCCTGCTTGATGTATCGTCTATTCGATTAGATCATTCTTCGCACGCTACAGACATTTTTGGCATATGCAGACTTCTTTAGTTCAATTTGTTCAATTAATTTTCCAGTTGAAGGCGCATGAAGAATTTTTCCGTTCCCCACATACATCGCTACATGATGAATACACCGCTCTCCGTTCTTGAAAAAGATTAAATCACCTTTTTGCCAATCTGCAGAGTCGAGTGAGATGGGTTTGCCCTCTTCTGCCTGATCGGTTGCATCACGTGGCAAACAAACTCCACACGCTTCCCATATAGCACGGGTGAATCCAGAGCAATCAAAACCCCATGCAGACATGCCACCCCATAAATACGGCAAACCAATGAAACGTCTTCCCACAGTTAGCGGACGGTGAATCGATTCTTCTCCCACACGCTCGACATCGGATGCATTTAGCAATTTCCAGCCATGCGGTGTCCATACGCGTATCTTCTTTCCACGTCGTTCTGCGGAAGGAAAGATTGTATTGAAAGAAACACGTAAAAAGAATGCACCTGATTCATCAAAAAGAGCTACCTTCGGATTAGTCACTCTGACAAACTCTTCTGTCTGTATTCGTTTCTTTATGGAAAGTTGAATAAGCGGTACCCATCCAGGATAACCTCGAGGATCTTTACGAGTTGGCTGGGAGCTAGCAATTATACGCGCCCAGTCGCCAACCACTTCTTCGACAATCACAGATTCACCGTATAGTAATTGCGTTTGAATGTGATCGTTGTCACTTAGCGCTAGACGTTCTTCATACGATAACTGGGAAAGCCATCTATCAATTTGCACAGGATGATCCAGGGCGGGAAGATCAGCCACACGGGGAGAGTCAGGATCAGTCCAGACTGTCGCAACGCTTACTGCGCACATCCATTTCTCATTCACATGCATGCTCCTTCACCCATTGCATCATCCGTTTCGAATCAAATCCTAGTCCTGACTTCTTGCTAAATTCCATATGCGATCCGTGGTAGAGCACACCACCCGCAGAGAATTCCTCTGCCAATAACAGTGGTGCGTCTAAATCCACTCGCGTTATATTCGGCTGACTCGCTGCAATGTGAGCAGCTGCCGTCACCCCAACTGCTGTCTCCATCATACTTCCGACCATACACTCTACGCCATTTGCTTCAGCCAATGCATTGATTTTCAAGGCTTCGCGGATCCCCCCCGACTTCATCAATTTGATATTCAGTACATCCACTGCGCGCATCTCCAGCAACCTTTTTGCATCTCTCGCTGAAAATAATGATTCATCTGCCATAATCAGCGTGCTTGTCTGTCTGGTCACGTCTCTCAAGCCTTCTACATCATATGCGGCAACTGGCTGTTCTATTAATTCCAAATCAACTCCGTCATCTTCCAACTGGCGAATCAGGTGAATGGCTTCTTTTGGTTTCCAACCTTGATTGGCATCGAGACGAATGAGGATATCTGGCCCGACGGTTTGACGTACGGCATGAATTCGTTCCCTTTCTTGTTGAGAACTACTTGTACCGACTTTCACTTTTAGCGTATCGAAGCCTCTGGCAACATGGTCTGCTGCTTCCTTGGCCATATCAGCAGGCTTCCCGACACTGACTGTCAAATCTGTTTTCAAGCTTTGGCGGTAGCCACCTAACACGTGTACTAAAGGTAAACCGCAAAGCTGTCCGAACAAATCATTCACTGCCATGTCAACTGCGGCCTTCGCACCTGTATTGCCTATAATAGCCCGTTGCATTCTCTCCGTTAGTAATTCTAGCCGTCTGATATCTTGGCCTACCAATAGAGGCGCAAGAACGTGATCGATAACATGACGAATTCCACCGATCGAATCGCCCGTTATAACATGCGTCGGCACTGCTTCTCCCCAGCCGATTAAATCGTTATCAGTTGTTAGTTTGATAATAACCGATTGTACAGTATGAACAGTACGTAACGCGGTAATAAACGGTTTACGTAATGAGGATGACACGAGGAATGTTTCCACCGTGCGAATTTGCAATTACTCCACTCCCGGTAAGATAGTCAGCGTCTTACTATTTGCATCCAAACGTCCTTTCACACCAAATGGAATTGCAATATTTGGTTCGCAATGACCGATACGGAATCCTTTTACGACAGGCTGATGTAGTTTGCCAAAATACTGTTCAAACACTTCATCCATCGTGAGTGAAGCATATGGCTTCGTTGGCGCCGCTTTCGCGAAATCACCAATTACTATACCGGCTGCCTCTCGAAGCTTGCCTGCAAGACGTAATTGATTGAGTAGACGATCTACTTTATAAGGCTCTTCACCGACGTCCTCAATTACAAGCAATCGATGATTCGTTTTAATCTCAAACTCACTGCCCAAACTGTTGACTAGTTGCGTCAAATTACCACCGACCACTTCGCCTTCTGCAACACCACCGACAAGTGTTTCAAGTGGCGAGATTGCTTCAGAATAGTGGACCTCCACAGGCGCAAATAATTGCCCAAACATTTTACCGGACATTTCATGAAACTCGTCTTGTGCGACACATGATGCAAGCATAGGTCCGTGGAATGTAACGAGTCCCGCTCCCTGACGAATCGCGGTATGTAGATACGTAATATCACTGAACCCCCAAAACACTTTCGGATGGTTGTGGATCAAATCGAGATCCAGTTGTTCCGCATAGCGTGCCGAGCCGTAACCGCCTCCCGCACAGAATATCCCTTTCACTTCAGGATCTTTAAACATCTCATGCAAGTCAGCCAATCGTTCTTCATCAGTCCCTGCTAAGTAACCATTTTTCTTGTAAACGGAGCGGCCTACTTTATAGCGCAGACCCAATTGCTCCAAAAATTGAAATGAACGTTCCAATACTTCACGTTCCACAGGACTGGCAGGTGCCACGATCCCAATTACATCACCTTGTACTAAATGTGCTGGACGAATCATTCTACTCATCACCCTTTCTACGTCCTACTTTATCATATTCAAGAAACTCCATCGTCATCACGAGATTTATAAGACATTTGAAATAGATTGTGGGTAATCTTTGAGTTATCCCCTTTATGAACAGCTAATCCCCAGCTATTGTGCATATATCACATAAAGTTACTTAAATAACAGAAAAAGTTATTCACAATTCCGCTATTGTGGATAGTTTTATTTGTATTAAAAAAACGGACAACTGAAATGTATCAGTTATCCGCAAAATGATTAGCTATTAGTTAGTTGATTTTTAGATGCGTTAATTAACGTCCGAACCTTTTCGTAATCTCCTTCATGAAGAGCTGTCACGATCGCACTTCCAACAATGACACCGTCAGCAAGCCCCCCCAGTGTGCGAACATGTTCCGGAGTAGAAATACCGAACCCTGCAAGAACTGGAACGGAACTTGCTGCTTTGAGGCGTTCCAAGTGACCTTCGAGCCCTTCTGTAAATGACGAACGAACACCCGTGATGCCGTTTACTGTCACTGCGTAAATGAAACCTTCCGCTGCTTTCGCAATGGCTTCAATACGCTCAGCTGGACTCGTTAAAGAAACTAATTGAATCAACGCTACATCGCTATTTTCTAACGCTTCTTTGAGTAATCCGCTTTCCTCGAGCGGAAGATCTGGAACGATTAGACCATAGACACCACTTGCTTCACAATCCGCTGCTAATGACTGTAAGCCATAGCTAAGCACAGGATTCAAATACGTCATGATCACTAGAGGAATCTTGACTTCTTCTTTGAATGAAGCAAGTTCCTTCATAATCTTTCGCAATGTCATGCCTTCAGCTAACGCCCGCTCACCGGCTTGCTGGATCACATCGCCGTCCGCCACCGGGTCAGAAAATGGTATACCTACTTCAATAGCAGTTGCGCCCGCTTCTTGTAGGAATAATATCGTCTTCTTCAACGTTTGTAATCCGCCATCACCCGCCATGATATAAGGTACAAATGCTTTACTTCCCTGTTCATTACATTGCACAATTGCTTGTGTCACTAGTTTTTTTGTCATTTGGATTGACCTCCCAGCGCATCACGTACTGTTTGCATATCTTTATCGCCACGCCCCGATAAACAGATAACGAGGAGCTCATCTTCTTTCATTTCTTTCGCTAACTGCACTGCATGATAGACAGCGTGCGCACTTTCAAGAGCCGGAATAATTCCTTCTACACGCGAAAGAACTTGTACCGCTTCAAGCGCTTGCTGGTCCGTGACGGAATCATACTGTACACGCTGGATGTCAGCCAAATGGCAATGTTCAGGCCCTACTGCGGGATAGTCAAGTCCCGCGGAGATGGAGTGCGCTTCTTGAATAAATCCATCTTCGTCTTGCAGTACATACATGTACGCACCGTGCAAAACGCCTTCTTGTTTACCCGCTATGGCTGCCGCATGTTTGCCTGTTGAAATACCGCTGCCGGCTGCTTCTACTCCGTACAACTTCACATTTTGATCATCGACGAATGGATGGAACATACCAATCGCATTACTGCCGCCACCAATGCAAGCTACAACTGCATCCGGTAGACGTCCTTCATGTTCCACGATTTGCTTACGTGTTTCATCACCGATCACTCGCTGAAAGTCTCGGACGATTTGCGGGAATGGATGCGGACCTAAAGCCGAACCGAGAATATAATGTGTGTCCTCTACATTGGAAACCCAGTAGCGCAATGCTTCATTGACTGCATCCTTCAAAGTACCTGAACCTTTATCGACAGAAACTACTTTCGTACCGAGCAGTTCCATGCGGAAAACGTTTAGTTCCTGACGACGGATATCTTCTTTGCCCATGAATACAATGCATTCAAGACCGAGTAACGCACAAGCAGTAGCTGTTGCCACGCCGTGTTGACCCGCTCCCGTTTCTGCTACAATCTTCTTCTTGCCCATACGAATTGCAAGCAATGCCTGGCCAAGAGAATTATTAATCTTATGAGCACCTGTATGATTCAAATCTTCACGCTTCAAATAAATTTTCGCGCCACCTGCATGCTTCGTCAAACGCTCTGCAAAAAACAAAGGGGTTTCACGACCTACAAACTCTTTCAAATAATAATCCAGTTCCTTTGAAAACGCGGGATCATGCTGCGCTTCTTCGTAAGCAGTTTCTAACTCCTGCAATGCAGTCATCAATGTTTCCGGAACGAATTGACCTCCGAATTTCCCGTAGCGTCCTTTAGTTTCTGTTGTCATGACGATCTCTCCTACCCTTCGCTGTATGAATAAACGTTTGAATGCGTTTCGTGTCTTTTTGCTTTTCTATCTCCACTCCACTTGATACATCCACCATATATGGATTCACTTGCCTCAACGCTTCACACACATTCCCTGCATGAAGCCCTCCAGCTAAAATAATTTGTTCTTTTAAAACCCCTGCATGTTCAAGTAACGACCAGTCGAACGTCTTACCACTACCACCTTTATATTCAACACCTGGTGTATCAAATAAATAATAATCCACGTCATATGTGGTAGCGAGTTTCACGTCGTCTTCATTTTCAATAGCAAGTGCTTTAATAGAAGGTAATCCTACTTGTTGAATGAAGGCAGGTGTCTCATCGCCATGGTATTGAATGTAATCCAGTGGTACTTCATTGAATATTTTCAGTAACTGCTCCTTCGTTTCATCGACAAAGACTCCAATTTTTAATACAGAAGGCGGAATGAGCTTCGCCAGTTCATGTGCCTGCTCAACCGTCACTTCCCTACGACTTGGTGCAAATACAAAACCTATAGCATCAGCACCCGCATCCACAGCTGCTTGTACATGTTCTGGTTTCGTTAGTCCACAAATCTTCACTTTTGTCATGGACGATCCACGTGCTTTTCCACTTGCAATGCTTGCAAAGCTTCTTTTACTGAATCACTGCGCATCAAAGATTCTCCGACAAGTACTGCACTTGCTCCAGCTTTTGCCGCACGTTCTGCATCTTCAGGTCCCCAGATGCCGCTTTCACTGATGAACACACGCTCTTCATCAAACGGGAAGTGTGACGCAATCCGTTCTGTCTGTGCTAAATCTACTTCAAATGTATGCAGATCGCGGTTATTAACACCGATGATTCTCGCATCGATTGACAATGCGCGTTGCAACTCCTCGACGTTATGCACTTCAACTAGCACATCCAACCCTTCTTCGTTGGCATACGTATATAGACTGCCAAGTGTTTCATCATCAAGTGCTGCCACTATCAATAAAATGACGGATGCACCGGCGCTTTTGGCTTGGTCAATCTGAATCTTATGGATCATAAAGTCTTTACACAACAATGCGATAGGTACAGCATCCGCTACTGCAGATAAGTCTTCAAACGATCCCTTGAAAAATTCTTTATCCGTCAACACTGAGATGCAGGCAGCACCTGCTTCATAATAAGTAGTCGCTTGTTTAACCGGATTTGCACCTTCTGCAATCATTCCTTTAGAGGGTGATGCACGCTTCATTTCAGAGATGACTTGCAGTTGTTTTGCTTTCCTCAGTGTTTGATAAAGTGATGGACGTGTAATCTCCCGTTCAGGAAACGTCACGTTATTCGCTAATAATTGATCTACCTCTATCTTTTTCTGTGCAATAATTTTATCTAAAATCGTCATTGGATAACCGCCTTTTGCCGAATCTTATCGCTAAATGCGACAACAGCATCTAGTTTTGCTAATGCCTTGCCTGACAAGATACTGTCAGTAGCTACTTTCACACCTTCTTGAATCGTAGAAACTTGCCCATTCGCAAATAAACCAATACCTGCATTCAACACGACTGTATCGAACTTTGGTCCACGTTCCCCACCTAAGATCGATCGAGTAGTCGCGGCATTCTCTATTGCGTCTCCACCTTTTATTGCTGACAATGGTGCATATTCAAGCCCTACATCATCGGCAGTCAATGAAAAGGGAATTAAGTCGCCATGATCGAGTAATACAAATTCATTCTGGCCCGCAAGAGACGCTTCATCCATTCCACCTGCTCCGCTCACGACAATTGCTCTTTCCCGCCCAAGCATTCTGAGTACTGACGCATATTCCATAATAAAATCTGGACGGTTAATACCTGTAAACTGTGTTTCGAGTGATACAGGATTCGTCAACGGCCCAACTAAGTTGAAGATTGTCGTCTTACCAATTTTGTTTCGTATAGCGCCGATCCGTTTCATTTTTGGATGAATAGACGGTGCAAATATGAAAGCAATCCCTTGTTGTTCCAGTAAATTCTGCATATCAGATATCTGGAAGTTAGAATGAATGCCAAGTGCATCCAAAACATCCTGGCTACCTGATGCGCTGGAGATTTTACGATTACCATGTTTCGCAACCTGGACCCCAGCACCCGCTAACACGAATGCGGCTGTCGTACTAATATTGAATGTATTGACTCCATCCCCACCCGTTCCGCAGTTATCTAGATAACGTGCTTCTGTAGGCGTCAGGTCATTTGCATAGGATTTCATAACGGCTGCCAATGCGGCTACTTCATGTGATGTTTCACCTTTTTTCGATAACGCGGTCAAAAACTGTGTAATTTGATCTTCATCTGTCGCTTCATTGAACATCAGCTCAGCAGCTTCTCTCATTTCTTCGTACATAAGGTTCCGCTGCTTCTCTACTATGCTTAAAAATCTCTCCATCCTCATCTCTCCTCTTCTCTTCTCTTCAATGCATTGACGCAGTCTCTCAGCAAAGCTCAGGCCTTGGCCGTTAGTTGGTCACTTCTGTTGCTTCTAGTAAAGAACGGGCTTTATTGGATGTTTCTTTAAATTCTAATGAAGGAACAGAAGCTCCTACTACCCCCGCACCTGCCTGCACATATGCTTTGCCTTCTTTTACAAGCATTGTACGGATTGTCAGTGCGAAGTCGATATTGCCGTTAAGGCCAATATAGCCGATAGCGCCACCATAAATCCCACGGTGCTGGTCTTCCAGTTCATCAATCATGTCCATAGCGATCGGTTTTGGGGAACCTGTAACAGTTCCTGCCGGCATTGTCGCCTTCAATGCATCCAGAGCATGTAAGCCTGGAGCAAGATCACCTGTCACTTCGGAAACTAAGTGCATCACATGTTCATAGCGAACTGTTTCCAAATAGTTTGCGACTTCAATCGTTTCGGGACGACAGATTTGTTGCAGTTCTTTCTGGCTTACTTCCACAAGCATATCGTGTTCTGACAGTTCTTTTGGATCATTGCGTAATTCAATTTCCAGTGCTTCGTCTTCCGCTTGGTTTCGCCCTCTTCTGCGAGTACCCGCAATTGGATTGGTTAATACTTTATCTCCCGTGACGCGCACAAGACTTTCAGGCGATGTTCCGATGACTATATGATCTTCAAACTCCATGTAATACATATACGGAGATGGATTGCGACGACGCAGTTTACGATACAACGCAAACGGATCACCTGTAATATCTGCTTCAAAGCGACGTGATAGAACAACTTGTTCCGCCTGTCCGTCTTGAATCGCGTCGATAATAATCTGGACACGACGCTCAAATTCTTCCTTGGAAATGGCACAACGATAATCAGAAAGAGATACACTGTCTTCTTTATCGACCGAACCATTCACAATCATATCCTCAATGGCATCTAAGTCAGGTGCTTCGTATACCGGATTGATCTCTGTATGTAGCAACGTTACTTCGTGCAAATGATGGTCATAGATCACGATAGTATCGTAAATATTGAAATAGACGTCCGGTAGCTGGAGGTCGTCAGCTGCTCGCTGCTCACCATTTCGTGCTGCTCCGTATCCTACATAACCAACCGCACCGCCTGTGAACGGGAAGCCTGCATCTTCTGTAATACGCGGCATGAGACGCTTCAATAACGTATAGAGGTCTCCTTCATGCGTATAGGTTCTGTTCGTCAAGTAGACGATTTCTTCTATTACACCATCTCGACCTCGATAGGCTTTTTGAGGATTCAGTCCAATGAATGAATAACGCCCTGACCCACCTGCTTGCGAAGAACTCTCTAACAGGAACTTCTGGTTCCCTTTCAATCTTCTAAATATCAATATGGGGGTTAAAGAATCTCCTTCAATTTTTCTCGTCGTGACCCGTAAGTTCTTCTGTTCTGTCATCATCATCATTCTCCTCTTCTCTATGGACTGCCGTATAATACGTGTGATTAAATAGAAAAAGCCCTCTGCAAACAGAGCCAGTTAGCCTGTTGCAGAGGACGATTATAGAACCGCGTTGCCACCTCAAATTGAAGCACCGAAGTACTCCCACTTTATGTGTTTTCACACTACCCTTAACGCGGGCAAACGTCTGTTTTTTATCAAAACAGCTGCCATAAGTCCATTCACGAACGCTGTGTATCAGTTTTCACCAGCCACTGACTCTCTAGAAAGCACATGTGCTCGCTACTCTTCTTATTCATATCTTTTCGCTATTCTCTTCTCTGCTACATCTCATCTGCCGGGACGATTCCGCTATCGAAACCTTCTGTCCATCTAGTTATTACACTTATCTTAATATGCTGAATCTTTAATGTCAACAACTTCTTACAGGAAAAATGCTATAATTAGCTTATTGTAACAAGTGCGGGAGGAGAATCATTATGCGGATTAATAAATTTTTAAGTAGTGCGGGTATTGTATCTAGACGAGGTGCAGATCAGTGGGTTGCTGACGGCCGTGTGAAAATTAACGGCCAACTCGCGGAACTTGGCAGTAAAGTCGAATCAGGTGATCAAGTCGAAGTCGACGGCAAGTTAGTTGAACAAGAAGAAAAGTTAGTGTATATCGCGCTTAATAAACCAGTGGGAATCACTAGTACAACAGAACGCCATATAAAAGGTAATGTGGTAGACTTTGTGAATCATCCATTGCGAATCTTCCACATTGGACGTTTAGACAAAGACTCTGATGGCTTATTACTATTAACAAACGATGGAGACATCGTTAATGAAATCCTACGGGAAGAATACGGTCATGAAAAGGAATACATCGTGACAGTGGATAGCCCCTTAACCGCTTCGTTTATTTCGCAGATGGAAAATGGAGTGAAGATTCTAGATACTGTAACAAAACCCTGCACGGTGACAAAACTTGGCCCTAAAACTTTCTCTATTATATTGACACAAGGTTTAAATCGTCAAATCCGCAGAATGTGTGCAGCACTCGGCTATCATATACGCCGCTTGCAACGTGTTCGGATACTCACTATTGAATTGGGTGATCTTCCGATTGGCGAATGGCGCGAGCTAACAGATGCAGAGCGTAATACGTTATTTAAAACACTTGATTACAAACCAAAAAGGTAAATAGATCATGAAGGCTTTACAAAGCTTTCGTGATCTTTTTTGTTATGTAACACACTCGTATGTCTAACACCTCTAATAACCTATATATTATTTCTTCCATATCTAGTTCAAAACTCTCTTATTCATGTTATAATCAGACAGATTACTATATTATTCAATCTATTAGATGTATTTATATATCTTCATAACTATGACATTTTAAAAGTAAGGACTATTCTACTTTCCCATAACAATTTCTAAAGAAAGGATGTGCCTTTATGCCGTTACAGGCTCCAAGTATTTCTTCACATTTATCTGCAATACTTGATGAAAAGTTTTGCATATCACTTATTGACTTAAGCGGCCATCTTACCTATGTAAACCAGAACTTTTGCGAGCTGACAGGTTATATCGAAGATGAGTTGATAGGTGAAACATGGGGAAAGGTACATAGAGATTTCTCTATTGAAAAGACGCTTTATATACTTAAAAAGCATTTCATACATGATACTGTCTATCAAGAGTCTATTCAAATCCACTCTAAGTCTGGATCAATACACTGGTTGGATAGTACCATTGTTCCTATTTACGGTACTGCCGGAGACTTAACAGGTTATCTGTCACTCGACATTGATGTAACGGGATCAAAAATGGTCTCAAATGAGTATGCTAAAACACGTATTGACTTGCAAAACTTTAAATATGCACTGGATGAATCCGCAGTAGTTGTCATCACTAATCCACAAGGCGTCATTACGTACGTCAATAATCACTTCTGTATTCTTTCGGAATACTCGCGTCAGGAATTGATTGGCAGAACACATCGGTTAGTCAATTCAGGTACACATCCAAAAAGTTTTTTCGCAGATATGTGGAAAACGATTCAGTCTGGTCAAGTATGGAGAGGCGTAATCCGTAATAAGGCGAAGTCCGGAAGTTTTTATTGGGTCCATACTACTATCGTTCCGTTTATCGGTTCAGACGGTAAACCATTCCAATACATTTCCATACGGCAAGACGTGACATCTCAGATGGAGGCGGAAAAGTCATTAGAATTGGCATTAAAAAATGACTTTTCTATGACTGTAAAAAACCTCCAAAATGCTATTTTTAAATATTCCTTGGATGAAAACAATCAAATCCATATTACATTGCTAGAAGGAAAAGTTGCTGAACAGCTGGGAGTCACTGCGGAGACACTGAATCAGCTTGCATCGAATAAAAGCTTCACTTTGTCTACTTATAAGCGTCAGCTTCTTGGAGCTTTACTTGGTCGTGTAGGGCAGTTTGAAATTGACTATCAATCAAGAACTTTTCTAGTTTACCTTTCTCCTATTTTTGATGATGGGAATGTAGTCGAAGTTGTCGGCACCGCCAGTGAAATTACAGATCGTAAAAAAGCTGAACGTTTAATCGAATACATGGCATTTCACGATCATCTTACTGGATTGCCAAATAGAAGGTTATTGAAGCAGACAGTAGAAGACTTGATCGAGAGTCGTTTAAACAATCGGGAACCTTTCGCACTGCTTTATATGGATCTGGATCGTTTTAAAAACATCAATGATTCCATGGGTCACTATGTAGGTGATCAATTGCTTAAAGCAGTTGGTGCAAGATTACAGACACTCGTTAGACAAAATGACTTGGTCGGTCGACTTAGCGGTGACGAGTTTCTAATTCTGTGTTCTTCTACAACGAAACAAGGCGCACAAATGGTCGCCAAACGAATTGTCGATGAAGTATCCAAATCATTCCTCATCGATAACTTGGAAATATTTATTGCGCCAAGCATCGGAATCAGCATGTTCCCAGACGATGGAGCACAGTATGATACACTCATTCGTAATGCAGATTCTGCTATGTATTTAGCAAAACAATCAGGTAAAAGCACATATCAATTTTTCACAGAAGAGCTTTATAAAGACTTGATGGAACGAACTTTAATTGAGATGGAATTACGTCAAGTACTTCAAAAAGAGGAATTATCATTGCATTACCAGCCACAATTTGAATTTAATACCGGAAATATAATCGGTGTAGAAGCATTGGTGCGTTGGCAACATCCTTCACGGGGAATAATACCTCCTGGACAATTCATCCCTATAGCGGAGGAAACCGGGATGATACTTCCTATTGGTTTATGGGTGCTAGAGACTGCTTGTAGACAGGCGAAGGAGTGGCAAGACTTAGGTCACACTTCACTATTAATGAGCGTCAACGTTTCCTTGCGTCAGTTTAAAAGTATTAGGTTTGTGTCCGATGTCAAAGATACACTTCATAAAACCGGACTGCTTCCACACTATTTGAATATCGAAATTACAGAAAGTATGACCTCTGACGTAGACTATTGCCAACACATTTTACAAGAACTCCGTGAGATCGGTATCAAAATTAGTATTGATGATTTCGGAACAGGTTATTCTTCATTAAGTTATTTAACAAAATTCCCTTTAACTCACCTTAAGATCGACCAATCTTTCATAAGAGAACTACATTCAAATTCCGTTATTGTAAAAGCTATTATTGATTTGGCTAAGAACTTGCACTTACGAGTGATTGCTGAAGGTGTTGAAACATACGAGCAAGCCGACTTTTTAAAGAAACTTGAATGTGATGAAGCACAAGGTTTCTTGTATTCCAGACCCGTGCCTCCCGATGAGCTTTTACAGTTACTTACTACTATAAAATCATAATAAGTAGCCAGCAGATCGATATCTGTTGGCTATTTCTATTATATAGGGTCGCAACTGAATCGCTTTCTCATGAAGATCATACTAGAAACATTATTCTTCCTATTAATTTTGTGCTATAGTTTTCTTTATATTTCAATTTTTTAGACATACATAGATAACTATTTTCAGGGAGAGATGTGAATGGGCACCACTCAAATGCGGTATTCAATTACTGCGTTAGCCGGATTTCAATGGCTATTCTTTATGTTCGCTAATACAGTTGTAATCCCCATTTCGGTCGGTACTGCTTTTGAACTTGAGCAAATTGAAATCGTTTCAGCCATACAACGCTCATTTATCTATACGGGAATCGCTTGTTTACTTCAAGGAGCGCTTGGGCATCGATTGGCATTGATGGAAGGTCAGTCAGGTTTATGGTGGGGCGTTGTACTTAGCTTGGCGGGAACTGCGAGCGCGATGGGCTTAAGTTTAGCTACAGTTGGAGGCAGTATTGCGGTAGGCGCCATGATTTCTGGTGTACTGGTTGCTACTCTCGGTATGCTTGGTATGGGTGAAATACTAAAGAAGTGGTTTACACCTACTGTCATGTTCGTGTTTCTACTATTGTTGGCTAATCAGTTGATTACTATCTTCTTGAAAGGAATGATTGGTCTTAATGACGGAGAATTCATCAGTCTATCGAAGACTGTATTTTCATTCGCTCTTGCGGGTCTTACGATTATGGTTCATGTGAAGGGAAAAGGAATCATTAGCAGCTTGAACTTACTCATCGGCATGACGGTCGGATGGATTAGTGCTGTGCTGATTTTCCCACAAGTAGCCTCAGAAACGATTAAAACCACACCATTTATCCAATGGTTTCCTTGGGGTGAACCATCACTTGAAATGGGTATCGTGTTTACAGTGGTCATTACAGGTTTATTGAATACGACGAACACAATTGCTACTCTAAAAGGTGCAGAAGATATATATGAAAAAGAAACGACTAAAAGCCAGTATAAAACGTCATTCTTTATAACAGGAGGATTGAATGTCGGTGCAGGTGCGCTAGGCCTCGTACCATATGCACCCTACGCCTCATCCATCGGTTTTCTGCAGTCTAGCGGGATAAAGGACAGAGCTCCTTTCTTTATCGGCTCCTTCTTGTTCATTATCCTTGGACTTGTGCCACCCTTAAGTGCGTTTTTCTCCACTATCCCTCAAAGCGTCGGAAATACGGTATTATTTGTAGCCTATTTGCAGTTATTCCGGTCTGCCTTGCGCAATGTGGAAGGATTAACTTTCGAACCTAAAACCATTTACCGAGTCGCATTACCTGCACTTCTTGGGTTATCGATTATGACATTACCAGCCACAGTGTTTTCTTCACTTCCCGAGCTAGTTCAACCTCTATTATCAAGCGGGTTGCTAGTAGGGATCTTAGCTGCGCTCTTGATGGAATTAATATTTTGGATAGGTCAGCGATTCGGTCATTCCACATGAATATAAACACAGCCCTGATCTACATGATTAGGGCTGTTTGTACTTGTAGACTAAAAAACGCTCTGCTTTGTCGTGGATTTGTAAATGTGTAATCGGTATCTCCACTATTTTTTCGAATAATGGGTGATGATGCAAGAAATAGACATATTCATCAGTCGGATAATATAAAATGATTTCCAATGCTCGAGGGCTATTTTCTGCTGACTTTAGAATCCGCTGAACTACAGATCGAAAAATATCCAAGGAAAATGGATTAAAGAAATAGAACGTCACAGCATCCGCCGGAATGATATAACTCTCCGCTACACAGCATTCAAAAGAAATAGATCCAGGTCTCTTGGGAAAGGCTTGCCGATACTCCATTAAGTTGGTCATTGCATTTTGATGTAACACACTATTCATTTCAATACCGATCGTGTCTAGGCAAAAAAGATGGTTTACGTAAAAAGGTACTCTTCCTTTCCCGCATCCAAAGTCAACCAAGCTCCCCTCTTTTAGGAGATCATGTTCAGCAAATAAATAGTCCAGCATCTCGTAAGGTGTCGCTTCATACCGATTATAATGAGATGACTGATGGATCCACTCTCTAACACCAAGTGTTTTGATATGTAAGCGTTTATCCATAGATTGCTCAGACATTTTTCCATCCCCCCTTTATGTTATTTTCTACTAGAGAAAACCCCGGCATATTACTCCTGCCGAGGTTCATCGGAAACGACGATGGTCTTATTACGTCCTGTTCGTTTTGCTTCATATAGACTTTGATCGGCTAATTCAATAAGTCGTGCCGGGTGGTTTGCGTGAAGTGGATAAGCAGCAACCCCACATGAAATTGTAATAACTTCGCCGCAAGGACTGACTGTGTCTTCCATTTTTTCACGAAGACGTTCTGCGGTCAAATATGCAGTCACTTTGTCTGACTTTGGTAATAAGATGACGAATTCCTCTCCGTCATAGCGGCAACATATATCCTGTTTGCGAACAATTCGTTGCATCCAATCTGCTAAGTAGATCAACACTTCATCGCCGACTGCGTGACCGTAGCGATCATTGACACGTTTAAACTTGTCTATATCAAAAATAATTAGAGCGAATGGCGTTCCATCGTCCACCCATTGCTTCATGTAACGATCCATCATTCGGCGATTTGTTAACTTCGTCAACGGATCGGTCGTTGATTGGTGAATGAAGAAGTTCATCTCATTTTTAAAGTAGTCCAAGCTATGCAACATAGCTCCTTTTAATTGTTTTGCTTCATAGTACCAATCAGAGATGGCTTCCATTTTCTCTTTTTGATCAGACTCTACACTGCTCTCCGTGTAGTATGCCAACTTTTGAAGTGGTAGGGCAATTTTTCTTGACAGATATCTAACCAAGAAGAACGAAAGAAGCAGTAACGGCAGAGACTTTACTGCCATCTCTAGTACCATTTCTTTTGCCGGAGCAACTGAAGTATCTAATCGTCTTTGTACTACGATTCCCCATTCAGCAATGGGTATATAAGCATATCCCGCTAACATAGGTATTCCCTTTGTGTTAATTAGCTGTTTATGGCCACTTTCCCCTCTCATTACTTTTTGAACCACCGGGTTGCTCGAGACATCCTCTTTCAAACGTTCTTTTTCTTGATGGTAAATTAGTTTCCCTACATAGTCTACTACGTAAACATACGAACCATTTTCATAGAAGTGGTTCCCTAATAGTTTCTCTAATATGTTAGGTTGATCGAGATAGATAGCTCCTCCTAAAAACCCTTTATACTCACCGTCTTCAATAAGCGGAACACTAATAAATATAATGGGTTCTCCTTCAATTCCTACGTAAGGGTGAGAAATTATCTCCCTCTTTTCTTTAATAGCTTGCATTGCCCCAATCGATGTCAACTTTTCACCAAGCAACTCCAGGCTCGGAGAAGATGCGCCTAGTATGACACCTTCTTCAGAGGCGACTGCAACGGAATCAAAAGTATTCGTTTCTGTTCTAATCCGCTCAGCTAACGCATTCATTTGCGTTTGTGAAGAAGGTTCATCAAGGATAGATAGGACTACTTTCGCATTAACTTCTAATGTGTTTAATATTTCCCGTAAATACGTGTCTGTAGTGGACGTTAATTTTTGTACATATGCGTAGTTAGTTTCTAGAGTGGTATTTATTAACGTTTGTTTGTGCACTTGATATGCTACCGTAGTACTCGTTAGAAAGGTCAACAAAATTGCTAGTATCGCTACGACTTGAATTAATTTTTTCAAGGACCATCTCATCTGTTTCCCAATCTCCTTTTCCCTATGGTGCTATCTTCCTATTATACCATAGAGCATAGGAACATTATGAGATTTTTTCAATTTTTAATACAAAATATCCCAGTCCTTTACTTGTATCCTCGTCTTTATTCGTATTTTTTAATAGGAAATTCCCACTCTGTATCCTTTATGACTTTGTTTAGATAATTCATCATATGCAAACGCAGCAGTATCACCAGTAGAAATCTGTGCGCCATCAATCGGTAAGAAGTCTCTTTCCGTCCGATAATTGCCGACCGCTTCCCCGTCAGGTAAATAAGTTGGGCAGATGATTGTCCAATCTAGACCAGAATCTTGCAACATCGTAAATACTTTATGGTGCTCTTCTGCCGCAAATGTCAACTTACGATGAGATTCGTTCGATTGATACCGTAATTTGGACGGTTCTGTTCTACTATTCAATATGCCAGCCGTTCCAATCGTGACAATTCTTTTGATTCCGTGTTCTTTCATTCCATCAATAATAGTCGGCATCGCTTCTGTTAGTGTAGTGGTTTTGTCAGTGCCAAGCGCACTTACAACTGCATCCGCCCCTACCAATGCCTTCTTGATTGCATTCTGATTTCGAACATCACCAGCTATGATCGTCAGCTTTTCATGGGACTTACACTTCTCGGGTGATCGAACTAATGCCGTTACCTCATTACCGTCAGTTAACGCATGACGGACAATTTCACTACCTGTACGACCTGTTGCTCCAAATACTGCGATTTTCATCTACTACATCTCCTATATTCTATGGTAGAAACTCGTTATGTTTTATGTTCGTTCTATGTTACGCAGACAAGCAATGCACCGCCATGCGATAGCTTTGGGTTGTTAATATGTTGTTAGCTTTCCCCATCGTTGCAGAGCGTAGATCCCGCGTTGGAAGAATGTCAGGCTATTTTGATATTCTTCTACGTCTAAAGTATATAGCGCATCTTCATTATCCCATATCCGGTTGAAATACGCGTTGATTTCATCTGTCAGCTCGCTGTCCGTTGGCGCTATAATGCGCAGATTCGCTTCCAAGTTGTAATCACGTAACGTGCGCTCTGTTATATTGGAAGATCCATTTGTAATATACGTCTTCTCTGCAGTCTGTACGGTTACCAATTTGGTGTGATATTGACCGATTACAGTATTGTACCAACGTACTTTAATTTGATCATCGGTATTCTCTCTGATCTCTTGGACAACGGGGCGATTTGGTAGACCGGACTTTTTACTACCGAATGAGTTTTCATTCGGGTCTAGGACAATTTCTACATGTACCCCTCGATTAGCCGCTTGCTCTAAGGGTCGGATGACTTCTTGCTCCGACAGATAAAACATACCCATACGAATTGTATCATCTTCTTTTGCTTTTTGAATATCGCTCACTAAGGCGTCCATGACCTTGCTTTCAGTCAAATACTGCACTTGGTAGGGGCCCTTTTGTTCTTGCGCCTCGATACGCGGTAACTTTCCGCCCGACGAATACTGAAGCACAGCTTCTTCCGATTCCAATATATCATTTTGGATTGGGCCTTTCACTTTGAATGCCACATTGCCGTGACGACCACTAGCAGCGTGAGGATTCGAAGACGTGACCAATGCCGCTTGTTCTGTCACGAGAGTTTTTCGATGATTCGCTTTAATATTCAACAACTTCAGATAAGAAGAAAACTTCACATCTGGTGCATCACTTGCCAAAAAGTTCGGGAAACGATTTTTCCCGTTAAAATCAAACCACTGTAGAAAGATGCGATACACGCCCGAATATAAAGGCATTGAATCACGTAATGGCTCTAAGTCTGTGTACACTACTTGCACGCCTGCTTTTTCCAATGCTTTAAACCATTCCGATTCATAAGATTCGTAGCCGGTATTCACTGGATCCGTTATGTAGACAATCGGTATATCAGGAAACTCTTCTTTTTTCTTCACAAGTACATCTGTTAGTTGATCTGCAATTTGAGGAAAATCTTCTTTCTCATCGTAGTAATCATCCATTAAAAAAAAGTCGAGTACGACAAATTTTTGTGCATCTTCAATCATTTGAAACACTTCATTGAATATACGAAGTTCTGATTTGTAGTGATCTTTCGACTTCGTCTTGGAGTACGTTAAATCATATATGAATTCTACGTCTTCTACTTGATGAAGGTCTCCTTTATAGGAAATACCTGGCGGCAACGGCTTATACGTTTGCCAAAGCATGACACCCACATATAGCAATGCAACGAAAAGCAACACATAGGAAGCTATACGCTTTTTAGTCATTTTACGTTTTTCTTTCAACACAAGTCCTCTCCTCCTTTCCCACGCCTTATTTGATATACGTGCTCCTAAACGCTTTGTGTGGCAATATTATGCTTTTTATAACATTCCCTCTCGACCTTGCAATAAACTGTATAAATCTTCATTATTTCATCGAAAGGTATGGTCGTTCAGCATGCCATTCAATAGTCACAGGAATCTGATATGTTTCGGATAACAGTTCATCCGTCAACACTTCTTTTTTAGGTCCACTGGCTACAATTCTTCCTTCCTTTAGTAATAGTGCATGAGTGATTTCAGGAACCAGTTCCTCTATATGATGTGTAACGTAAACGAGGTGCACATTATTTTTTGTAGCTGTTTCAAGTGCTTCAAGAAATTGTTCTCTTGCCAAAATATCCAACCCCGAACAAGGCTCATCCAAAATCAATAACTCTGGATCCCCCATCAAGGCTCGTGCAATTAACACACGACGTTTTTCACCTTCAGAGAGTAGTCTGAATTTCTTCCCTTTGACGTGCTCCAACCGAAATTCTTTCACTAAATAATCAGCACGTAGCCAGTCTTCAGTTAGTAGTTTTTCGTAAATGCCAAAGCTTGCAAACTTTCCACTGATGATGATCCGCTCAATCGATTCATTCCAGAAGTAGTCCGAGAATTTTTCTAAAGAACTACTGACAAAGCCAATTTTTTTACGTAATTCAGGTAAATAGGTACTTCCAAATCGTTTGCCAAGCACTTCCACTTCACCACTAGAAGGAATTTCATATGTAGAAATAATGGATAATAATGAAGTCTTACCCGAACCATTCAGTCCAAGCATACCCCACTGTTGCCCTTGCTCAATCTCCCAATCCACATCTTGCAAGATTAGATTGTCTCCTCTTTTAAACTCCACGTCTCGCACTTGTACAATTGCCACATACATTCTCCTCTTTGTAAGAAAAGACCGGTTCGCGCTAAAATGCTACGAACCGGCCCCGTCTTTTATTCGTTCTTTTCTTTTTCCATTTCACGATACTTTTTCTTTTCGAGTTCCTGATATTTTCTGTCGTTTTTCTCTTTTATTTTTTTAGCCTTTTCTGCTTCTCTGCGCGCTCTCTTTTCCTTTTCACTTTCTTTCCGTTTACGTCTCTTCTTGACTTCACCTTCTACGTGTTCAAATTGACGAATATCTGTCGGTCTGACTGTAATCGGTTCCCTGGCTAGTAACTTAGCCAACGAGAAGATCAGTAATAGAAGAAGTAAGGTAAACGGTAAAGCTGATACAAGTGACGCTGATTGCAAAGCTTCTAATCCGCCTGCATATAATAATACAGCCGCTATTGCAGTCATTAAGAATCCCCAGACGAATTTCACAACTAATGGAGGGAACAAACTACCTCGCGTTGTCATACTCGCTAGAATATACGTTGCTGAGTCAGCTGACGTGATTAAGAAGGTAAAGATTAGCACAATAGCCAAGAACGATACGATCCCTGTCATCGGCAGATGTTGAAGTGTCGCAAAAATAGCAGACGTCACATCTTTGTCTACTTCTTGTGCAATTTGTGTGCCATTGCGCAAGTCACTGTATAGGGCGGTTCCGCCAAGCGTTGCAATCCACATACAAGAAAATGCAGGCGGTATCACCATGACCCCCATGATAAATTCACGGATTGTTCGTCCTTTCGATACACGTGCAACGAATGCACCAACGAAAGGAGACCACGCAATAGTCCAAGCCCAGTAGAAAATGGTCCAATCCTTCACCCAAGTACCACCTTGATATGGTTGAAGACGCAAGCTATACGTAATGAAGTTATTAATATAATCTCCAATGGCTAGTGTAAAGGTTTCCAATATAAATACTTTCGGTCCAACTACAAAGAAAAATAGCAATAACGCAATCGCCATACCCAAGTTAAAGTTGCCTAGATAAGCGATACCTTTACTCAAACCTGTAGAAGCAGAAGTCATGTAGGCAACGAACACAACAGCAATGATTAGCAGTTGAATCGTAAACGTACTCTTAATATTGAAGACATACTCCATACCACCACTCATCTGCAAGACACCCATACCTAACGAAGTAGCAATACCCATAACAGTTGCTATTACCGCAAATGAATCGATACCTGTCTTCACGTGGCGATTACTTCCGATCAAAGGCTCAAGCGCCGTTGAAATCAAACCATCCTTCTTCTTTCGAAATTGAAGAAACCCAATAACTAGCCCTACTATGCCAAATATAGCCCATTGAGAAATACCCCAGTGGAAGAATGAATAGCCCATCGCCACACGTGCCGCCTCTTCTGTCTGCGCTTCGGCACCTGCAATGGGTGACTTAAAGTAGTGACTCATCGGCTCCGCCACACCCCAGAACACCAACCCTACACCGAAACCGGCAGAAAAGAGCATACCAATCCAAGTAAAAAACGGATATTCCGGACGTTCTGTATCTCCACCTAAACGAATGGCTCCAAATTTACTAATTGCCAATCCTACTAAAAATATAATGACAATAAATACGGCAAGTAAATAAAACCATCCAAAATTATCTGTCGTAAAATGATAAAGCTTTTCAGAAACCACACCAAACGGTACAGGTATGGACGCTCCTAGTACGACGAGCACAAAAATAAATACGGCAGAAATAGAGAACACGGGATTTTTCCAGAACTTTTTATCCAAACCTATCGACTCCTAGTGTTCATTTGGTAACTCTCTTACTACACTCCTTACCCCAATCACAGGAAATATAACGTACTTCTGCCCATATAAATTACAGAATAAGAAGTTACCAAATAGATTATAACTGTTAATATTACACATCAAAAAAGACATCTTCAAGTGAAAATGTCTTTTCCAGTATATATTCAGTTCATTTCATCCTCTATTCCCTGTGACCAGCGTAAGGCTTGTAGAAAAATATTACTTAGTTCTTTTTGAGGGATTGCTAGTTCACGTGAAAGTCGCTCTACTGCTTCCCATTCAAAACGTTCTATCGATTTTACCAGCTCCATGTATGGGCTCATTTCCGTTTGCTTACCCTTTAACGTATCCATAATCACATCGGACAAAGAAAGTAATGGCAGAATATCTTCCCATTTCCGCCGCATCACTGCATCGATCAAAGAAAACATGCCTGCTAGAAAGTACTCGTCCTTATTGGACTTTCTTTTATACTTCGCCAATAGCTCACATGCTCGTGCACGACGAAGCGATAATTCAATAAGTGCTTTCACACGACCGTCGCGCAGGTCTTGCCCTAAATCATGTAACATCAGAACTTGTAACCACTTCTTCGTTTCATTTAACCCAACCATCATGATTGCCTGCTTGATTGAGCTGATCTGACGCGGTATGTCAAAGGCTAGTGAGTTGATAAAACGTAATAATTTAAAGGATATCGATACATCTTGCATAATTAAATTGGAGAGTTGATTGATAGATAGGGAATCTTGTTGGAAATAGTCAATAATTTTCAAATGAATTAAGGTATTGGATGGAATCTCGGTACTTTGAATAATATCAGGCTTTGCGAAAAAGTAGCCTTGAAACAAATCATAACCACTCTTTAATGCTAGCTGGTAATCTGACTCTGTCTCCACCTTTTCCGCCAATAATATAATCGATGGATATCGTTTCAAAAAATTGTTGATTTGATGCTTCTCCATTATACTTGTTTGGATGAAATCCACTTTTATAATATCCACGAGTTCAAATAACTGAGAATGTATCCTATATTGATCTTGCAAAATAAAGTCATCCAATGCTAGCGTGAATCCCGCTTCCTTAAACATCCGCAACCGATGCAACAGAGCAGGTGTTATTTCCACGTCTTCTAAAATCTCAATTACTACTTGGTCGGGATTCAGATTCATAAATACATCTTGTGCTAGCAGTTCACCTGAGAAATTTATAAATGAACGCACACCACTTGTTACCTGATCTATTCCAACAGTGAGAAAAGTATTGATCAATAGACCGATTGTAGCCTTTTCAGGATTTATATCAGGAAAGAAGTTTTCTTCGCTATTTCGATATAGTAGTTCGTATGCATAAATCGCACCTGATCGGTTTAGGATCGGTTGTCTTCCGATAAATATGGAGTAATCATCCATTTATGCCATCTCCACGTTTCATTTGAACGTCCCCTTCATTGTATGTATTCCACTTAGAAAACTACTGAAGCCATGTACTTCTCCAATTTAGTCAATTAGATAACACTTTACTCCTCCCATTGTACTAGATTACACGTTATTAATAAATATATTAATTAGATATAACTATTCCGTTCCGATATTCCACTCACTTGGAAATGCTGATGATCATGATAACCATTTAATAAAAAACTCTAACCGCCGCCATGCATTGATGTATGAACATGCAGATAAAGAGAGGATTTATACGAATATGAAGAAGAAGCGCATACTACGAGTCTATGGATCATCAACATCTCAGACGATGCATAGACTAATGACTCTCCTATACTCCTAGGAGAACAGAAGAACGAATATCTTTTAGTGTTTAATTACAAGGAATCAATGGTATCTTGTGTAGAAAGGATCGATACGGAGGTGTTCTTATTGTTAAAACGAAGAATGAAAAATGCGCAACGTTCACAAGAAATTATAAATGTTTTTTTGAGAAATGGATTCAGTCATATTTTATTTCGTCTTGGGCTGACAGACAGAAAATTTTCTTCTGCGGATGAACAAGTTGATCTAAACTTATATCATGTTGGTAAAAGATTACGAATTGCATTGGAACAACTCGGCCCCACTTTCATTAAGCTTGGGCAAATCGCCAGCGGCCGACGCGATTTAGTCCCGGAGGAAATTGCTTCAGAGCTTGAAAAACTACAAGATCACGTGGAGTCTTTCCCATTCGAAGTAGTACGGGAAATAATCGAGCAGCAATTAGGCGGAACGATTGAAGAACTTTTCTTGGAATTCAATGAGGAGCCACTCGCTTCAGCTTCTATAGGCCAAGTGCATACGGCTCGGTTGCCTAACGGTGAACATGTAGCCGTGAAAATCCAGCGCCCTAATATCCAACAACAAGTAAATACCGACCTCGCTATTTTACACGATTTGGCAGGGTTTCTTGAAAAGAACATGGACTGGGCGAAAGCGTATCATATAAAAGATCTAATCTATGAGTTTTCTCATTCTCTACGGGAAGAATTGGACTACTATCTAGAAAGTCGTAACGCTGAACGGATCTCAAGACAATTTGCAAAAAATCCTACGATCCAAGTTCCGCTTATTTACGATGAATACACTACGCGTGTCGTACTTACGGCAGGGCTAGTCACCGGTATTAAAGTGAGCAATATCGAACAACTAGACCGCGAAGGGTATAATCGCAAGGTGATTGCAGAAAGAATTGCAGACTCCATGCTGTCTCAAGTAATGGAAAATGGTTTTTTCCACGGTGATCCTCATCCTGGTAACATCTTCATCACACCTGGAAACACTATCCACTATTTGGATTTCGGTATGGTCGGTCAACTAAGCAAGGAAATGACTTATCATTTTGTTTCATTGCTCGTCGCCTTGCAAAAAGGAAATATTACTCGATTAATCGATGTATTCGAAGCTATGAATATTTTACATGAACAGACTAAAACAGATGCTTTATATCGTGATTTACAGATTATTCAACGGAAATATTATGAGACACCCCTTACAGATTTAAGGCTAGGCGATGTTTTTATGGAAATTTTCTCAATCGCTTATCGGCACCGCATACGTTTACCGAATGAAATTGCTATTCTTGTAAAAGTGATTCTGACACTTGAAGGTGTACTCGGAAAGTTGGATCCTACATTCAGTATTATGAAAGCCATCGAACCGTACGGCAAAAAGATGGTACTTAAACAATTTGATCCACGCTACTTACTGGAAAATGGCTGGCATACTTTTGTGAAGAATGCTGAAATTCTATCGGAATTACCTAACGACATGAAAAAAGCCATCAAAACCATACAAAAAGGGAAAGTGGAATTAGACGTCGGCTTGAAGCAAACAAATATTATGTTCCGCCGGCTTGATAAAATTGCTAATCGTCTTTCGTTAAGTATCGTGTTGTTGGCATTCAGTATTCTGATGGTCGGCCTCATTATCGGCTCTGCCATTGCTGGGCAAACGGCACTCTTCTTTAAGTTGCCGCTCATTGAAGTCGGTGCTGTCATCGCGACCTTAATGTTTACTTACTTGCTATTTTCCATTGTACGTTCCGGACGAATATAGCGTTCTGTTTATCCCATCCCAATTGGGGAATAAGAAAAGCAGACTACTATTTTCAATAGGAGGATTTTATATGGAGAAAGATCATCAAGTAAACGAAGAGAGTAAAAATAAACAATTAGAGACATTCCGCGCACATGACTATAAACATTCCATGACAACAAATCAAGGGTTGAAAGTTTCAGAAGATGAACATTCACTAAAAGTGGGAACACGCGGCCCAACGTTGATGGAAGATTTCCACTTCCGAGAGAAAATGACGCACTTTGACCACGAACGGATTCCAGAGCGGGTAGTTCACGCACGGGGCTTTGCAGCGCATGGTGAATTCGAAGTGTATGAGTCTATGAAGAAATATACAAAAGCTGGTTTTTTACAGGAGCCGGGTATCAAAACTCCTGTATTTACCAGATTCTCTAGTGTAGCAGGAAGTAAAGGTTCTCCTGAAACCGTACGTGACGCACGAGGGTTTGCCGTGAAGTTTTATACGCAAGAAGGGAACTATGATTTAGTCGGAAATAATATACCGGTATTCTTTATTCAAGATGCTATTAAATTTCCTGACCTAATACATGCTGTGAAGCCTGAACCACACAATGAAATGCCACAGGCCGCATCTGCACATGATACATTCTGGGATTTTGTTGCGAACAATCAAGAATCTGCTCATATGGTCATGTGGCAAATGTCCGACCGCGCTATTCCACGGAGTTTCCGTATGATGGAAGGCTTCGGCGTACACACGTATCGCTTTGTAAACGATCAGGGTGAAGCGCACTTTGTAAAATTTCATTGGAAACCAAAGCTCGGTGCCCACTCCCTAGTGTGGGATGAAGCGCAGAAGATTAACGGAAAAGATCCTGACTTCCATCGTCGTGATTTATGGGAATCAATTGAAAATGGAAACTTTGTGGAATTTGAACTTGGCGTACAATTACTAGAGGAAAAAGATGAATTTACATTTGATTTTGACATTCTAGACCCTACTAAGCTATGGCCTGAAGAAGATATTCCGGTGAAGATCATTGGAAAAATGACTTTAAATCGCAACGTAGACAATGTATTTGCAGAAATGGAGCAAGTTGCATTCCACCCGGGCAGCGTCGTACCAGGAATTGACTTCTCGAATGATCCATTGCTACAAGGAAGATTATTCTCTTATACAGATACACAGTTAATTCGTTTAGGCGGACCTAACTTCCATGAGTTGCCTATTAACCGACCGGTCTGTCCGTTCCATAATAATCAGCGTGATGGGTACGGCAGACAGACCATTAACATTGGACAGACTCATTATCATAACAATTCATTAGCCAACAATAAACCCGAC
Organism: Sporosarcina sp. P3; assembly: GCF_002743415.1. NCBI lineage: Bacteria > Bacillati > Bacillota > Bacilli > Caryophanales > Caryophanaceae > Sporosarcina > Sporosarcina sp. P3. Next base: position 223,460 of record NZ_PDZE01000003.1, read on the forward strand.
ACGACTTCAGAGGAGAATGGCGGTTACGTACATTACCAAGAGAAGGTAGAGGGACGTAAAATACAAGCCCGCAGTGATTCGTTTACAGATCACTTCTCACAGGCGCGTCTATTCTGGAACAGTATGTCTGACGCAGAGAAAGAGCATATTATTGCAGCGTTTAGCTTTGAAATTGGTAAAGTGAAGGATATGAACGTGAGAAAACAAGCAGTCGATATGTTTGCGAATGTCGATATGAATATGGCGACTCAAGTTGCAGACGCGGTCGGTGTTGAAGCCCCAACAGATGTTACGCAGTCCACTGAATCTAAGTCTTCCCCTGCTCTTAGTCAGGAAAATACAGCAAAAGTGCCCGAGACGCGTACAGTAGCTGTGTTGATCGCAGACCAGTTTGACGACGATGCACTTGAGCCATTTTTGAAGGCTTCATTGGATGCAGGTATGACGGTTAATATTGTGAGCGAGAAGTTCGGCAAGCTAACGGGTAAGAATGGGGCTACTGTTGATGTAGACGAAACCTTGTTGACAGTTCACTCCGTCTTATACGATGCGCTGTATGTTGTAGGCGGACAAGCAAAGCAACAACAGAAGTTCGATGCAGATGTCGCTGATTACGTCAATGAAGCGTATATGCATTTCAAACCAATTGGCTCTGCTCCAGCCGCTAAAGGGTTGATGGAGAAGACTAAAGTAAAACCAGGACCTGGCATTTTGACAGACTTGACGGTTTCAGGCGAAGGCACGCAGTGGGTAGAGGCTGTAGCACACCACCGCTTCTGGGATCGTACTATTTATGCATAATCAAACCAAGGCTGTTGCAAGGAAGTTTACTTCTTGCAACAGCCTTTTTATAGAATTCCTTGAGTTAATGATTACTAAACATGTGTACATGGATAGTGAATTGGTGAATACAAAGAATTGGAGTTCACTTAATTTCAAGTGTACATCTATATAAAGTTGTATAGTACTCTAACTTTACTGTGCGACACTACGGATACTGTTAATAGTATAAGCAAAGTTTTGTAATGGGAATTTTAACCCTAACATCGCTGCCTGCTGATCTAATTCTTCTCTAATATCCCGATAAACCTTGATGCCGCTGGTGATAGTGAAACACCTTTTAAATAGCACACGCCGATGCTGCGCTTAGGTATGGGTTTCAAAAACTCTACTTCCCGTAGCATGCCACGTTCCAAATACTCTTCTGAAAACTCCTTGACCACACACGCAACGCCCAAATTGATTTGGGCAAATTCCAGCAACAGCTCATGAGAACCTAATTCAAATTCAGGGTAGATTTTTACGCCTTCCTTCAATAGAAAGTCTTCCACATACTGACGGGAATTGGATTTCGACTCCAATAAAATTAGTGGTAACCTAGCAAGCTCTTGCAGAGGCACAGGTCTCAAGAAAAGCTTTCGAAACCGTTCACCGTATACGAAAGTGTCTTGTACATCAAAACACGCACGCTTCTCCAACGAATCATCCTCAATGGGAAAGTTACAAATAGCAATATCTACTTCGCCTGATTTCAGCGCAGCGATGAGCTCTAAAGTTGTACCGTTAGTGATCTTGAATCGTATTCCCGGAAAACTCGTATGGAAAGCTTCCAGGTAAGGTAGCAGGTAATAACGGGAAATCGTATCTCCTACCCCTATTTTCAATTCACCTGATGATAAATTCTTTAACTCCTGCAACTTTTCATTACCTGCCTCGATTAAATTCAGTGCCGAATTGGCATACTCGTATAGTAAGGAGCCTTCATCGGTCAATGTCACTCCTTTGGATGTACGATTAAACAAACGCGTATCCAATGCCCCTTCTAATTGGGATATTATTTGACTGACGGCAGGTTGTGTCATAAATAAACTTCGAGCAGCTTTTGAAAAACTTTCATTCTGAACAACTATTTGAAAGACTTTATACCATTCTAAGTTGATTGACATATAACTCCTCCTTATACCCCCTATTAAGTATATTAATTTTACTTATATCATAAATGAACGTTATAATACAAAGAAGAGTGATCAAATTGAGTTTCACTAAGGAGCGATTGTTTTGGGAAGAGTTGTAGGAACGGTTGTTAGAGGATTACGTTGCCCGATTATAAATGAAGGCGACAATATTGATCAAATCGTAGTGGATAGTGTATTAGAAGCTTCTGAAAAAGAAAATATTACATTTCAAGATAAAGATATCGTATCCATCACGGAATCCATTGTAGCGCGTGCACAGGGAAATTATGCAACAATCGATCATGTTGCAAAAGATATCGAAGCGAAATTCGGTGATGATACAATCGGTGTCATTTTCCCTATTCTTAGTCGTAACCGTTTTGGAAACTGCTTACGCGGTATCGCAAAAGGCGCGAAGAAGATCGTTTTAATGCTTAGCTATCCTTCCGATGAAGTCGGTAACCACTTAGTTGAACTGGATCGTCTAGATGAAAAGGGAGTGAACCCTTGGACGGATGTATTGACGGAAAATGAGTTCCGCGAACACTTCGGCGAGAACAAACACCCATTCACAGGCGTTGACTATATCGAATACTATAAATCGTTAATGGATGAGTTCGGTGTAGAACATGAGGTCATTTTCTCCAATAACGCGAGAACGATTTTAGATTATACAAAGACTGTATTAACTTGTGATATCCATACACGTTTTAGAACCAAACGTATTTTGAAAGCTAACGGTGCCGAAAAAGTTTATGGCTTGGATGATATCTTGGCTACGTCTATCGATGGCAGTGGCTATAACGAACAGTTCGGCTTACTTGGCGCAAACAAAGCACAAGAAGACAGCATCAAACTGTTTCCTCATAGCTGTCAGCCTATAGTAGACAACATTCAAGACATGTTAAAAAAAGAAACAGGCAAACATATCGAAGTGATGATTTACGGAGATGGCGCGTTCAAAGACCCTGTAGGTAAGATTTGGGAACTGGCTGACCCAGTCGTATCCCCCGCTTATACAGATGGACTTGACGGCATTCCAAATGAGGTAAAATTAAAATACTTAGCTGATAATGACTTCTCTGAATTACGCGGAGAGGAATTAAAGAAAGCCGTGTCCGATTTTATTGAGAATAAAGATACTAATTTAATGGGATCCATGGCTTCACAAGGAACAACTCCTCGTAAACTAACGGATTTAATCGGTTCATTATCCGATCTAACTTCAGGTAGTGGTGACAAAGGTACACCTATTGTCTTTATCCAAGGATACTTCGATAACTTCACAAACTGATACAAAACACCTGTGAGAATACTCACAGGTGTTTTGTATCTTATCGGCTAAATATAATAAATGAATCTTTTTCTATGCTACAATGGTAATGATTTATGTGAAGTTCAGAAGAGGAGAATTAAGTTTATGACACTAGATATTAAAGTAAGAAACGCGGTCCATATAACAGGTTCTGGTGAACAAACTATCGTCTTTGCACATGGTTTTGGCTGTGATCAGACGGTATGGAATCATGTGATACCTGCATTTGAAAAACAGTATCGGATTGTGACATTTGATTACGTCGGTTCTGGTCACAGTGATAAGAGAGCTTACTCAGCAGAACGCTATGAGTCATTGCCTGGCTATGCACAAGATGTGATCGAGGTATGTGACGCACTAGAACTAAAAGATATTATCTATGTGGGCCACTCAGTAAGCGGAATGATTGGTGTGCTTGCTTCCATCCAAAGACCTGACTTGATGGAAAAACTGATCATGATCGGTCCTTCCCCCCATTACTTGAATGAACCTGATTATCGTGGTGGATTTGAACGGGAAGATATTGATGAATTGCTTGATATGATGGAAATGAACTATAAAGAGTTCACGAAATACTTAGCACCCATTGCGATGAAAAACGAAGACCGGCCACATCTCTCTGATGAGTTCGAGTCTATGCTATGTGCGAATGATCCAGGCATTGCACGCCGCTTTGCAAAAGCAACATTTATGTCAGATGTTCGTGAGGAATTGTCTAAAGTCACCACAAAAACACTCATTTTACAACCAACCGAAGACTCTATCGTACCAATCGAAGTAGGATACTATATAGAAGAGCATATGTCGAACAGTGAACTGGTCATCATGAAAGCAAAGGGACATAATCCACATATCAGTCATCCTACAGAAACAATTAAGGAGATTACACGTTTTATCGAAGAGGACGGGAGCGTATAAGTTATGGAAGAGCAGATGGACTTTTTGCCTTGCGGGTATTTCGTCTTAACAAGTGAATGGGAGTTCGTTGAAATGAATAAAACGATGCGAGATCTATTACATCTAGACAAAATGCCGCGACATATGCACGATGTGCTAACAGTCCCATCTAAAGTCTATTTCCAAACCTACTTCGTGCCGTCTATTTCTGTACACCAAGAAATACGCGAAATGTATTTAAACTTTAAAGTAGATAAACGCCCCCTCCCTGTATTAATGAACGTCAGTAAACGCAATGGATTGTATGAAGGTATCGTGGTTCAGATTACAGTACGCGATGAATATGAGAACCAGTTATTGAAAGCAAAAAAAGAAGCAGAGAGAGTTCAACAACAGACAGATGAAGCGTACAATAAATTACTTGGATTACTTGAAGAAGTGGAATACAAGCAACAGCAACTTCTGGATTTGAATGGAGAACTTCAAGAGTTGGCTACACGGGATGAATTGACAGGGCTTTATAATCGTCGTGTATTCCGACGAAATTTAGATGATGCGATCGATCGTGCAGAACTCTTTATGACACGTTCATTCTCATTATTACTGTTTGATATCGATCATTTCAAAACTGTGAATGATACGCACGGTCATTTAGTAGGTGACGAGGTGTTGAAAGAATTAGCTCGCAAGTTGGAGTACAAAATTCATTCTCCACACGTAGTAGCACGGATTGGCGGTGAAGAATTTGCGGTATTATTTGATGATCCCAACCACCAAAAAAACTGTGAAAGAGCAGAAAAACTTCGCTGCTATATAGCAAGGTCTGAATGGAATAGCATCGGGATCACCGTCAGTATGGGAATTACGAGTTTTCGCAAAGGCGACCAGTCGAGCCAAATTTACAGCAGAGCGGATGAAGCCCAATACATTTCTAAACGTAACGGTCGAAATTGTTTAACACATATATGAAAAGACACTACAGACAGAACAGTAGTGTCTTTTTGCATAGTTTATCAATCTTGTTCTACGATAGGACGTTGGCGCGTCCGACTGAATAACATGAAAAGGCCGAGCGCGATTAGTACTATAACCATGAGAACCAAATACAGATGCTGATAGCCGATGATCGGTACCAGTAAACCAAGTACATACGGACCAAACCCAAAACCGAAGTCTAAGAAAATAAAGAACGTTGACGTAGCAACACCTAAGCGCTCAGGTTTCACGCCTTGCAACGCAATTGCTTGGGCGCATGATTGGAAGTTACCAAACCCGAGTCCAAGAACACCACCCGCAAGAAGTAACATCCACCCTGCATTTGCTCCACTTAATAGTAATAATCCACCTGCAAATAATATTAATGAAGGATAAACGACAAATTTATTACCCTTTACATCCAATAATTTTCCGGTATACGGTCTCGAAATCAGTACTGCAATAGCGTATACTAAAAAGAAAAAGCTGGCTGCACTAACTAAGTTGATTTCTTCAGCATAAAACGAAATAAATGAGAGCACGCCAGAATACGCAATAGCTGCTAACAATGTCACAAATGCAATCGGTAACGCCTGTACTTCCAATAAACCGTGAACCCCGAATTTCTTTGTTGCCGTCTGCACATTTTTTCTAGGCATGGCCGTGGGCGCTTTCTCAACAAAAAAGAACATGGCCGCACAACTAATACTAAGTACTAGACAAAACATAAAGAGTATATTGAAATGATAGTGCTGGCTTAAGAAAATACCGAAAAACGGTCCAACCGCTGTAGCGAGAACTGTACTCAAACTAAAATATCCAATGCCTTCACCTCTACGTGATGGTGGAAGCATTTGAGCTACCATTGTTCCTGTCGCGGTAGAAGAAATGCCAAGTCCAACACCATGAAAGAACCGGTTCGCCATTAATAACGGCAAATTTACGGCAGCAAAATAGAAGACGGATGCCAATACAGTAACCAACAATCCAATCAATAGAATATTCCGGCTACCGACCTTTTCTATTAATCCACCTACAGCAAGGCGTGCAATTAATGTCCCAATGATGAAAATCCCTGACACAAGACCTGCAACACTTGTTGATACGTCATACTCCTTCACTGCATAAGGCGCAATCGTCACTATAAGTAAATACATAACTAACATCAAAAAGAAGTTGATGACTGAAGTAACGATAAAATCCTTTGTCCAAATCTTTTTATTATTCATTTAACCACTCTCTCATATATGAAGGTTTTTACTTGCTAGTTTTAACACACGAATTCCTGCTTCTAAATCTTCTTTTGTAGCACCTTCAAGTAAGTTTTCATAAAACACTTCCAAGTCAGCCATTACTTTCACTACTGTCGCTTGTCCCTGCTCCGTCAAGCCTATCCATTTCTCCCTGCGATCTACCCCTGGCCGAATGCTGACTAAGTTCATTTCCAACAAGCGTTGCACAATTTTGGTGACGCTCGGCTTTTCCACTTGCTTACGCATAGCAATCTCTGCCGATGTCATTTCACCATCTATCCATAACAGCTTCAGTATTCCCCATTGTGAGTGGAATAATCGATACGGTGCTAGCAAATTATTTAATTGATTTAACAACGGACGATAGAGTTGAACATATTCTGGAAAAAATTGTTGTTTTTGCTCCATAAATTTACACCCCTAATTTATTTGGTTAGTCTGGCTAACTATTTATTTTATTTTAAACCTTTTTCTGTGGAAAGTAAAGCAATAGCAAGATACTTATCGCAACCTATTTACACGGATGTGATATGATAATTTATATTCTCTCACCGTAGTTCGCTAGATGTGGGAATGAGTAACGAACAGGAGAGTGATCCCCATTTGGAATAAGTATAAGAACACACCTTTTGTCGCTAAAATTACGATTGGATTCATGGCGGGCACCTTACTTGGAATCTTTTTTAACGAATACACTACTTTTTTGAAACCATTCGGAACATTGTTATTGAACTTACTCAGTTTGATTGCCATTCCTGTCATCTTCCTAACAGTTGTATTAGCTGTTAATCAAATGAATTTAGCCCAACTCGGTAAAATGGGCGGTAAGTTAATTCTCTATTATACGGCAACTACAGCCGCCGCTGTATTAATTGGGCTCTCGTTGGCTATATGGCTCAAACCGGGTAGACATTTGACTTTACCTACTGACGCAGTGGTAGAACCCCCTCATGCACCTGGATTCTCAGAAATCTTACTGCAAATTGTACCAAAGAATATCTTCGAAGCTTTTACGTCTGGAGATTTGATGGCTATTTTATTCGTTGCAATCATCATCGGCATGGCCATGTCTTCCATGAAGTTTTCTTCTGATACGAAACTCGTTGAGATGGGTAATTTTCTTGATCGTTTCTTTAACGCATTGAATACGATGTTTTATAAAATTCTTGAAGGTGTCTTGTTATATGCACCTATAGGTGTTTTTGCGATCAGTGCCACCGCTTTTGGTGAGCAAGGATGGGAAACATTACTGGGATTGTTATCATTCGTCGGTGTATTCTATCTTGGTGTTTTAATTCTCTGGTTATTTGTCTACAGTGGGTTCTTGAAATTCTTTGGAAATCCAGTATTACCTTTTTATCGAAATACGAAAGATGCCTATACAACCGCATTTTTCACTTCTAGTAGTATCGCTACGTTACCTATTGCAATTGAATCCGCAAAAAAAGCGGGCGTCTCCGAGAATACAGCGAACTTTGCTTTACCACTCGGTGCAGTTTTCAATTCTGATGGCGGTGCATTGCGCATGGGCATTTCGCTAGTCTTCGCAGCGAATATCACAAACTTGAACTTATCCGCTGTAGACTTTATCGTTATTATCGCCATTGGAACCTTGCTTTCTATTGGAACGGCGGGTGTTCCCGCTGCCGGATTGGTTACGTTATCTGCAGTACTTACTATGTTCGGATTACCTTTGGAGATTGTCGCTCTGATTGCCGGAGTAGATGCATTAATTGGCATGGCGGGTACTGCTTCCAATGTCATGGGGGATATTGTGGGTGCCGCTGTGGTGGATAAGAAAGCGCCACGTAAGAAGTTTGCGTAAACTACATCATTGATCGACGTTTGACTAGAATCTATACTGAAAATTGGACGACACTAAAAGGCAAACCTTCACCCAAGGTTTGCCTTTTATTATTTGCTGTATTATTGTGCAATAGCTTCCATAGAATGAACAATCATCTTTGCGGCATGCGCTCGCGTTGTGGAATCGTTCGGCATGAATTTGCCATTGTCCCCTGTTGCAATATTCATTTGGTAAAGACCCGCTATTGCCCACTGCGTGTCTTTTGAGAACTTCTTAATATCGGTAAACGGCGCTGCTACCGTTGGCGTAAATGGCTTTCCTGTTACTACTTCATACGTTCGGCTCAGTACTAATGCTAACTGCGCACGAGTGATCGGCTTGTTTGGCATGAAGTGACCGTTCACTCCACTCACTAAACCATGGTCATAAGCGGCTTGTATATCCATCTTAGTGCTGTCTGCGTAGTCTGCTAAATCGGTAAATGCCCATTTTGTGCTTGTAGGCTTTAAATCCAATGCGCGAATGATAATTGACATAGCTTGTGCACGTGTCAGTGATGTATCGGGTCGGAAAGTCTGATCTGCATAGCCACTAACAATACCTTTCATTGCCGCCACTTCAATTACATCTTTAGCCCAGTGATTTGCAATATCTGTAAACACCACTGTTGGTTCAACTGGTTGTTTATCTATTGTGTATTTAGTATGCAAGTGCTGTATGCTCTTTTGGCCATTCTGATTAACGGCTTGAACAGAGAAATGATACTCTTTATTCGGCTCAAGATCTGTAATTTCATATGATAAGACGGGCGACATCACTTCGCCTACTATTTTATCGCCAATAAAGACTTGGTACGTTGAGATCATTCCCGTATCAATGACTGGTTTCCAGTTGAGTTCTACTGTTGCCGCGTCTTTGGCTGTGACGGTAAGTGCATCTTTAGCAAACCATGTATAGTTCTCCATCAATGATTTGTGGAAAGCCTCCATGACTACTTTGTAGCCTGCTTGACTTAAATGGATATTTTCAGGATTAGGTAAGTACGTATATGGATCTTCAGCTATTTTCTTTGATGTGTCCACAAACTGCGCTGTAGTGCCTGTCACGCCACTTTTAATACCATCATTTAACAGTACGACAAGCTGATTTACCAATGGTTGATTCTGTGGGCTCAAGTAAGGGAATGGATTGTAATAGCCCATCACATATACTTGCGCATTCGGATTTAGTTGATAAATTTTAGTTAAGATTTTTTGCGTATTGATTCCGACTTTCATGATCGCCGCCTGGATTTCTTCCGAGTTGAACTGCGGTACACCTTTGTCATCAAACGTAATTTTCGGCAATACGTCATTTGCACCGATCGTTAACGTAATGAGCTGTGCTTCTTTTACAGATTGATGGAGAGTCGCTGTTTTGTCGGAATGCCCGATACCTACGATCGGCTTCGTGACGTCCATCTCCAAATCTCTCAAAACATCCTCTGTCTTATAGCCGGGGTACGAAAACCCTTTATTGCTCGCTTGCAGCACTTCACTGTTCGCCAGCTCTTCTGCTAAAAGGTCTGTATAGCCTTTACCTAACTCATTATTCGGTGTGACACCGGCCGCTAATGAATCCCCTAGCGCTAAATAATTAAGAGGGGAAATCCACGTAGGCGCTTTTTCAGGCTCCGCAGCAGTTGATTGTAACGGCATGACAGCAATTTGCAATACTAAGGCAAATGCCATTACAACATAGCTAATCGACTTTTTGGACATTATACATACCACCTTCCATTTTCGGATTATTGTAAATTTAATAATAATTGCTAGCTTACCAGTTTGTCAAATTTTAGTTCGGACATCCCAGAGTTCTGGAAAGAATCGATGATCTAGTACTGATTTTAGATAGTGAACACCTGAAGAGCCGCCTGTGCCTTGCTTAAAGCCGATAATTCTCTCCACTGTTTTCATATGCCTAAAGCGCCATTGCTGATGGCTGTCTTCGATATCAACTAGCTTTTCCGCTAGTTGATATAAGTCCCAGTAACGATCAACATCGCGATAGACTTCAAGCCATGCAGCCGCTACACTCGGATCTCCTTTATACGTAACTGAAAAATCACGAGTTAATAAGTCTGCATGGATGTCAAAGCCTGCACGTGCTAAAGCTTGAATAGCTACATCGTAAATTCCCGGTGCTTCATACGCTTTCGCCAATCTCTCTGATAGCTCGGTGTCCTTTTCATAGATTTTTATAATTTGTGGTTGCTTATAACCTAAAGCAAACTCGATCAATCGATTTTGATAGGATTGGAATCCCGAGGCCTTTCCTAAGCTGTCTCGAAATTCCATGTACTCAGCAGGCGTCAACGTAGCCAAAACATCCCACGCCTGAATGATTTGAGTCTGAATCTTTGAGACGCGAGCTAGCATTTTGAACGCTTCGGGTAATTCATCTTGCTGAATCAATTCAATCGCTGTCTCTAACTCATGTAAAATTAGTTTCATCCATAATTCATTTACCTGATGAATGATGATGAAAAGCATTTCGTCATGATGTCCTGATAGACGCTTTTGACTCGATAGCACCTGATCTAAATGCAGGTATTCACTATACGTCATTGAATCCCGGAAATCGGTATGAATTCCCTTTTCGTTCATGACGGTAGCCTCCTAACGACCGCACGCACAGGACTGCCATCCGCATCTTCCAATGCTAAAGGCAATGCAATCAACTCATAACTTCCTTCTTCCAATGAATGCAATACTAAATTCTCGATGATGATTACATCATTGCGATATAACGAATGGTGGCCAAGTAGATCTTTGCTAGTCTCCGAGTCAACAGATGGTGTATCTACGCCGATTAGACGTACCCCCCGCTCTTTCAATAGCGGCCCGACATCTTCACCGATAACAGTGAAGTTCTCAGGAAACTTCGTCGGTGTTGGATGGCTTCCCGTTTTCAGTAAAAGTCGTTCTGCACCGTCAAAATCAAATGGCTCCAAATCTGCCCTTGTCACACAACTAATTCCTGTCACGTCTATCAAACGAGCTTTGCCAATGTATAAATCCACTGGCAACTCCAAAATTTTCAATCCATCATTATCATAATGGAAAGGCGCGTCCGTATGCGTACCAATATGCGTACTCATTGTTAATTTGCCGATATTGACGGAACCGGACTGCTCTTTTGATACGGCTACTTCATAGGTAAACGGTGTATCTCCAGGCCACTCTGCAATACGCTGATTTAATGGCTGTGTAATATCAATCCATTGACTCGTCATGCTACCACCCCACGTTCATTCGGATAGTGTTTATAGACATCTTCTTGCATAATCTTTTTGAGGATTTGCACCGTTTGCCAGACATCTTCAAATGAATTATACAATGCAACAGGCGCTAACCGAATTCCATCAGGCGCACGGAAGTCTGGAACAACGCCTTGCGCTTTCAATGCTTGACATATTCTAGCGGCTTCGTTGTGCTGCAGTAATACGTGTCCTCCACGCGAATCGTCTAGTGGATTCCCAATACCGAACGAATACTCGCCTAGTTCAGCCTCTATACAACTCAACATAAAGCTCGTCAGTTTCAATGACTTCTCACGGATTCCCTCCATTCCAAGCTCCTCGAACATTTCGAGTGAACCGAGTAGCGGAGCCAGGCTCAATATATGCGGCGTGCCGATTTGGTATGCACCCGCATCGGTTGCAGGTGTCATCGTATGATTCATATCAAATTGCTTGGACTTATCGGAGCCGAACCATCCTGCAAGACCTGCTTCTTTACTGAAATGTCGTTCATTGACGAATAAACCACCAACCGATCCAGGTCCGCCATTCAAGTGTTTATATGTACACCAAAAAGCAAAATCTACATCCCATTCATGAAGGGCATGTGTCACGGATCCAACCGAATGCGATAAATCGAAGCCAATTATAATATCTCTTTCCCTCGCCGCTTGCGTAACCGTTTTCATTTCTAGCACCTGACCACTACGGTATAAAACGGACGGCAATACAATCAACGCCACTTCATCCGTCATTGCCTCTATGATTCGATTTTCATCCAGCGTAAGTCCATCGTCACTTTTCACACGAATCAGATGCTCTTCAGGATCAAGTCCTCGGACACGAATTTGACTTTGCAATGCATAAATATCCGATGGGAAATTCAATTCATCCGCTATTATTTTCGTTCGTTTCCCCGAGGGTCGATAAAATGTGGAGATCATTTGATGCAGATTCGTCGTAGTAGAACCTGTCGCGATCACTTCAGACTTCTTACCGCCAACTAGCGGTGCCATTCTTCCCCCTATTTGTTCTGCCATGTAATACCATGGATGCATACCTTCCGTCCAACCATCAATTGCAAGAGTTTTCCATGTGTCTAGCAGTTCAAACAACTTCTTTTCTGCACGCTTTGATAATAGTCCAAGTGAATTCCCATCCATATAGATTTTCTCCTGCGGTAAATAAAATTCCTCCCTGTAAGGCGCAAGTGCGTCTTGCTGATCTAGTACTTTTGCATACTCAAGTGTATTGGAGCTCATATACATTCTCCTTTCTATCTATACATAAATAATACCATATTGGCATTCAATGTCTTCTAAACGACGGTATGCCCCTTCTGAACTTCTATGCTAGACTTTATAAAAAAGGAGGTTTAGCCTATGGAAAAGTTTACAGAACAAGCTGTCGCAATCATTCAAGCAATTCCGCCAGGTCGTGTGATGACCTATGGGCAAGTAGCCGCAGAAGCAGGTAACCCTCGCGGTGCCAGACAAATTTCACGCATTTTACATTCGATGAGCGCTAAATATGAGTTACCTTGGCATCGCATCATTAATGCACAAGGTGGAATCTCCACTCCGGAAAACGCAGAAGGCAAAGGCGAGACACAACGCGAGCGATTACTTGCAGAAGGTGTCCAATTTAACGCAAACGGTCGCATCTCACTCGATAGGTACCGCTGGCATCCAGACTGAAGGAAAGATGTCGGAGAGTTATTGAGACATAGAGCGGTTACGATGTTGGTATGAGCGATAGTGCGGCTGTATTGAGCGGTTTGGACCCCGCTATGAGCGCTTGAGCAAGTCGATTGAGCGCTTACGGAGAATCATAGAGCGGGTGAGCGGCTTCATTGAGCAGTTTTGACCTTGCTATGAGCGCTTGAACAAGCCGATTGAGCGCTCACTGATTGCTGGGCCGTATTGAGCGGTTAAGGCGTCACATTGAGCGCTCGTACAAGCCAATAGAGCGCTCGCGGGGAGAGATAGAGCGATTGAGCGATCGTATTGAGCGGTTAGGAATAAACTATGATCACTTACACAAATTAATGAGCGCTTACGCTAATTTTCACTTATATCAACATCAAAAAACGCTTGGCATCTAATATGCCAAGCGTTTTCGCGATCTATACTTGTAATAAACTCAAAAACTTCTTCGTCCGCTCATGCTTTGGATGGTTGAAGATCTCAACTGGTGCACCACGTTCTACAATAACACCGTCATCGATAAAGATTACTTCATCGGCGACTTCCTTAGCAAACCTCATTTCATGCGTTACGACAGCCATCGTCATCCCTTCATGTGCTAGATCCTTCATAACACGAAGTACTTCACCGACAAGCTCAGGGTCAAGAGCGGATGTCGGCTCATCGAACAACATGACTTTCGGGTCCATCGCAAGTGCTCGCGCAATCGCGACACGTTGTTGCTGACCACCTGAAAGTTGGAAGGGATGCTTGTCCTTGTGATCAGCCAGCCCTACTTTGTCTAGTAGCAGTTCTGCCTTTTTCACTGCTTCCTTGTGTGACAGTCCTTTGACTGTAGTGAGTCCTTCTGTCACATTGCCTGTCGTGGTCAGATGTGGAAACAGGTTATAGCCCTGAAATACCATTCCTGTCAATCGACGAAATGCACTGATTGCTTTTTTGGAAACGGATGAATTAAAGTCTAGCATCTGCCCATCTATAGACAGCACACCGCCATTCGGTGTTTCGAGTACATTTAGGCAACGTAGCAACGTAGATTTACCAGAACCTGACGGACCGATGATCACGACCACTTTTCCCTGCTCGATTTCTAAGTCTACATTTTTTATCACTTCTTGCGATCCAAAAGACTTTTTCAGTCCTTGTATAGAAATCATGATAACCCTCCTGACTTACCGACTACGCGATCCAGGCGTTTTTCAATTCTACCTTGGAAAATCGATAAGATGAAACAAATCACCCAATACACTAGAGCAGCCATGATATAGACGAATAAAAACTCATAGTTCATAGAGGCGATTTCTTGCGCTCGCCTAAATGTCTCTGCTACCAAAATTGTCGCAGCAAGGGACGTATCTTTCACTAGTCCAATAAAGGAATTCGAGAGTGGCGGTACGGAAACCCTAGCAGCTTGCGGCAGAACAATCTTCCGCAATGCCTGCGAGTAATTCATGCCAATAGAATATGCCGCTTCCCACTGTCCTTTTGGAATGGAGAGAATAGCTGCGCGAATAATTTCCGAAGCATACGCACCGACATTCAAGGAAAACCCTATGATGGCTGACGGGAACGGATCAATCGTGACACCAATGGTCGGCAACCCATAGAATATGATAAATAATTGTACAAGCAAAGGCGTTCCACGAATAATCGATACATACACCCGTGCAATTGCTCGCAAGATTTTACTAGATGAAATTCTCGCTAATGCAGTAAAGATTGCAATGATCAATCCAATACTAAATGCAATGATTGCTAAGGGGATCGTATACTTGATAGCCCCTTCAATCAATGGCCCGATGGATGTTGATGCGATTTCTTGGAATCTTTGTATCCGTTCGGGACTTAATGCGACCATATTAAGATACATCTTCGCCGAACCATTTTTCGGAGATCTTCTTCAATGTACCATCTTCACGCATCGCATCTAACGCTTTGTTTACTTCTTCTATTAAGTCTTCATTGCCTTGTCTGAATAAAAAGGCACTCTCTGATTGATTATCTTCAGAGATTTCTTCTTCAACCACTTTAATAGGTGCATCAGGCTTTTGCTTCAAGTAATCAAGTGCGGAAAGTTTATCATTATACGTACCATCTACTCGTTTTGAAATGACTAAATCGACACCTTGGTTAAATCCGTCAATTTTTATAATTTCTGCACCATTTGCCTTCGCTAATTCCCCATAGTTACTTGTCAAAGTCTGCGCAGCTTTCTTTCCTTCCATCTCATCAAATGCAATATCCGCATCTTCACGAACGACTAAGACAGAGTTCGAATGCGTATACGCCTGAGAGAAATCATACTTCGCTTTACGTTCTTCGTTAATACCGACCTGATTGGCAATCATGTCAAATCGTTTCGCATCTAACCCTGCGAAAACAGCATCCCACTGTGTTTCAAAAAACTTCGCTTCCACACCCAAACGTTTGGCAACTTCCTGAGTAACTTCCACATCATAACCTGTCAGCTTCCCCGATTCATCATGAAATGAAAATGGTGCGTATGTTCCTTCTGTTCCTACATTGAGCACACCGTTTGCGAGTACTTCTTCTAGCAGACTGTCTTGCTCTGCTGGTTTTTCAGCGGAGTCGTTGGGTTTACTCTCTTCTTTACCACCACATGCGGCTAAAACAACGGCCAGTAATACGATCATAAATGGTGTAAGTACTTTCTTCATCTATAAAACCCCACTATTCTTATAAGTATTTGTTGTTAAGAATCATAAAAGATTGAGTAGACTCTGTCAACATGTAAAGCTTGCATCATGCGTGATTACACTATACAGAATTCCTTGATGAAACTAAATATTTCTGACTTGAAAATAGTAAAATAATAATATGACGCTTCACACGTTTTGATTCCCTAAAGAAAGGGCATACAATCGCTATACTATAAATTTAGGGGTTGGATCGTATGGATCAAGGATCTGAGAATGCACGAAGGAAATTAAATAAAACATTAAAGCCATCATGGGTATTTGCAATCGCACTCGGCTCATCTGTTGGTTGGGGAGCATTCATCTTACCAGGTGATTGGATTCAATCTTCTGGACCACTAGGCGCAGTCATTGGATTAGGAATTGGCGCACTCGTGATGATGATCATCGCCTCCAGTTATGGTGTAATGATTAAGAAGTTTCCGGTTTCCGGGGGCGGATTTACATATGCTTTTGTAGCAGCAGGAAAGATATGGGCATTCATTTGCGGTTGGTTCTTGTCACTTGGGTACATATCGATCGTCGCGTTAAATGCTTCTGCACTCACTTTATTACTGAAATTTTTAGCACCTGGATTCATGAAGCAAGGGTTTCTCTATAGCGTCGCAGGGTGGGACGTATACATACCTGAGATCATCGTGGCCAGTTTGCTGATTTTAGCATTCGCATTTATTAATACGACAGGAACAAGTATTTCAGGTCAAATTCAATTTTATTTCAGCGTCTTGCTTGTTGCCGGTGTCATAGTACTCGGTATCTTCACATTCACCGGGGCCGAACAACCACTTGCGAATTTGCAACCATTGTTTAAAGGGAATCAGTCAATTATTACTTCTATACTTGTAGTATTGGCCATTGCACCATGGGCATACGTCGGATTCGATAATGTCCCACAAGCTGCGGAAGAATTTAATTTTTCTCCTCGTAAAGCCACTATGCTAATTGTAGCTTCTCTTTTTACATCTTTCATCATCTATGCAATCATGATTGGCTTAACTAGTTGGTCATACCCAGCATCAGCTAACATCGGAAACGGCGATTTATGGGTAACAGGTGATGTGGTTCGATCCGCATTAGGAATTGGTGGATTAGGCGTTATGGCAGTGGCGATTGTCATGGGGATCTTCACCGGGTTGAATGGATTCTTCATGTCCTCAAGTCGTTTATTATTCTCTATGGCACGCGCACGTGCATTACCTAATTTCTTCCGTGAGATGACAACAAAACAAACGCCGAAATGGGGAATCTGGTTTGTAGCGCTAATTACATTACCTACGCCATGGTTCGGCCGCCAAGCATTGACTTGGATTGTTGATATGTCTTCAACAGGTGTCTCTGTAGCCTACTTCTTCACTTGTCTGGCTGCGTTTAAAGTATTGGCTTGGGGCAAAGAGGAAATCGGACGTGAAATTGCACCATTGAAAAAGCTTTTAGCATTATTGGGTATGGTGGCAAGTGGCTCATTCTTAGCATTACTACTTGTGCCAAATTCTCCAGCGGCACTTACAACACCTTCTTACTTATTGCTACTCGCTTGGACAGTCGTTGGTGTAATCTTCTACGGGGGGATTCGCAAGCGTTACAATAGCCTGACACAAGAAGAAACCGAGTATTATGTGTTAGGCAAGTCCATCGAATCAGAAGTAACGGATACAGAAACTGATATAGATCTACCTATTCCAGAGGCTACTCGTTCGTAGGTATACTAATTGAAAAGGACCACCACAAGTCTACACTTCTTGTGGCGGTCCTTTCTTAATACTTAGTAAATGATTACATATCGTTAACTTCATCATGACAAACGAGTTGTTCGCAAACGAATGTAGCCACTCAGGGAAATGATCATGGGCATACCTGAACATGCATCTATCGACAGCTTTTCCTTACTTACTCCTTCCTATCTACATGCAAAAGCAGAGACCATAACGGCCTCTGCTTTTAATACATCTAGTCTTATAGAAGACCAATCCACTGCCAGTAAGTTGCACTGAATAATAAGATTAACAAGTAACCAAGAATCGTGAGTGGGACACCTGTCTTCAAGAAGTCTTTCACTGAAAACGCACCGGTTCCATATGCTAGCATGTTCTGCGGAGCACTGACTGGCAGTAAGAAACCGAAACTGATGACGAACTGCTGAATCAAGACGAATCCGACTTCATTGACATCAAGTGAAATCGTCGTTGCTAACGCAATAAAAATCGGAATCAGTGCAGATGACAAACTCGTTGCACTTGCAAATCCAAGGTGAATTAAAATATTAAACAGTGACAGTAAGGCAATAGTTGCTAGCAACGGCATAGTATCCAAGCCCATTGCACCGAACACTTTATCAGACAGCCATTGTGCACCTGTTGTATCTAGTAGTAGTGTACCCATTGAGATACCTACCGCGAAGACGACGATCGTACCCCATGGAATCATTTGCTGAACGGTTTTCCAATCGAACACACCAATTTTCGGCGTTAGTAAAATCGCAATAGCGACAATGGTGACAGTTGTTGTATCAAATGGGTGTAGTTTTTCTTCTGTTGCCCATAAGAAAAGTAAAGCAACTGCTACGACAATCAAGCGGAGTTCGGAAGCTTTGATTTTACCGAGTTCCTTTAATTGTCCCTGAATCAATTCTTTACCGCCTTCAACTACTTGTGTTTCAGGCTTGATAACCAATTTCATGATGAAAAATAAAGCGATCGACATGAGAATGGACCATGGAGCTGCGTACAAGAACCAAGAACTCCACGCGACAGATACACCAAATTCCTTCTCAATAAAGCCAAGTGCTACCATATTCTGTGCAGCACCTGTTTTAATACCAACATTCCAAATCGAGACGGATTGAACAGCTGTAATGACGAGCAAAGCCCCTAGTCGACTGTTTGTCGGCAATCCGAATGCGGCGACCATACCAAGCAAGATCGGTACGACCGCTCCAGCACGTGCTGTTGCACTCGGTACGAAGAATGCCAAGACGATGGACACGATGATGGACCCAAAAATAATAGCACCGGTTTTGACGCCTACTTTCGACAGGATATAAAGCGCCAATCGTTTATGAAGGTTGGTCGTCTGCATGGCGGTTGCGAGGAACAATGCCGCTGCTACTAGTGCTACTGCAGGACTTGAGAATCCAACCAATGCCATTCTTAAGGCGTTTTTCGTTCCTAGCAGTTCTCCAGTATTTTCCATGTTTGGTGCAAGGCCGAGGAGTACTGCAGCTAAACCAAGAATCATCGCTGCGCTGACAGGATACGGTACGGCTTCAGTCACCCATAAGATTACCGCGAATGCTAAGATGGCCAGTGCTCTTTGGCCGACTACAGGTAGATCTGCAGGGTTGGGTAATAAAACGATAGTTATGAGTACAGCAAATGCCAAGAGTATCCATAACCCCTTCAGATTACGCGTCTGCTTATCAGGCTGAGGAGCAACTTCTTGTGTTGTGGTCACCAGTATTCATTCCTTTCTATAATAGTCCCCTAAATAATTTACAATTAAATGTGTTCATGACGTGTGTTAAAATGTGATTTCAGAAACATATTCGGGCGTCGTTGCAACGCATTTTAATAGGGAGTGTTCAATATGATCTTCAGTGGGCTAACGAATCCTTCGGGCAAACGTATTCTTCTGATGCATCCAGAGAGCTTTATATATAAGAAGTAGATCACTTCTTAGAAAGCCAAATGCTTGTCAGTCTTTTCGTTTCACATTCTTTAAAATGATTTTACTTTTTGGGATGCTTGGGATGTTGACAAGGCTGTAGCTCAAGTCTTGTTTAGGCACATCGAATGTCATACGATTCGCAAAGTAATCCAAACTCACTTTCATCACTTCGATTGTCAACCACTCTCCAGCACAGCGGTGGTTAAGTATGAACTCTCCACCACCTTGTGGTATGAGATTGTATGGTGTAATCGGTTCATCCTCGAATCGCGTCGGATCAAATACTTCAGGATTATTCCATAGGGATGGATCATGATTCGTCCCATAAAAATCGAGCATCGTCAGCGTCCCTTTTTTAAACGCATAGCCTTCCCATTTAAAGTCTTCCTTCACGCGTGCAGCGTTAAACGGGAAGAAAGGATAGAGTCTGCGTACTTCTTGAACGAAATCTTGCAAATCTTTTTCATCTCCTGAAGCCAATCTCTTTTGATGTTGCGGATGTTGAATGATCGCGTGTACTTCAAATGCAATATAAATAGAGATCGCCACAATTGGGCGAATGACGTTCAATACTTCTACAGCCGCTATTTTTTCATCCAGTAATTTGTCCTGTTCGTCTCGATGGAAGGCAAAGACTTTCATAGCGGTGCCTTCAAAAGGAATCAAGTCACCTTTTCGAACCGACTTAATAAGACCACCAATCCATGTCTCCAATTCCTGTCGTGCATTCTTCGCCTTCCACTGCTTATATCCAAGCGTCACTGGTGATTCAAAGAGCTGAACGATCGCTTCCTTTTTCTCTTGCACTTCTTGTTCTTTTAATGGGACGCCCGCCCACTGACAGGCTAAGCGAAGAAGTAATTCCTGCGATTCGCTATAAACATTCACTTCTCGTTGTTTTTCGAAGTCATTAAGCTTCCGCTCCCATTGACTTTTCAACATTTCTTTCAACTGATCGATCTTGTCTTTAGACATAAGCGACATGAAAGCTTCTTTACGATGGCGATGCGCTACCCCGTCGAGTGATTGCACGCCACCTTCACCCGTTAACGTTTCTTGAAAGCGCTTCGGCATAGCTCCTTTTCGAATAAATTTCTCCGTATCATAAAAGAGCGCTGCAGCTTGTTCTCCCGATAGGCAAATGACTTTTTCTCCAAGTATGTGCGCTTCAAATATATTGGATTGTAACCCTCTTCTGCGATTATCCAAAAACTGATAACCTTCACGAATCATACTAGCCGTCTGATTTTTCCTTTCTAATTTTGGTATTGGTCTACTTTCCTGCATGAGTCATCACTTCCTTTTTGAATACTTTCTATTGCTTTACCCTGTTCAGCGTGCAAGTAATCGGTCCATTCCTCTATTGACATATCTTTCTGAAGTGATAAAATTCAAAACGATAACTTTCTATACATGTAAAGAGCGATCTATTATATAATGAATCTATGTCTTCTATTCTTCTATTCACAACTACAGGGGAGACTGATCAGATACTCCTTCGTCCTTAAAGGGGATGACAGGAGTTTTTCTATATTTACAGGAGGTAATAAGTATGTTCCCAATTAAGGCGATTCATACGCCAACATTTAAAGCGTCAGTCATATTGACAATGCTGATTGTAGCGATGATCAGTGCCAGCATCATAGTATTTGACTCTGTACCACATGTACCCATTTTATTTGCTATTCTTTTATTATTTGGCTATGGAATATGGAAGAAAATTTCATACAAAGAGTTGGAACGAGGGTTAGTTGAAGGTGCAAGTTCTGGAATGAGCGCGGTGTTTTTGTTCTTCTTCATCGGAGTTCTCGTGAGTAGCTGGATGATGGGCGGAACGATCCCTACCTTGATCTATGCTGGACTCCAAATCATTACGCCAACATTTTTTTACGCCATCGTCTTCATCGTCACAGCTATTATCGGCTTATCGGTCGGTAGTTCATTGACAACTGTTGCCACGATTGGTGTAGCGTTCATCAGTATGGCGCATATTCTGGAGCTTTCTTTGCCAATTGCGGCGGGTGCGATTGTTTCGGGTGCATTTTTTGGGGATAAGATGTCACCGTTGTCTGATACAACCAACTTAGCCTCTTCGATTGTGGGTGTAGACTTATTTGAACATATACGCAATATGGGATGGACAACATTTCCCGCGTTTTTCATCTCACTCATCTTATTTGGTGTGTTATCACCCAATGTGACGTCTAGCGATTTTTCGACAATCGAAAAATATAGTGACGCACTAATCGGCACAAATTTGATACATTGGTATACCTTGATTCCTGTAGTCGTGCTGATCATTTTGACATTCGTCAAAGTACCAGCTATTCTGACGTTGGCTGTCAGTGCACTGTCTGCCATTATCGTTGGATATATCCATACATTCTATGGCGTTACTGAAGTATTGAATATTTTATTTAGTGGCTATGAAGGATCCACAGGCGTCGCAGTTGTGGATGAATTATTGTCTCGCAGTGATGGCATGGAAGGCATGATGTTCACGATTTCGCTTGTGTTGCTTGCTCTTAGTATGGGTGGCATGCTATTTACATTAGGTATTGTGCAATGCTTACTTGCGAAAATCGAAAGTGCGCTACGTAAAGTGTCATCAGTAATTTTAACGTCTGCGCTTACTGCAATCGGCATCAACGTGTTAATCGGTGAGCAGTATTTATCTATCTTGTTGACGGGCCAAGCTTTCCAATCCAGCTACGAAAAGGTTGGACTTGCAAATAAAAACTTGAGCCGTGTTATGGAAGACGCCGGAACCGTCATTAACCCTCTTGTTCCATGGAGTGTAGCGGGGATTTTCATCACGACTGTGCTTGACGTATCAACGATTGCTTATTTACCATTTGCGTTTTTCTGTTTATTAAGCCCAATTTTGACTGTACTGTTTGGCTATTTAGGAAAGACGCTGACACGCATTTAATCTATATTACGACATGATCATATCATCTTGCTGCTGATCAAGCCACCGGATTTCTTCATCTAAGGCTACACGTTTTCTTGCAAGTCGGTCCTGTATGCGACGGACGTCTTGCATGATTGCGTGTAGTTTCTTTTTGCCATCGGTAATTCGCGTATGGATCATCCAGTCAGAAAATATAGTATCAAAAACACATCTGTGATTTTTTCTTTCAAGAAGTCTTCCCAATTGCCAGCAATATACACGAAGCCTGGATTCTCTGGTTCTATCCGCATATCTTCTACCTCTGCAGTCAGATCAAGTACATTTTTTCTGCTTCATCATATTTTAATTCCGTCTTAGCCGCTTCTTCAATTTCTCTTTTCATCTTCTCATCCCATCTACCTGTCCATTCACTGATCTTGATTGCAAATGAAAACTTGCCAAGTTTCGCAACATCATAATCATGCATACTATTTTAAGGTCTTCTCATACTAAAGATACATGCATGAAAAGCGGTATTCATTATTATGGCGGGTAGTTTAATTTTACATATTTCCGTTCGCGAGTCTATTTCACAAATAATCATAAGCCAAACCGTATGGTCATACGGAATAAACAACTATTGACAGAAACCGAACACCCTACTGCCATTCCTAAAACGCTTGAATAAAAGTTTAATGAACAAGGGAAAAGGGGAAGTTATTTATAACAACTTCAAATTAGAAAGGAAGAAGCATATATGATAAGAGTTATAAAAAAATTAGTAAAATGGGGAATGGTGTTATATCCTGTCGTCAAAACCGTGATGAATGAAAAGAAGAAAAAAGGAGCTTAAACAACAACGAAATACCGTAGGTAAAGCACTTATAAAACCAATGCCACGCAGTTACCGGGCATTGGTTTTGCTATATTATAATAAAAAAGTTAAATTTATTTCATTAAAAAGGTTTCTTTTTTACTGAAAAAGAGTATACTAAATATGAGGATTTTTTTCTGACCTCTTTTTTCCTCACATTGTTTGATCCCCAAACAAAAAGCTCCAGGTACATTCATTACCTATGGAGGAGAATTTAACACATGCATTGGTACAACAAATTGAAAGAGTATTTTCCAGTCGAAGAGATGAAGTCGCAAGAACATATGGAGACATTACTGAATGACAAAGGCAATGTCTACTATAAGGAAGAAGGGCCAAAGCACGTATTAATGTACGTGGAGACGGAGGACTTCGTTTTCGTAGACTATCTTTTCGTATCTTCAGCTGCACGTGGCGAAGGGTTAGGAAAAAAACTGCTGGATTCGTTGAAGACCAAGAATAAACCGATCTTACTGGAAGTTGAACCAGTAGACGAATCCGAACCAGATACTGAGAAACGACTGAAGTTCTATGCACGTGAAAACTTCACGCACGCACAGAAAATCGGCTATAACCGTCGTTCACTAGCTACTGGCGAACAAACTATCCTCGAAATTCTATATTGGGCACCCCCGCAGTCATCACAAGCGGATGAACAAGATGTATTCAACGCGATGAAAACAACCTACGAAGAAATTCACACCTACAAAGACCAAGATTTCTATGGAGATTCATACGATTCCACTGACAAAGTTCTGCAGTATCAAGCGAAACCAAAAAAGAATATTTTAGAACCTTTCACAACAGTGAGCGTGTGATGAGAAGCCGGTCTTTTATAGACCGGCTTTTTTGTGTACTGATACATACGATCTTATTAGTTGACTCCCCTTTTAAATAATCACCTAACGGTTGATTGAATCAACAAGTATTTAACCTTACACTAGATAAAAGAGAAAGGTGGGAGGATATGTTGCAAATAGGCATGGTGATTCTACAACAACGAAAACGACTTCAAATTACCCAAGATACACTAGCATCTTATTGCCAAGTATCGAAAGCTTCGGTGTCGAAATGGGAAAAAGGATTAAGCTATCCCGATATCACACTGTTGCCGAAAATCGCTTCGTATTTTGAATTGACTGTTGATGAGTTGCTTGGTTATGAACGACAGCTTTCTAAAGAAGCCATCCAACACCACTATTACGAATTCGCATCCCGTTTTGGTAAAGAAACGTTTGAATCGGTTTTTATTGACGTAGAAGAGCAAGTTAAATTGTACTATCACGATCCGGCATTCCTACTGCAGATGAGTATATTACTGCTCAATCATCATATGTTGAGTAGTGACAGCCCCTCTGTATTACAGAAAACTAATGGCTGGTTGGAGCGCATTCGAAATGTAAGTGAAGATGTATGGGTCTTGCGTCAAGCAAACTCGTTGCAGGCTACGGTTTCGCTCATGCAATCAAATCCCGAAACCACATTGGAGTTATTGGACGGAGTGATTAAGCCTAGTATTGGAGACGAGATTTTGCTGGCCACTGCACATGAACAACTTGGTGATCAAGAGGAAGCGATGCGCGTCATCCAAGTCATGATGTATCAAAATGTTATTCAACTTGTCGGCAGTAGCCCGCTCTATTTACGACTTGCTACTTCTAATCAACAAGCATTTGACGAAACGATCCACCGAATAGAAGGATTAATCGGGCTCTATTCGATGCAAACACTTCATCCAAATGTGTGCTTACAATTTTATTTTAGCGTAGCGCAATGTGCAGCCCTTTCATCTAACCGGTCGTTACTATATACATACTTAGAGAAGTATGTGGATGTATGTGTTCATCATCTATTTCCTTTTTCATTACGCGGTGATGAATACTTCGACTTGCTGGAAAGTTGGTTAAAACAATTAGATTTAGGCACAAATGCGCCACGCAATACTGAAATTATTAAGCAATCCATCCTGGAGTCAATGGATGCGCCATTCTTTGAGAACTTTAAACATGACAGTGAAATGCAAGAGTTACGGCAACGGCTACGCTTTGGACTGGAGGGACGTTCATGAATAACGACATGGCTTTATTTATAGAGTACCTACCATTTTTAATTCCGCTTATTATTTTACAACTGGGGTTGGCGATCTTTTCAGCGATACATGTCATTCGCCATCCCCGCTACCGCTTCGGCAACCAAGTGATGTGGTTATTGATCGTGTTGTTAATACAATTTATCGGGCCGTTAATCTATTTCGTTTTTGGAAGAGGTGATTATAATGGTCGTGCAAATTAATGGTGTCACGAAGCGTTTCGGAGATCATGAAATACTGAAAGATATACATCTCACCATTCCTGAGCACACCGTTTATGGATTTGTAGGTGCTAACGGTTCGGGCAAAACGACACTGATGAAATGTATGCTAGGGTTATTACCACTTAATGCAGGATCCATTACAATAGCAGGTGAACGCGTAAAGTTTGGCGAGACAAAGTCCAATCAATATGTCGGATACTTGCCCGACGTTCCAGAATTTTATCCTTTCTATAATGCAATGCAGTATTTGGAGTTATGTGCAGTCATTACGAATATGACGAAAACAGAACGACAAGGACGCATCCATGAACTATTGGAATTGGTCGGATTAGCTGGCACTCGCTCCTTAATTAGTACGTATTCTCGAGGAATGAAACAGCGACTTGGAATCGCGCAAGCACTTCTAAATCGTCCTAAATTGTTGATTTGTGATGAGCCTACTTCTGCTTTAGATCCGGCTGGACGTGCACAAATCCTTTCCATTTTACACAAGGCAAAAGAGGAAACAACGGTTTTCTTCTCCACACATATCGTTTCTGACGCTGAACAAATCTGTGATCATGTGGCGATGTTACATGACGGGACTATTATATTTCAAGATGAACTAGCAAATGTCAAACAGCAAGTTACGGGACTATTCATTTTCACATTTACGATCCCTGTAGCAGAAGTACACGAACGATTGCGACATACTCCATTCGAAATGAAGATCGACAGCGAACAATTCATTGTAAATTTACCGGATGAAAGTACTCGATTGGCGTTCATGCAAGAACTCACTACCCAGAAAATCCTTATACAATCGATGCAACCCCAAACCCGTTTGCTTGAGCAACTCGTCTTGGAGGTGCTTGGATGAATCAGTGGCTTGGATTTTTAAAGAAGGAATGGTTGGAGAGTGTGAAGACGTATAAGTTATTGCTTGTCCTAGTCATTTTCTCAATTCTCGGGATATTAAATCCCTTTACAGCAAAGATCACTCCCGTGTTATTCGAGCAATTCATGCCTGAAGGTGCATTCGTCAACCTACCCGAACCTACCGCACTCGATTCTTGGCTACAGTTCTATAAAAACATTCCACAGATGGGATTGATCGTGTTTATTCTACTATTTAGTACGATGATGTCGAAAGAACTGGAAAAAGGCACGCTTGTAATTTTGCTAACGAAAGGATTACGCCGTAGCACCGTCATTACAGCAAAATTCTTTATGGCTCTTTGCTATTGGACATTAGCCATCACGCTGTCATTCACCATCACCTATGCTTACACTGCTTATTATTGGGATCAAAGTCAACTGCAACACTTACTATTTGCTGCTAGTTGCCTGTATGTGTTCGGCATACTTTTACTTGCGGTTACACTATGGGGTAATACCTTATTCGCCACGTCCTACGGTGGGACACTGAGTACATTATTAGTCGTAATTGCGTTATTTATTGTAGCTATATTTCCTCAGGCCGCCAACTGGAATCCTCTTGAATTACTGACGTCTACGACACAACTAGTAACCGGTGAACTAACACCTTCAGATGTATGGATTCCTTACACTATCACTTTGTTTTCTGCAATTTTAGTCGTATTGCTGACTATGTCTCATTTCAAAAGAAAACTACTTTGAAAGCGTTGACAATGAATGAAAAATCATGTAAATTACAAAAGGACGAACAATCCGATGACTTTATATGAAAACATTCGTTTATAGAGGTGATTGTAATGGAAACCGTATTTGACTATGAAGATATTCAGCTAGTTCCAGCAAAATGTGTAGTAGAAAGCCGCTCAGAATGTGACACATCCGTTATGTTAGGTGGTCATACATTCCGTTTACCTGTCGTTCCTGCCAATATGCAGACGATTATTGATGAAAAGATTGCAATTCAGTTAGCAGAAGAAGGCTATTTCTATATTATGCACCGTTTCAAACCTGAAACGCGTGTAGACTTCATTAAAGATATGCATGCACGTGGTTTGATTGCTTCAATAAGTGTTGGCGTAAAAGAAGAAGAGTATGGATTCGTTGAGCAACTCGCGATGGACGCACATGTTCCTGAATTCATCACGATTGATATTGCGCACGGTCATTCCAATCAAGTGATCCGCATGATTCAACACATTAAAAAGCATTTACCGATGAGCTTTGTCATTGCGGGGAATGTAGGCACACCTGAAGCTGTCCGTGAGCTTGAAAACGCTGGTGCTGACGCTACAAAAGTTGGGATCGGACCAGGTAAAGTGTGTATCACGAAAATTAAAACAGGATTCGGAACAGGTGGCTGGCAACTTGCAGCTGTTCGCTTATGTGCGAAAGCTGCTTCCAAACCAATCATTGCGGACGGTGGAATCCGTACACATGGCGACATCGCAAAGTCTGTACGCTTTGGCGCCAGTATGGTCATGGTCGGGTCATTATTCGCCGGCCATGAAGAATCTCCTGGACAGACTGTGGAACAAGATGGTCAATTGTACAAAGAATACTTCGGTTCGGCTTCTGAGTTCCAAAAAGGAGAAAAGAAGAATGTAGAAGGTAAGAAAATGTTCGTGGAGTACAAAGGTCCATTAAAAGACACTTTGATTGAAATGGAACAAGATCTTCAGTCTGCTATTTCTTATTCAGGCGGCAAGAGTCTCAGTTCAATTCGCAATGTCGATTACGTTATTGTAAAGAACTCGATCTTCAATGGTGATAAAGTATTTTAATGAAGTTCAACCGGTTAGAGACTGTTCTCTAAGCGGTTTTTTATTGTAATTCTTTCGTGAATCAACATAGAGTTCTTTGAGGTCTGTGCATGTATCTAAGTGGCAAAATTCATGTCTTGCTACTATAAGCTATTCTAAGAGCAATTCCTCTTTTATCACCACACCTTATGGCGTAATATTTCAAGAATTATAACCAAATGATACGGCAAATACCAATGCGAATAGTGATAAGACCAGTATGACTGTGCAAATTATCGTTATGATTAGGGTTTGGCTTTTGGGTATGTCAGAACGGTTTTTCCAAATGGCTAGAAATAAGAACAAGTTGACTAATAGTATGATTAGAATAACGGAAAGAAGCATATAACGCTCTTTAATCACAAACCATACATCCATTGTCTTTGCTCCTTCCTGATAACTTTTTACTTAACAACCTGTTTCATGGATTGCATAAGTGAAAACCCTCTTTCACCAGAAACGTGCCCATTACTTATACCGTATTTTGAACCCGTTGATCTGTGTTGCTAGCTGGACGCGTAGCTTTTGAACGTGTGGTGAACATTCCAGAGCCTCTCGCTTCAGCTACGATCAACTAAGTGAGTACTGCAAATTTCGTTTCGTCATTCACCTGATAACTGAATTTAAAATAACATATCTCTTTTATAATCATGCACGTTTTATGTTGCATCTGCTTTGTTATCACGTGGACTAGTTTTAACTTTTTTAAAATAGACTTTCAGTATAATTAATATATAGATGAGCCAACTAGCACTATAGATCGTATACAATGCCACTTGAACACTTTGAGGGCTCCAAATGAACACTGCTTCCCATGAGTAACCATGTAGCAAAATACTTGGTACTAAATAGATAAATAAACTGAAACCCAACACACATAATAAAGACAAAGTCAGTTTAATAATGCTCTTTTTCCCATCATGTTTAACGTGTAACTGTTTTCTGTACACCTTTAGTAAAACTTTTATGATCAAGAATAAAGCAACTAGGATTAAGATGCTTAGTACAAGTATGGTACTAAGTGCCAACTGGTCTAGGTATTGGTTTGAGTCTTCTTTGTCACTGCTAACAATATTCCCTTGTAGTATTTCTTTAATTTCTACCCCTATATTTTGTACTTGATTTGAACTTAAATTACCTAAGACAGCCACTCCAATTTTTTCTTTGTTATTGAATGTTACATAGGTTGAATAGTTCGGATTCATTCCATCATGAGTGACCTGTTCATTTGGTTCAAGGAACCAGCCGCCAGCATAGAAAACTTCATTACCTACCATATCAACAGCACGATCTGCTATATGAGACTTTTTAATAATTCCTTTATCTAAATCCATTTCATTCATCGTACCCATTTGAATTTTAAGCCACTTTGCCATATCCTCCCCACTCGATATAATATATCCTGCTGGTTTGTTTCCCCTATATATCGGCGCTTCATATCGTTGTGGTTTTAAAAACCCTATCTTATATCCAGTAGTCATTTGATTGTTTATTTCTTCATTTCCGAATAGGTACGTATTGTTTAATTCCATTGGTTTTAAAATGGCTTCCTCCATATAGTATTCATATGTCCCACCTGTTACCTGTTCAATAATGAATCCTAGGATATCGTAATTTATTGTTGCATATTGAAACATCTTACCTGGTTCACTATCTAACTCTATTCCATTTAAGGTTCTCACTGTTTCTTCCAGTGCACGATCTTCATTAGAAATGGGAATCATATTTATAGTAGAGGCGGGGATTCCAGTTGTTTGATGTAATGTTTGCTCAATCGTGATTGGCATTTCTTTTCCTTTATACAATACTTTTAGCCAGGGGATATGTGTCGTTACATTATCGTTAAGTTCTATTTGCCCACTTTCTACTAGATTTAAAATGGCTAATGCAGTAAATGCTTTACTAGTAGAGGCTAATTCAAATAAAGACTGGGAAGTAACTGGTCTTTCTTCCTTTAGATTTGAAAATCCAAACCCTTTTTGATAAACCGTTTTATCATCTTTCACTATCGTTATGGATAGTCCCGGGATCTTCCCCTTCTTCATTTTTTCCATTACGACTTTTTCTATTTGCTTTTCTTCCGACTCTGTTACATCATTTATTTCTCGCGCCTTTATTACTCCATTTCCCACTATAGGAATCATTAGTATTGTTACTGCAGTTAACAATAATAGTATTTTTAGCATTACACCTTTCATCTATTCTCCTCCCATACTATCTGTAATATGTTTACTCTCTACAAAATATATCAGGTACATAAGAACAGGCACCTCGAACCGCTACTCCATATCAAGAGTGGGTCGAGGTGCCTGTCGATCTAATCTTCTCTTATTCCCCATTGTGCAAATTCAACTAACACGTCAGTTGCCTAATAAAATACTCCAAATATTCTTCCGTCTTGTCACTAATATATTTCCAATAGTAGTACGCTTCATAAAATGTATCTTGAATACTATATTATTAGCCGTTATTCTTCCGCAGCAAGTCGGAATTTGTTTTCGAATAAACTCGCCATTAAGGCCCCTATCGTTAAGTTCATTACCATATTGGCAACGGCTGGTACGGCTGCGAGTGATCCGAAGTGTTCCATCGCAAGTGTTGCGGCGAGAGCAGTGTTGCAAATACCTGTATGGAATAAAATTGCGCGGGCGTTGCGCTCAGGCACGCCTAGCCACCTGGAGATGAAGTAGCCAGCACCCATTGGTATGCTGACTTGTAATGTGACGGCTACAAATACAAGCGGTAGCACGGACAAGTTCTCAGACAGTGCTTGCTGGGCATTGGAGATGACCGATAGGATGACTAGAAATAGAGCGAGCTGAGACAAGACTCCGGTATATGGTTTGAACTTCTCCACTTGCCGCTGAAACTTCCACTGGATCAGCAAACCGCCAATCAAAGGGAAGAACACGATATAAATAATATTTAGAAATAAAGGCCAAAACTCAATAGGAATAAAGCGCCCCGCTAATGTCTGTAATAAAACGGGTGTCAACACAGGTGAAATAAATGTATCGAGTGTCGCCATCGTAATACTGAGCGCCACTTCTCCTCCTGCAATGAATGTGTATATGTTGGCCGATGTTCCGCTTGGTACCGTACCCGCCAAAATAATACCGGTTGCGATTTCTGCTTGATTGCCAAAAAATAAATAGGCGATCCCTATTGATACCCCAACCATGATCGTCCATTTCAGCAAGACGCCTAGTAAAGCGTATTTCGGATTTTTAATGACCTCGAATAGTTTCTCCGACGAAAGCGATAAGCCCATCAGAAAGAAGATCGTCCCTAATCCAAAGCCAGTCAATTGCCGGATTGAAATGAACGCATCCGGAATGATATAGGCGATGATGGATAAGAGTACGATCCAAAGTGGTAAATACTTTGAAATGATTTTGGATAGGGTTTGTATAGTTTTCATGTTTTTCTCCTCCTTGCGAGGAAGTCCGTCTGTGTATTTTGATTATGAGCGGGTAGTCCGTCGCTATGAGCGCTAATCAAAGTACTGTGATCAGTCTTCGGACATGTTTGAGCGGTTAAAGCATTCGATAGAGCACTCGCGACGCAACTATGAGCGCTTTCCACAAATCTTTGAGCGCTCACGATAAAACATCGCTTCTCACTCAGCATTTCCGATAGATATACGCTTCATCTTCTATATGATCTAATTCTGCCACGTCGCCAATCTCGACATTTCCATTCGTTCTTGCCGTCACCTTCGCTTTGGATTCATCCAACTGAATGAGTGCCACTGTGTAAGGAGTAAGATGAGCAAATTCAGCAGGTGCGATATGAATATCTGTGTAACTATAGACTGTGCCTCTCGAAGAAACGTCTTGTTCTTGCAGCTTGCCTGTTCCGCAACTTGGACAACGGTATTTATTCGAAACACTGGCATATTCACACTGATCGCATTGATAGACTTTCATCTCTTCACAACCTTTCTAGAATATGAACAGTGGAGTATGAACCTGTTCCACCCAAGTTTTGCGCCAAAGCAAGTCGGGCATGTTCTACTTGATTCGGAGCTATGCCGCGCAGTTGTTGGACGAGCTGATATAGTTGTGCGACACCGGTTGCACCGATTGGGTGACCGCGTGATAATAATCCTCCGCTCGTGTTTACTGGTTTATCGCCTGTCGCTTTCGTTCGACCTTGCTCCACCGCTAGCCAGCCTTCTCGTTTATTAAAAAAGCCTAATTCTTCAATCGCAAGCATTTCCGTCATCGAGAAGCAGTCATGAATTTCCACGACGTCGATATCTTCCGGACCGACGCCAGCTCTCTCATATGCCAAGCGGCCTGATTCTCGTACCGCGGGCAATGAAAGTACATCGTCCGCGTCTTGCATTTGTGTAGGCCCTGAACTTTGTGCAGACGAACGGATATGAATAGCACCTTTTTTACGTGTAATGACCAATGCTGCCGCCCCATCCGTTGTCGGAGAGCAATCAAATAAGCCGAGTGGCGAAGTAATAATACGTGCCTCCATAATCTCAGCTATCGTCGTTGGCTTCTGGAATTGTGCCAAAGGATTATGTAAAGCATTTTCACGGTTCTTCAACGCAATCATTGCCAGATGCTCTTTCGTAGCGTCCGTTTCATAGAAGTAACGATTCGCGAGTACACCGAAAAAGCCAGGGAACGTCAGGCCTGCCTGCTTTTCATTGGAGTCATTATCCATTGCAGCATTGATCGCCTGTGTAACGTCAGCAGTCGAAGCATGTTTCATTTTCTCTACTCCCGCTATTAAGACGGTGTCGTATTCGCCACTTAGAATCCCCATGATCCCTTGACGTAGTGCGATTCCTCCTGATGCACAGGCGCCTTCTACTTTCGCCGTCGGGATATAGCCGAGTCCGAGTTCATTGGCCACTAAGGCGCCAAGAATTTCTTGATTACCGATCGAGCCACCCATAAAGTTTCCGACAAACACCGCTTCAACTTTCGGATTTCCCGCATCTTCAAGTGCTTCTATCGATGCTTCAACTAACAACTGCTTCATGGACTTGTCGACAAATTTCCCGAACTTCGTCATGCCAATTCCTTCAATATAGACATTTGTCAAGATTGCACCTCCACATGCTGATTGCGTAATTCTCGTTTTAAGATTTTACCGTATGAGCTTTTCGGTAGTTCATCCACGATAAAAATCTCTTTCGGTTTTTTGAAGCTCGCCATATGGTCTAGACATAATTGAAGTAATTCATCTTTCATGACGGGCTTAATCCCATTCGGAACGACATACGCAATGACGTTTTCGCCCCACTTCTCGTCAGGTACACCGATGACACATGTCTCTTTTACTCCCCCATGCTTATTGAGGACTTCTTCCACTTCCCTCGGATAAATATTGACGCCCCCTGAAATGATAACGTCTTTTTTGCGGTCCACGATATGCACATAGCCCGTTTTACTTTTCCAACCGAGATCACCTGTTTGTAACCAGCCATCACGTAGTGTTTCATTTGTCGCCTGCTCATTATTCCAATAACCTTTCATAACAAGAGAGCCTTTACAAACAATTTCGCCCACTTCGCCTGGTGGTAGTTCGGCTCCTTGTGTATCGACAATCTTCACATCGACAAAAGGCCCCACACGCCCACAGGATTCTAGATGATCGCCAAGTTCGCGTTTTGGCATCATCGTAATACACATCGGCGCCTCCACTTGACCAAATGTCTGCGCAAATATCGGCCCTGTCAGAGCAAGCGCTTGCTCGAGCTTACTTGCAGCAATTGAAGAACCGGCCATATTAATCGTCTTGATTGTAGACAAATTCTTTGGATCAAATTTGGGATGCTGAATCATTAAGTTAACCATAGTAGGTACTAGGAAAATGACGCTGACTTTTTCTTGCGTTAAATTATGAACGAATTCTTCGGGCTCAAACTTATTGAATACAACTTGTGTTAATCCATACAGCCACGCTACATGCGACAGAAAGTTACTACCGTGTGTCAATGGTGCGACATGTCCTATCACATCGTCATAATCGGTCTCACAAGCAAGCGATAGTGATAAAGCACCTGAAATGATGTTGCGATGACTCAGCATCACGCCTTTCGGATTTCCCGTCGTACCGGATGTATACATAATCGCGAATATATCTTCTTCCTCAATTTCCGTTGTACATGTAGCACCCATATTTTGTTCAATCATATGTTCATACTGCTCACCGATCATTAGCGATTGAATTGCCGTATTGATCGGATCGATTAATTCTAATTCCCCAATGATCAACTGAACATCTGCATCGTTCAGCATATATTCATGCTCTTTCGGATGAAGTCGATAATTTAACGGTACTTTGATGATACCTGAAATTGCTGCCGCTACATCAAGCTCAATATGTTCGAGGCGGTTAGACGATAGAACGGCGAAGCGGTCGCCTTTTTGAAGTCCGACTTTCTCAAAATACGCTGTCAGCGCAAGTGCTCGTTGTATCAGTTCATGAAATGTAATGGAGCGTCTTTCATCTTTCACCGCAATTTTATTTGGATACGCTGCAGCTGATTTCATTGCTAGTTTACCGATTGTCTCCAACGTTACTCACTCCTTTTGGTAAAATGAAATAAGGGGATACCTGAATATTCATCTGGCTTTCTATGAACATGTGTGTTGGAAACCGGTAATATAATGAATTCCACTGTAATCGCTACAGGATTTTCTCCTCTAAGGAAGTGCCCGCCATTCATTTGTTTATCACAGTCTACATATAGACCATGGAAGTGGATATCCAACTGCCCTTGTTCATCGTGTCCGACAAATCCTGAACCTGAAAGCAATTCGACCGGAGTGTTTGTAACAAGCCGCTCGGAATATTGTAAGCTTTTATCTGGGTTTTGCTGTGGTTGGACAATGGTCGCATACGCCAGAGAGCCTATACATTGAAATTGGGCCACTTCCACATGATATTGCCTACACACTGCGAGAATCCCTTCAAATAGATCGGTATCTTTCTTCAAACGACCGATGATTCGATTCGTTTTCTCGTCGTATACCGCTTCAATTGAGTGATTCAATACAAAACCCTCCATCCACTTTCAGTATTTGTCCTGTCGTATAGCTAGATCTAGATGAGGCAAAGTACAGAACAGCTTCTGCGATACTAGCCGCTGTGCCTGTTTGATGGATTGTCACTTCGTCTAAGTTTGCCATAGCTACGGGTGCAACTGAATTACATGTCACTCCATATTCATGAAGTGCCTTCGCGGTCTGCTTTGTCAATTTACTCACCGCATCTTTAGAAGCGGTAAACGTTCGTTCTTTGCCGCAACTAGAAACCGAACTAATGTTGATGATACGACCATATTTCTGCTCCACCATATACGGTGATACTCCTTGAATAAATAGAGAAGTTGCTTGCACATTCACATCTGCTTCGAGCTCCCATTGATCAATAGATGACGGAGTTTCATTGTGAGTACTACATATACACATATTGTTTACCAAAATATGTAATTCCCCAAACATATCCGACGCTCTAGCGATAGCTGCGTTCACAAATTCCTTATCACGAATTTCACCCAGGCATTCTAAATAAACCCCTTTGCCTCTGAATGATTGAATGGCTTGCAACGTCCCTGCACAGCTCGTTGAATCTATCAGCACGACATTGGCTCCTTGTTGTGAAAGAAGGAGGGCCGTCTGGGCACCAATACCATTGGCAGCCCCTGTAACGATCGCCGTCTGTCCTTTCAGTTTCATAAGCAACCCCCTCCATCTACTTGATATTTAGTAAGTCTGGTAAAAATGTAGAGATCTGCGGAATAAACGTAATAAGTAATAAGATAATGACGGAGGAGACAACGAAAGGCAAAACCCCTTTCGATATTTGTCCTATTGAAGTATTCGATATGCCCGCAGCTACGAATAAGTTGAGTCCGACTGGTGGAGTGAAAAGTCCAATCGCTAAGTTGACTGTCATGAAAACACCGAATACTGTTGGATCGACGTCGAACAATAGCACAATTGGCAATAAAATTGGAATGAAAATATAGTAGGCGGAAATTGCATCGATAAACATACCGGCAATTAATAGAATGATATTGATGAGCAATAAGATAATAATTTTATTATCTGAAATACTTAACATCACGTCTGAAATCTGCGCAGCAATTTGCTCGGTTGTGATGATATATGCGTAGACACTTGCCGCACTGACGATAAACATAACGACTGCCGTCTGAATACCTGCCGCCACTAAGATGTCATATAGCTTTTTCAGTGTCAGTTCACGGTAAATGAAAAACCCGATAAACAGACTATAAAATACCGCCACTACTGCTGCTTCAGTCGGTGTGAAGTATCCACCATAAATACCGCCTAAAATAATGACTGGAATTAATAAGCCCCAGATCGCATTTCCGAAGGCTTTGAAACGTTCTGCACTTGTTGCTGGTTCCACTATGTACTGTTGCGATGTCAATCCTTCACGTTTTCCCTGGCGATGCCTAACGAACATAGCCGCCACAATAAATCCAGCGCCTAATAGCAATCCAGGAATGACTCCTGCCATGAACATACGTCCAATGGATACCGGGATCTGGTCACCCGCCACGACAGCAAAGACGATGAACGCAATACTAGGTGGAATGATTATACCGATTGCCCCGGAACTGGCCACCAAACCAGCCGCTGTTTCCGTCTTGTAACCGCTCTTCACCATACCTGGAATTAAAATACCACCGATCGCTGCAACCGTTGCAGGACCTGATCCTGAAATTGCCGCAAAGAAAATCGCTGTCATAACAGTGACAAAAATAATGCCGCCTTTACGGTGCCCCACTAACGCCTGCGCAAAATCAATCAGTCTTTTTGAAATTCCGGCATGCTCCATAATAACTCCTGCCAAAATGAAAAATGGGATCGCTAGCAACGTAAATTTCGCTACACTCGTGTACATGATATCCGCAACCAATTCCAAACCAAACAATCCACTACCTGTAAATAACACCACAATAGAAGAGATCGCTAAGGCCACAGCAATTGGCATTCGAAGCATGACTAAAATAAAAAACACGCTGAATAAAATAATTGCTGTCATATCGGCTGTTCTCCCTTCCCGTTTTGCTGTCGAAACTCAACAATTGTTACTTGAATGGAGCGAATTAAACAAAACAACGCACCGATAGGCATCGACATCGAAAACCACCATTGCGGCCAACCAAGAGAAGGTGTCTTCTGTCCCATGTCCATCTGATATTGCACCATCTTCAAACCAAAATATAAGAGAATAAAAAACAATAACATCATCATCAATCCAACCAAAATCGTAATTATATTCTTCAGCAACAGGTTACCCTTGTCATAAATCAGCGTAAAGCCAAGGTGAGCGTATTTACGCACACCAATGGCTGTTCCGACAAATGTTAACATGACAAACAAATTGACTGTGATTTCTTCAGTGAAAGAAAATGAATAATTGGCAAATCCTCTGGATAGCACATTAACGAATGCAATGGTGGACATGATGGACAGTACAATGACGACAATCCATTCTTCTACTCTATTGAATATCTTTCCCATACATCCACCCTCCAGTTCTTATTGGTCTTGGAACTTGTCTAGTAGATCCTTGCCCCAAATATCTTCATACTTTTCATACACCGGTTGTACCGCCTCTGTAAACTCTGCTAATTCCTCTTCTGTTGGTGCGTAGAACTGCATCCCCGCATCCTTCAATTCACCGATTTGTTTCTCTTCCTTTTCACGCGCCATTTCCACTTGATACTCTGCTGCTTCTTTACCTAGCTTCTTCACAAGCTCCTGATCTTCTGCACTCATGGAATCAAACAACTTTTTATTGATGCCTAATACGAGTGGGTCATAGGAATAGTTCCATGTCGTTAAGTAGTCTTGTACTTCATTCAACTTAGAAGAGTGAATAACATCAATCGGGTTTTCTTGACCGTCAATCGTACCTTGCTGAAGAGATGTGAAAACTTCAGAGAATGCCATTGTCGTTGGGTCTGCACCTAGTGCACGATACAAGTCTGTATACATCGTGATGCCAGGAATACGTATTTTCAAACCTTGCATATCTGCTGGCGATTTGATTTCTTTTTTGCTGTTCGTAATCTGGCGGAAACCATTCTCTCCAAATCCAAGCAATTCTACGTTCTTTTCGTTAAGAATTTCTGCGAGCGCTTCTCCACCCGCACCATCAAACACTTTGTCTACGCCGTCTTTGTCTTTGAATAGGAATGGCGCACTTGCTACCCCGAAGCGATCATCCAAAATAGAATAGATGATTGTCGAGTGAAGACTCAAGTCGGTCTGACCTTTTGTCAGAAGCTCTACACCTTTTCCTTGGTCACCATTTGATAGTTGTTCATTCGGGAATACTTCAATATTGATCCGGCCATCCGTTTGTTCTTTTAAGTCCTGTGCTAACTTGTCTGCCGCCTGGTACCAAGTTGATGAGTCATTCACCGTGACAGACATTTTCAGATCATATGATTTTCCTTCTGACTCGCCAGAACTATCTGTTGTTTCTTCTTTGTCTGACGAGCAAGCTGCCAACAATAGCATGGCAGATAAACCAATTGCCCCTAATACACTTTTTTTCTTCATTTTCATTTCTTATTCCCCCTGTTTTCTTTCAAAAGTCATACTGATACTGAGTATACAAATAAAAATAAAGTATCTATTCATAACTTTTGATTAGTGTATATAATTCTAATAGTCTAATAATTTAATTCATATAGAATATAGTACAATAATATCTAGAGAAACTTCTCTGTTTTTTGTGTCAATG
The DNA here is from genome assembly GCF_002743415.1 of Sporosarcina sp. P3. Taxonomy (NCBI): domain Bacteria; kingdom Bacillati; phylum Bacillota; class Bacilli; order Caryophanales; family Caryophanaceae; genus Sporosarcina; species Sporosarcina sp. P3. Next base: position 262,586 of record NZ_PDZE01000003.1, read on the forward strand.
TCTAGTTTCTACTGTAAAATGTCCTATTCACATTACACAAAGCAAAAAGAGGAGCAATTCATCGCTCCTCTTTTTGTACTTTATTTAACTTTTCTCTAGCTCTTACTAAGTAATATGCATTAATCCAAGAAGCAATCGGTATAACTAGCGCTATGCCAAGTCCTGCGCACAGTATCAAAATCATTTCTGAACTGAATATTTTTGAATTGACAATATCTCCAATAGAGTAATGCAAATCCTTAAACCAAATAAGCAATGCCAAATACCCTCCAAAGAATGCGAAGAATAAGGTATTCGTATCGGTTCCTAAAATATCCCGCCCAATGCTGACACCTGACTTGAACAATTCCTTCTTACTTAAGCCAGGCGTATGCTTAAATACTTCATGCATGGTCGTAGCGATCGATATAGCGACGTCCATGATCGCCCCAATCGTACTCATGATAATGACGGAAGCACCGATTTTTACAAAGTCCACACCAATATAGAGAGACATACCTGCGATTGCCTCTTCTTCCTCTTCCCCAAATCCTTGAATCATGAGCTTTTGGGATACTAACACAATGAAAAACAACAATAAACTGATGGTAATCATCGTTGCGATAAATGCGAGTACCGTTTTACTGTTCACTTCATTAATATAAAACAAGCTGATGCATCCAATAACGATACAGGCGATAAATGTAATTAGAATAGGATTGGCATTTGCATCCAACATAAAAAACATCGTAAAGAAGACGACGCCAAAGTTAAAAAACAGAGAAATAAATGATCTCGCTCCACTTTTTCCACCTACCCAGATCATCAATACAAGTAAAATAACCGCGAGCCATACAAGTACATTCATATTCTCGCCCTCTTTCGTTCAATGAAGAAGATCGCTGTATAAAGTCCAATGGGGATTGTCAAAACAATTCCAATTCCACCAGCTAACGCACGTGCTAATTCCAACGACAAATTCATTGAAAGCGCAAAGCCTACGGGAGAAGCATTTTTCAAATAAAGGATCAACATAGGGATGGATCCACTGATGTAAGCAAAAAATAGAATGCTTGTAATAGTCCCCATAATGTCTTTGCCAATATCTAGGCCAGATGCTCTCAGCGCTTTAACAGATATCGTGTGATCTCTTTCATATAATGCAAACATCGAAGACGACATCGTAATGGCCACATCCATGATTGCACCGAGCGATCCGATAAATAGCCCTACCATAAAGATGGTATGATAAGGACGCGTCAAAAACTGCATTTCCTCGTAACGCAGCCCGTTCCCCGATGTAATCCATATGACCAGAGATGTAATGGAAAGAGATATGACTGTTGCGACAAGCGTAGCTACAATTGCCGCATACGTTTTTTCAGTGCGGCCACTAACGAGCAGGAGTGAAATGGTGGTGAATAACAGGATACAAAATCCGCAAACTACAAGTAAACTGACCTCGTAATATTTCACATAAATATCTAAAGCGAATGATAGTACCAAGACATTCAACACAAAACCTACTATCGCTAATAGCCCTTGCTTATGCCCGACAATTAGTAGTGTAAAGACGAATATCCACGCAACGACTAGTACGTATTTATCACGTTTTACGTCTGTAATACTGCCTGCTAGTTGCTCTCCAACTTTGGAATCAATGGAAATAAATACTTCATTTCCTATATGGTACTGCTGATCGTACGCACCAGAAGAGGAATACTCATTGACCAACTGGACATCTTGCCCTTTTTCTTCGCCGTTCATAATCCTAGCTACGATCTGCTGGACAAATAGCGTATCTTCATTGCCATGCATATCGGTTACGCTAGTTTCTTCCTTTATTGTTGTATCGATCACCTTAGCGATCGGTCGGTCATAGAATGAATGATTTTGATTGACAAAGGCAATGGAACCGAGACAGCAAATTGCTACGATCAAAAACAAGATCCACTGCCATGTTGTAATGTTTCTGATTCTGTTCAAAACAATCCTCCTGACACCCTTGGGATGAGACACAGATTAATCCTACCATGAATAAGACATAAAACTGAAAAAAATAACCTGTTGCCCAATCCAATAAGAAAAGCTTCGATTCCCCTATCGGAAGCGAAGCAATTTACCACTTATTCCTTACTAAACGACTGCTCTTCCATTAAACGCAAAGCCAAGTATAGTAGAAAGACATCATGCGTACTGGACACAGATAATCCTGTTAACTGCTCGACCTTTTGCAGACGATAAGACCATGTATTTTTGTGGATATGCAGACGCTGCGCGGTATTTTGCATTGACTGGTCTTCTTCAAACCATACCGTCAAATTATCCAGCAAGTCTTGATGATCCTTCAGTGGTGCAACTGTGCGCTTTAAAAATTCCTGCTTTACTACATCGGGAATACTCTGCAATACAATTTCCAGACGCAGTTCATGCTCAAAGACAATATCACCCGATTCCTTTGTAGCATGAACAGCTCGTTCTGCTTGCGCAAATGATTTAGCTAAGTCGAAATAATGTGTGGATGCTCCTATACCTGCGACCACCCGTACTTTCTTGCGCCGTTTTATATGAAGCAATAAGAACTCTAACTCGTTTTTTACTGTTTGCTGATTCATTTCAGGTAATAATAATAAAATTTTATTTTGTGCCCAGCGGATCATCTTCATGGAAGGATGGATGTTTTGAATCGACGCAAATGTCTCTATCTCTTCGACTGTAAACTGTTCCAATAAATCCAGTACTTCTAGTACCACCACTTGACGATAGAGTGTAACGTCGATTCCGAGCAGAACCCCCCGCTCCATAAACCGTTCATCTTTCTTCTTTCCTGTCAGCCAGTCAAAGACGAAAAACTCCACATCACGCACTTTTTCATCCTTCTGCTTTCGTTTCATGGAATCTTGAATGAACAGTTCTGCTACGCGTAAAATCAGCTGTGCCTGCGGGTGAATATCGTCTGGATCGCCCGTTACGCCTAGTACGGCAATCGGTTCATCTGCAATGATAATCGGCAAGACGATTCCCCTACGGACCCCATGTAGACGCCCTACTTCGTCATCCCCCATGCGAAGCACCATTTTCTGACGCATGCTTAGCAGTGCTCCTTCATGGAACTGGTTGATTCGAGCTGGTTCTGTGCTCGCTTGAATAAAGCCTCTTCGATCCGTTAAAATCACTTGCTGTCGTATCAGATTCGATAATTCCGTTACCATTTCATGTCCTAATGTATCAAATTGAAACACTTGTCTCACCTCGAATGGAAACTGCTACTCCTACTAAGTTTACGTTACTTTAGTTTCCACTACAATAGAGAGGTTTCAGATAAGTCGGACTTCTGGAATTCTACCGCTCCATGCCTTTATAAGTAGTTGCAACAGTTCTGCTGTTTCAATGGTGGCAGACTTTCCTAGCGTGACAGATCCACCTCGATCAGTATGTCGCTGTTCTGCAGTTATTCGGTCAATCATCGCGATTTGCTGTTGTTTGGTTGCCTGGTTTATCGAACGAGGCTTGACTGTAGCTGCTTTACGTAGAGGTGTTTTCATTCCGCTTTGACAGGATGCCGCCTCCAAGTAGCAGTTTATTTCTCGGGCTACCCTTTCAATAAACTGGGTAGCCTTTTTTGAATGTAAACCAATTTGCTGGTCAGCTATTGCGGTTTCCCATCCTACCACTTCAATTTGTATAGTACGTCCCCATATACTCTCAATGCCATTTAGCAAACGTACAAGTATGGTACAAGTACGTACCAATTCTTTTTCCCGCATAACATGTGGTAATTGAATATACGAATGTAGCACTGCCTTTTCTTGTTGTTCATGATTATGAAAATGCACTACAACACCCTCACTTCCAAGTAGTCGCTTCATTAAACCGATGGCAGAAACCTTTTTATGTGCAATAGAAGAAACGTCAGCGACACGAGAGAATCGCTCAAAGTTAAAATTGCCAAGTGGGCATCCAAAAGTGCGTTCTACTTGTTCAGCATCAAATAAACTCCAAGAGCTGCATGCTTTTACTTGTTCCATAAAATAATCGGGTATACGTATATGCTTTTCTTTTACCTTACTTGATAAAAATGATGCAATTCTACTGTCGGCAATATCCATAGCATATTGCCGAACTCCCGTCTTTCGCTGATAGAATGACTTTCCGAAGAAGGACATAATTTCAGCTGGCAAAGTCACATAGCCATGACTCAGTATCCAATATGCTTCCTGTACTTTTTGCAAGCGCTGGACAGTTTCATTTTGCATGGCGGCCATAGCTATGAGCATGAGTCTTTCCTGAGGCAGTCCTAACCTTTTATCGTCATAATCGGACGTGACAAATTCATTCATATATTGCTGCAACTGCTCAGAAGAAATCAGTTGATCACGTTCCGCTACAATCTGTAAGCCAAGCCATTTGATTTCACTTACTGAATAGTTATAAATCCATTGACCGTATAACCCGTCCTGTAACAATTTCCTTACTACTTGATGAAATCCTGAATACACGGGTCTTCCACGTTGTTGTTCTGCTTGCTTATACAATATCTGCAACAACGCATATTCATGTAAATGTTCTCTTGTCTGTTCATATACTCTCATGTTGCGGTCTCCTTTCGTAAACAACAAAAAACAATCATTCCGCCTCTTCGGCAAGATGATTGCAATAGTTGTGAATGAGGAAACAAATTCAGGTAGTTTGAATATACTCCACGCAAAAAACATAGAGACAGATACCTTTTTTGCTCCCACTCCTCAACCCCCGAAGAAAGTGTTGCTATTACGAAACGTGGCAGGTCTCCTGGCTTCACTTCATCCTTCCGTTAGTGCCTTCCCATGTCTCCATAGTGGCTAATTCTAACGGTCGTCCGTGTGTACAGTTGCGGGGACAGCTCCGGTTTACGGATTCCCTTTTATACCTTGATAGGTACCAACGCATCGTGCAAACTCGTTTATTTGATTGAATTCATTTTATCATGGATAACATAGAGGGTGGTAGCGTTTGTTTTATTTAGAAGCAAGGCATAACTTAACAGGGTACCTATGCACAAAACTACTGTGAGTCCATCCACAATCGTTTTTGCTAGGCACCCTGTATCGAGCTTTCTTCATTACTTACATTAGTTGTTGTTCGCATAGACAGCCGCACTCCGCCAATCCTTGAACATACGCTTCTTCCCACGTAATCCCATGGATGAAACCATTCTCTGAGTAACCTGTGATCAAATAAAACGTCTCATTTTGCTCTGGTAGTGTTGAATTGTTTTGATAGTGGTTGTTTTGCATTAAAATTACCTCCTGGATTTGTATTTTTCTTAGTATATGCCTTGTCGGGATATAAAAGAATATGTCCTTTGCCTTTATAAAAAATGGTAGCGCTTACATTCAAAGGTCATAGGAGAGAACATTCTTTATATGTTTCCGATTATATATAGTAAAGGCATATTTCATAATTCAGTTAATTCTGTTTATTGTATCACAAATAAAATTATAAGTAAATAAAGAAATTATAATTCTCTATTAACTATTGTGAATTTTTTAAATGAACATATGACTTCTCTATCATTCAATGAATGAAATGCACTCCGAAATACTTCTTTCTATAGAAAAATATCTCCCTAAGTCCTCGTTACGACTTAGAGAGATCAATAGTGATTAAGACATTTGCTTTTCGCAAATGTCGATCACTGCTTTGACAGAGTCAGCTGAATGATCGAGAGCTGTTTGTTCTTCCGCTGTTAATGGGAGTTCAATTACACTCTCGATCCCATTTCCACCTAAAACAGTAGGAACGCCTAAATAAATATTTTGATATCCATATTCGCCTTCTAAATAAGCGATAGATGGCATAATTCGTTTCTTATCTTTTATAATTGCTTCCGCCATCTCCACCAAAGCCGCCGCAGGTGCGTAATACGCGCTACCATTACCTAACAACGAGACGATCTCGCCGCCGCCTTTTCGAGTACGCTCCACAATTGCTTCCAATCGTTCATTCGAAATGATTTTATCCAATGGAATGCCTCCAGCGTAAGAATAACGCACAAGTGGAACCATATCATCACCATGTCCACCAAGGACAAAGCCGGAAATATCTTCTACGGAAATATTCAATTCTTCCGAGATGAACGTATTAAAACGGGCAGTATCCAGCACACCCGATTGACCGATTACGCGGTTTTTAGGAAAACCGGTTGTTTTATAGCAAACATATGTCATCGCATCTACCGGGTTACTTAAAATCAACACCACGCTGTCTGGTGCGTAACGCTTCACTTGTTCAGAAACAGAACGCATAATCTTCGCATTGGTCGCAACTAAATCATCACGACTCATACCTGGTTTCCGCGCGACGCCGGCTGTAATGATCACCATTGCAGCGCCTTCAATATCCTCGTAATTTGAAGTGCCTGTAATACGGGAATTGAACTGTTGCACAGGACTTGTCTGAAGGAGATCCAGTGCTTTACCTTTGGTAGGATTGGAGAGGTCTGGAATATCGACCAATACGATGTCCCCTAATTCCTTCTGCGCTGCCATCAATGCAGCAGTCGCACCTGTATGACCCGCTCCGATGACTGCAATTTTATGTCGTTTGAAAGCCATGGAAACCACTCCTTTCTATAGATTTCAATATGATCAATGAGTTTTCGCTCAATAAAACTTCGTAAGTGCTCATAAGAAATGATTATCCGATCATACCTTGCGTGTAACCGCTCATATACGTAGATATCCGCTCATAGTCATGCTTTGACCGCTCTATCACGTAACACAAGCGCTCATTAGTTATCCGCCCTCAGTCTTTCTTCGGCGTCTTCTTCACTTCTACCGCTTTCTTTACTTTTGGAATTTCTGGAGTAGTTGGCACTAGCGGCTTCACCATGCCATATACTGAATCATCAGGACGCGGGATCACATGCGCACCTAGCAACTCTCCAACACGCGCTGCTGCATCACGACCTGCATCCACAGCTGCCTGAACTGCTCCGACATCCCCCTGAACGATGACCGTGACGATACCACCATCTACCATCTCTTGTGATACCAACTCCACGTTAGATGCCTTTACCATTGCATCTGCTGCTTCAATCGATCCAATCAATCCTTTTGTCTCAATCATTCCGATCGCTTGACTCATGTATATCACCTCTCTTTACTTCTGTTGAATCGATAATACCAATAATGACCGCGTCGATTGGGATCGGGTTTTCTTTCGGCAAAATAAAGCGTGAAGAACCACCACTCGTAATGAGTACCTCGTCTCCAACCCCTGCTCCAATCCGATCTGCCGCGACCATATGCGATTGTATATTATTGCCGTGTGCATCAATTGGCTGGACGATTAACAGCTTTAATCCTGATAATCCATCCTCTTTACGGGTTGCCCATACATTGCCAATTACTCTACCCATTCGCATGCGTAATCACCTTTTCTACTTTCTACTAGTTATCGTTTTACCGAGTTCTCGTGCTGTATCTCTTGCTAGTGCCGTAACAATTGTACCTTTATTGACGACGATTTCCTTTTCCGAAATATCAGCCACGTCTTCAGCCGATAAGAGCTTTTTAGTGAATTCAAGTGATTCTGGAATACGTACTGGATCAGGTGTCTTCGTTGTTTTCGTCACCGCTTGCATAGGTATGGTTTCTTTTGCGTCATTTGGTTTCACTAGACGCCCAATTGACCCCTGTGTAATGAAACCTGCATTGGCTTCATCGGTATCGATATGCATTTCAAGACGATATCGCTCATTCACCCGAATGCGTACATGGCGAAATGAAATAGATCGGACTCCATCCGCTTCCACAGTGACATACTCTCCGTCTACCACGCCAAAGCGCGCAGCATCTGAAGGGGCCATATGGATATGCGACTGTGCAATAATCAGTCCTTGGTCTATATGCACACTACCTTTTGGTCCAATTAGTGTAATCGGTGCAGATCCTTCAATATTGCCGGATTCCCGAAGTGGGGGCTTGACGCCGAGTTTCATTGCATCCGTAAAGCTGACCTCAACTTGGGTCGCTTTGCGGACAGGTCCTAAAATACGTACACGTTCAATACTGCTTTTAGGTCCCGCAATCATTACCGTTTCATTGGCAGCGAATTGGCCCGGCTGTGAAAGCTCGGACCGCTGTGTCAATTCATACCCTGCGCCAAATAATATTTCCACATGTTCAGGCTGTAAATGTACGTGACGAGCAGAAACCGCAATGGGAACTGCTCGTTCCGGCAATTGAACGGGACTTTGCCCTAGCTGTCCAAGGATCTCTCCGACAATCTGCTCAATCAATTGCTGATTCATTTAGTTCACGCCTTTCTACTATGTCAGCAGTGATTATTCGCTTTTTGGTAACATCAGTTCTAATTCATTATGTGGTCTTGGGATCACGTGAACAGAAAGTAATTCGCCGACACGTTGTGCAGAAGCTGCACCTGCATCTGTTGCTGCTTTTACTGCGCCTACGTCGCCACGTACCATAACAGTTACGATCCCGCCGCCTACATGTACTTTACCTACTAAGTTTACGCTTGCTGCTTTCACCATTGCGTCTGCCGCCTCAATTGCGCCGATTAATCCTTTAGTTTCTACCATTCCTAATGCTGTACCTTCTCTATTCATAATAAATTCCTCCAATTAGTGTTTTATTTTGTAAGTTGTTTAACAATTTCACTGACTAAGTTCTGTACTAATGCCGGATCAATGTTGCTGTTTGTTGAAGCTGATACATTATTCATTACACTGGAAACAAGCTGATCATTTGAGCTGTCCACAGGTTCTGAGTGCTTCGGCAACTGAACTTCTTTTGTACCGTATGCCATCCGCTTAATGTTCAGCAAATGCTTAGCTGTAACGTTATCGGATGTAATATTGCCGCCAAATGTTCCGCATCCTAATGTGAGCGACGGCATCAGGCCTGTCGTTCCGCCAACTGCACCAATGGAAGCCATCGTGTTGACTAAAATACGTGAAACCGGCATTTCCATGGCAAATTCACGAGCCACTGCATCAATTTCCGTATGAATTGCTAAGCTGTGCCCGCGTCCACCAAGGTTCAGCAAGTCGAGACATACTTCTTTCGAATGCTTCACACCATCGACGACATACATAGCGAAAATCGGTGATAATTTCTCCAATGAAAACGGTACGTCTTTGCCCACTTTTGTTTCCATCCCGATCATCAAGCGAGTGCCTTCCGGTAAAGAAATACCTGCCATTTTGGCGATGAACTGCGGGCTCTTACCGACTACTTTCGGGTTCACCTTACCCGGTACCGGGGAGATGACACCTTCCATAATTTTCTTCTCTTCATCCGATAAAATATATGCGCCATTTTTCTTCAGCTCACGCGTAACGAGATCAACGACGTGCTTATCAACAACAATTGCTTGTTCTGTTGCACAAATCGTTCCGTAATCGAATGATTTACTGTCGACGATATCTTTTACCGCTTTTTCAATCTTTGCTGAACGTTCAATATAGACCGGTACATTACCAGGACCTACACCGTATGCCGGTTTACCCGAGCTATACGCAGCTTTAACGAGCGCACTACCACCTGTTGCGATGATGAGATTGACATCTTTATGCGACATTAGTTGCTGCGTCGCCTCCATTGAAGCCAGTGTGAGACACTGGATTAAACCTTCAGGGGCACCAGCCGCAACCGCTGCTGCGTCACATACTTTTAATGCTTCATGTGTACATTCCACTGCATATGGGTGTGGACTCACCACGATGGAATTTCGTGTCTTCAATGAAATCAACGTTTTGAAAAACGCTGTAGATGTTGGATTCGTTGTGGGGATGATGGCCGCAACTACGCCAAACGGAGCAGCGATCTCCACGACTTTATTCAAATGGTCTTCTTTAATCACACCAACTGTTTTCAAGTCTTTGATGCTTTCATAAACATCTCGGGAGCCCACTTCATTCTTGATTTTCTTATGAGCTGCTACCCCCATACCCGTTTCATCTACTGCCATTTGCGCGAGGCGACCCGATTGTTCAAAGGCCGCGTCGGCAACAGCTTTCACAATCTTGTCTACTTGTTGCTGAGTATAGCCCATGAATTTCTCTTGTGCTTCCTTTGCAGTTTGGACGGCCGTGCGCATTTGTTGCACAGCCAATAAATCATTATCCAGTAATTGAACCAAATCAAAACACTCCTTTCTGCATGCTAAACTATTAATAACTTAACGGATGATCCGCCATGTTCTGTATGGCTTCCCTGAACGCATCGGCTGCTGCCTTGCAAGAAGATTGACTACCTGTCAGCAGACCACCGCCGAAGTTTGTTTCGGAGGGAGGTGCATAGAGTACACAAATTGTGACGTCCGCAGCTTTGAGAGCAGCATCCAAACCAATGATGGCTTCAACAGGTGGTGCAATCAAGTACGCCAACGACTGTCCATAGGGTACATTTGCCATGTCAGCTAAATAACTCCCGCAGCTGGAGATCGTATGCGCATATAACGCATGATCTGGATTTCCGTTAATCGTTTCAAAATAAGCTTCATGCTCTATCGTTATACGGATCGAATCCAAACCACTTTTTACTTCTTCTGGTGACGAACCTGCAATGATTCCAATAAATTCACCGGATAGCGGTCCAGAAGAATGTGCTGAGCCCGCGTAAAAGCTTTTTGCGTAGACCACTTCCACATCACTATGCTTCGTTGCTGCATCAATTGCAGTATAGCCGACGTCATCAATTGTCGTCGTCACCAAACCCAAGCTACGCTGGTTAGGCCTTAACTTAAATTTCTCAGCCAGTTCCGGACTGACGTTTGAAATGACTTGCATCGACAATATGTCTGCATAGACTTTCATTTGTCCTCCCCCTTCCTTAACTTTCTTTTTGAACAAGCGATACACCGCTCGCTTCATATTTTAAGATTTTCTGAATAATCGTCCCAAGAAATGCGCCAGCTTCAACAGGAGGAATTCCACCTTTATGGATATTGGAAATGACCATACGATCTGCTTCAATCGTGCCATGTCTTGGTTTATAGCACATATACGCACTTAGCGACTCTGCGGATACAAGACCTGGACGTTCACCGATCAGCATGACCACAACATCAGGTTGCAATAGCTCCCCGATATCATCCATCACAGCAACTCGACCTTTATCCACATAAAATGTCGTACCCATTTCGATATTCAAGTTGTTAAGTGATTGTTCCAATGACAAGTAAACGTCTTCCAAATTTTCTTCAATTGCTTTCGCACTCAATCCATTTGACGCAACGATTTGTACGACGGGTGACTTCTTACAGCGCTCTTGGATCAGAGACCTTGACTCGTCTGAAAGCTTTCTACCCAGATCGGGGCGTCGAATGTACTCTTCTTTATCCGCCACTTGGGATTGCACTTGAAATAACCCCAGTTGCTCAAGCAAGTTATCCGGTACCTCCCCGTAGACCGCGTCGACTGCTGCCGCGTGATCTAGTCGGAACTGTAGCCATGTCTTCGTCTTCGGACGTGAACCTGCGCGCCCAACGCCTACCCTAGCTGGCGTTTTCTTACGATATTCTGCCAGCTGATCTTCTTCAGGACTTGTTTGTGGTTTTGACTTCGTATGACCATACGCTGTCGTTGGCTTGGGCTTTACAGTGGCAATATTTCGCTTCGGCTCTTCCGTCGTACTATGGAATGTCACCGCACCGCTAGGTGAGCGTTTTTTCGTTTCCACTTCCACATGTCCAATAGGTTGCTTCGAAAACAGCTCTACTTTCTTTTCGTTCGTTGGCTGCTGTACTGTTTGACTACTTGCAGCCTCCAATTTTTCCACGACCATTTTTGTGATTTGCTGAATTAATTCCTCATTCAAGTCCATCCACCTCCTATCGATTGAAGAGTGTGAGATCTCCGGCACGTTTACTCAGCATGCCATTTTCATAAATCCCCATCTTTTCAAGCCATTTCAAGTATTCAGGTGCTGGTGTTTTACCCATTGTCTGAAGAACCGTCGCTACGTCATGATAGCTCATAGATTGGTAATTCAGCATCACGTCATCGCCCATCGGTGCTGCGATGATGAAGTTCACACCTGCCGCTGATAATAAGATACTTAGATCTTCGATATCATTTTGATCTGCTTTAATATGGTTCGTATAACAAATATCTACACCCATCGGTAAGCCGTGCAGCTTACCCATGAAGTGATCTTCAAGGCCAGCACGGATTACTTGCTTGCTGTTATATAAATATTCCGGTCCGATAAATCCGACAACCGTGTTGACGATGTACGGATCATAATGTCGTGCAAAGCCGTAGTTACGTGCTTCCATAGTTACTTGATCTACGCCATAATGCGCTTCAGCGGATAACTCCGATCCTTGCCCTGTTTCGAAATACAATGTTTGTGGGCCGGTACCCGTCCCCATTTTCAGTGAGAGATCTTTTGCTTCTGCAATCAATTCGGCTGAAATACCAAATGAACGGTGAGCTTTTTCCGTTCCCGCGATACTTTGGAAGATCATATCAGCAGGCGCCCCTTGTTCAATTGCTTTCATCTGTGTCGTAACGTGTGCGAGCACACAGTTTTGCGTCGGTATTTCCCATTCATCGATAAAATCTTTCGTTGCATTCAACACACGCTTTACACTCTCTACGGAGTCATCTACGGGATTGACCCCAATTACCGCATCACCGATCCCGTAGGACAAGCCTTCTTTTAACGAAGTGATAATCCCATCAATATTGTCTGTCGGATGATTCGGTTGCAAACGGGAAGATAACGTGCCTTTTTGGCCAATTGTAATATTACATGTTGATAAGATTTCGATTTTATTGGCCGCGTGTACTAAGTCGAGATTGGACATTAGCTTGGTGACGGCTGCGATGACTTCCGAAGTCAATCCGCGGCTGAGTCGCTTTAATTCACGGTCGCCTACTTCATTACTCAAAATATATTCACGTAGTTCAGCGATACTCCAGTTCTGGATTCCACTGTAAACTTTTTCATTTATATCATTTTCAATAATCAGTGAGACTTCGTCGCTTTCGATCGGAATCAGTGGATTGTTACGAATATCGCTCACAAGCAACTCACTGACGACTGTTTTTGCAGCGATTCGTTCTTGCACCGTTTCCGCTGCAATTCCTGCGAGGCGATCACCGGATTTCTCTTCGTTCGCTTTTGCTAGTACTTCTTTTAGGTCATGGAACACATATCGTTCGCCGCCTAGTGTAGTGGATAAATTCACGTACGAGACCTCCTTTACGTTGTGTGAAAAGTTAAGGTTTTTACAACGACCGGTACGACACCTGAAGTGAGCGCATTGCCGATATCGATGTAATCCCCCGTTTCCACATTAATTTGATCTATACAAATAATGCTTTGTTTCACTTGTAATGCCGCTAATGTTTGACCAATCACTTTAGCGTGATCGGATTGAATGACCAGAATAATCGGTTGTTCTGGACATGGCCGTTCGTTCATAATTTGAACAATTGCTTTGGCTAGCTTCTGGACATCGCGGAATCCTAGATATGGAAGATTGGACAGATAGAGCGCGAAGTTTTGTCCTTCTTTTGCAGAGTCATATAAAGTAACCGCTTGCTGTACAGCATCTTCGAAGTGGAGTAACCCCGCTTCAAGATTTTCTTCAAAATCATATTGGTAAATCGGAATGTTCTTTAATGGCAACTCATGGGGCGCAACTTGTATCGTAGCTCCGCTAATTTCAGTAGTCTGGGTCCCAGCTCCCAATACAGTCGCTCGCACAGTTTCTACTGGCTCCTGCCAAGTAAAGTGTTGCAGTGATGTGTTTTTCAATAGTGCTTCTGCGAGTTGAATTCCAATATCGTTGTATTGTGCTTCTTGGACTTCATCAGACGCATGATGATACATACATTCGGAAATACCACCTGAAAAGACGATTGTATCGACCGATTGCAGCCAGTTTGGTTCATGTCCGAGTAATAGTACTTGATCCTGTGCATGAACTTCTTTTTTCAATATGCGCGCCATCGCTTCAGCCATATATGTCGTTACGAATGAAACAGCTGGCGCATTTTGTGGATCACCGACTTGTAACGTATAGCCTTGGTCTTGCAATAACCGTTCGACTGGCCGTGAAATTGTACGGACTTTTCCGTTTTCAAATTCAATCAATCTGCCGCCGATATGCATCGTGCATGTACCCAGAAGTTGTTGGTCTTTGAACACTGCAATATTAGCCGTTCCTCCACCGATGTCTATATTGGCGATTACTCGGCCACTTTTTCTAGACAATTCAAAGCTGCCTGATCCTTTTGCTGCGATGATGCCTTCTAAGTCTGGTCCTGCCGTTGCTACGAGGAAGTCACCTGCTTCATCAGACAAAAGGTGTAACATTTCACTGGCATTCCGCTTGGTAGCAGTTTCACCCGTAATAATGACAGCTCCTGTTTCGATTTGGGAAGGTTGAATTCCTGCTTTGTTATATTCTGAGCGTATAATCTGTTGGACACCTGCTACATCAATCGTCACTGCATCTTGCAATGGTGTTCGGAATACTGGGCTTTTGTATAGTATTTCTTTGTCTGTAATTTCTATTCTTGGCACATGTGTTGCGCCTGCCACATTACGTAGGGAGAATCGACTGATAATCAGTTTCGTCGTGCTTGTGCCAATATCAATTCCTGCACTAATAATAGTTTCGTGCCTATTGAAATTGCTCACTCCCACACCCCTTTCTGATTACTTCTTTCCAACGCCTATTGGTGCTAGACGGCGTCCTGCGCTTTTGATTACATCTAGTTCCGGACGCCAGCCTCTCGGATCGTTTCAGTCTTACCGATAAAGTGCAAAGTATGCACTTTGTCGAAAAGCCTTCCCACGCCTGTCGGGGCTAGACGGCGTCCTGCACTTTTGATTACATCTAGTTCCGGACGCCAGCCCCTCGGGTCGTTTCGGTCTTTCCGATAAAGTGCAAAGTGCGCACTTTGTCGGAAAGACCTCCAACGCCTGTCGGGGCTAGACGGCGTCCTGCACTTTTGATGTAAAAAAGACGCCTTTACAAAGCCATGGATTTTCCCACGGGATGTAAAGGCGCCTTTGCCGTTTTATTTACTTGTCTGAAATTTACTATATCAAATTCCTACTTACCTGTAAAGAAGATTAGCCTAGAAAGATCAAGTGCTCGTCGGCTGTTGACTCGACGTAATGCCGCATTGCTTGAAGGTCGTTCAGCTTTGTCAATTCCTTAAGATGTTGGACTCCCATGCCCGTTACAGAGGAAACCATGACGATAGGTCCTTCGCTCATAACCGTTTTAAGCATGCCAAGTGAACGGTCTATATCCGCTTCAGGGAGGTCGCATTTGGTGATGACACCAATCGGCAATTTGGGGATTCCCATGCTAAAACCTGGTGGGAAGATCATCTTTTCGCTCGTTGCATCCTGCAAATATAGTACGTGCGTCACTTCAAGCGCGGTAGCCATAATATTTTTGTAGAACATTGGATTTTCTGTGTATTCTCCTGGCGTATCAACAATCCAATCATAATAACTGAGCGTTTGCGTCTTGAAAGCTTCTACTTTTCGGCCCAATAAAGCATTCGTTAATGTAGACTTCCCCGCCTGTACTGCACCGATTAGCATTGCCTTGTTTCGCATCGTCCTCACTCCTTATGATTTTGTAATTTCAGATGGCGTATAACTTAACTTCTCCGATAGAAACCGGTTAATCTCCAGCATAGCCATCTCTACTTCTGAGACACTGCCTACAATGACAAGGCTACCTGTAAATCGATCGAGAAATCCAATGCGGACATTCGCTGCTTTCGTTGCCAAGTCTCCCGCAATAATGACGGTTTCACTTGGTGTACACGTAAGAATACCTAAGGCACCCGCTTCCTGTATACCTAACTTCTGAAACATATCGGAATCAGGATTAGCAATCAAATGACTAAGTGTAATCTGTTTTCCTGGAACGAATTCCTGTATAAACCGTTTCTTTTCTTCGCTCATTATACACACTCCCTGTTTATATTTTTATGCTTTAGCCGCAGGAGCTTCTGGTTCAACGTTTTCAGTTTCGTACTCACCCTTTTTAATAATTCCAGCTTCACGATCTTGCTTTTCTAGCCTTAATGCCGTTGGTACAGATAGCTTGTACGCAATGATAACTGCGATGATTCCCGCACTCAATTTACCTAGTATAACCGGTAAAATAATATTCGGCTGGAAATTCGCTGTGAAAGATAAATGATCACCCAGCAAGAACGCCGCACATACTGCGAATGCGATGTTAATTACTTTGTCTTTCGGTCTCATATAGCGAACTAACGAGAACATCGCTAAGATATTCGCGACAGTTGCAAGTAGACCTGCACTGCCTTCAGGCGAAAGCCCAATTTTCTTTCCAGCAGCTTCCAAAGGTGTTCCCATATACTTTCGAATCAAGTAAATCATTGGGAAGGCACCTGCTAACATAATACCAATATATCCGGCCGTTTCAAGCGCACGGAACTGATCGGCTTTATCCGCCATAATGGGATCGAATCCCCAAACGCCAAAGATTTTAGTGAAAATCCCTGTAAATACTTCAACGATAGAGAACACTAACACCAGTTTAATAGCCGCATCCATCACACGGCCAAACAACATAAACCCGTTAATCATAATACGCGGGACGAATTTCAGTCCAACCGCAATTAAGACAACAAATAGTAATAATGGCAATAAGTTTATGAAAATTTGTAAATAACCAATTGCAAACTCATAATTAGATGTTGCAGTCGTGCTGATCACATCACGCACATCCGTATTGAATAAGACAACTAAAACAGATGCAATGAAAGCACCGATCGGAATGGTCAGTACACCCGACATGATACCAAGTGCCATATATTTATGGTCCCGTTTATCAAGCATCGCAAGACCCATCGGAATGGAGAATACAATCGTTGCGCCCGACATGAAACCGACGATTAATGCCATGATCCATCCTTCATTTGTTACTTTTAACGCTTCCGCTAACTGGTATCCGCCCATATCTGAAGCTAGAATCGTCGTTGCGGCAATTGCCGGATCTGCCCCGATCGAGTTGAAAATCGGACCGATAAATTTACTGATGAACCATGTTAAGTATGGAATCGATGCCATAATTCCTGCCGCAGGAACGAAGATATGCCCTACTGCGTGTAATCCAGACATAAATTCCTTACCCAATCCCTCTTCAGGATTCTTTATTGAAGCAAATGCCCCTGCAATTGCACAGGCCATGATGATATATACAATGACTGTACCGATCATTTCCATTTAAATTTCCCCCTCTTACTATCCTATTGTGACATCATCTACGTGTATTAATTCACTAGCCACCACCTTTAAATATTTTAAACAACTCGCAAAAAAAGAAGACAAAAAGACGCTTAAAGAAAGTTTCTCTTTAAGCGCCTTTGCTTAGATCTATTTACTTGTGCGAATCTATAATTTCCATGGCAAGTGACTCCATTGTCATTTGCCGTGACATACTCGTATCACGCATTTTTTTAAATGCTTGTTGCTCGGTTAAGTGCTCTGTATTCATCAATATACCTTTTGCTCGTTCCACAACTTTCCGCTTTTCCACTTGCTGCTTCGCATGCTGAATGCTGTCCTTTAATCTCTTAGCTTTACTGGATTGATGAAGCGCCACTTCAACTGCAGGAATCAAACTAGCTTCAGAAATAGGTTTAACTAAATAACCGACCACATTGTCCTGCTGAGCCTTTTCCACGAATTCCTTTTGACTGTATGCAGTAATGATTAAAACTGGTATATCCAGTTGCTCTCCAATGATTCGACTCGCTTTCAACCCATTCATCTTCGGCATTTTAATATCCATCAATATCAAATCAGGTTTATGCAAAAAAGCCAACTCGATCGCTCTGTCTCCGTCACCAGCTTCCCCAACGACTTCATAGCCATGGTCTTGCAAGGTCATTTTCAGGTCCATGCGAATAATTGATTCATCTTCTGCTATCAAGATTCGTTTACTCATCAAAAGTTTCCACCTCCGCACCCAACGGAAAACTGATTACTGCATGAGTCCCAATTTCCCTAGGCACATATAGAAACTCTCCATTCAAGTCATTGGTCACCAAATTGTGGATGATTTCCGTACCAAGCGAAGTTTGCGGATTCTTCATTCCAACGCCGTTGTCGGAAACGTGAAGTTCTACAAAATCATGATCTACGATAAATTCCACGTCAATAATCCCCTCTTCTTTGTCTTGAAATGCATGCTTTAGAGAGTTTTGTATGAGCTCATTAATGATCAGTGCTATTGAAACCGCTTTCTTCGACGTTGTTATTATTTTATTGCTATTCGGCTCAATAATCAAGTCTACTTTTAAATTGTATTCATTTAGCACCATCGTGGAGCAAATTTTCCTCGTTAAATTTATAATATTTACATCATCGTCGTCTGCATCTTCCTTCGTGAGGATAATTTCATAAACCGAAGAAATACTGTATATCCGGTTAAGCGTTTCCTCAAAGGCAGACCGACTTTCAACTGGTAATCCATTACGCATTTGCAATCTTATCAAGCTTGCCACAGTTTGCAAATTATTTTTAACCCGATGATGAATTTCTTTAATGACGACGGATTTCATCATTAATTCTTTTTCCTTCGTTCGAAGTTCAGTAATATCTTGGACAATCAACAGCGTTTCTTGAGATTTGTTTTTTTCACGCATTCTTATTTTTTTTACAATTAAGCTTTTATTTTGAATCGTCATCTCAAAGACAAACACATCTTCTTTATTTTCATAAACTGCGTGCAAAAACGGTAATATTTCCAATAAATTGCGATTCAGCACATCATCTTTGCCACTCATTTCAGATATCAACTTTAAACCCGAAGGATTCGCGTATACTAACCGATTACTAGCATCCGTTAAAATAAGCATTTCCATCAATAAATCTGAGACTACGCCAAGTCCCGAATTCGTCAATTGGTCTTCTGCCGTTTCTGTAACTACCGAAAATCTTTTTATGTCATCACTCTGTTGCGGTGAAATGACTCGTTTCTCAGATATCAATACACCAATCACTTGATGAAATGTGTTTTTAATGGGTACCACAGTCTGATGCACCAAGATACCTTCTTGCGTCATTGCTTGCTGTATGATCGATTTCTTTCCGTTACGATAGGAATAAAACACACCTGGCTCAAAAGATTCAAAAACAATCTTACCAATGACTGAGTTAGTATACAGTGGAGTACTACCAACTGGAAAAGCTTCCGCAACGACGATTGCCTGATTACTTGGTTTTAACTTACAATCAATAAACATGTACGAATCAGATAGATCTGCATAGGTTTGTAGGCTAAACGCCATCTCCTGAAGAATCTTCACATCTTGACTAGTTAGTTCGGTATGCTGTTTACAGAGTTGTTCTACTGTTGCTTTTACCAATATGCCACGACCTTATAATGAGGAATGCGATTTCCCCTACTTTGTAAAAACAGTATAAGACGGTTAGCGAGAGAGGTCAATTGGCAGGTTCGATGTCGACCAATGTGTTTCAAGGAATTCAACTACCTTTCTCTTATACGCTTCTTGTTCCATCACGAATGCTTCACCGTGATTGGCATCATCTACTAAAAACAATTCTGCATCGCTTTTTGTCTTCTCAAACAGCTCTTTTGTCATTTCTGTCGGCACGAATGTATCCGCATTACCATGGATATATAAGATCGGTACAGTCGCACGCTGAACCGCGCTCAACGCATCCGCTTCCTTCAATGAATAGCCTGCTCTGGCACTCGTCAGTAAACTCATATTGTCAAGTAAAGGAAAGGCTGGTAAATGAAACATTCGATCCAATTGATAAGCAAAGAGCTGATAGACGGATTGGTACGGACTATCTGCAATAATTGCTTTCACTTGTTTCGGTAAGTTTTCACCGCTCGCCATCAATACCGTTGCAGCACCCATAGACAAACCGTGATAGATCACTTGTGTGTGAGTACCCATTTCTCCGACAAGCAACTTCGTCCAATCCATCACGTCCAGACGATCAGGCCAACCAAATCCATAATAATCACCACCGCTTTTTCCATGCCCTCTCGCATTCGGCATGAAAATGTTATAGCCGAGTTCCTCATGATAATATTGACCATATAACCCCATTTGTTTGGCATGCCCTAAATAGCCATGTGTCAGAATCACCAACTTGTCGGTAGGCTGTTTAGCAGCTAAGTAATAACCCGTCAAATCTACACCATCTCTTGAAGGCATATGCATTTCTTCAAACTCCTGTTGTTCTACCCAATCGATCCAGTCTCCATTTAAAAACACATCCATAGTTTCGGCCGATACTTTCAAATCTACATTGCCCGTCAGGAAATCTTTCGGTCCACGCTTAATCGCCAAGTTGTAAAAGAAAAAACTTCCTGCTATTTGAAAAATGACGAAGAAAGCAACTAGTAAGACGATAACCTTTTTCCATCTAATTTTCTTCATTCTATATCCTCGTTTTCTTTGTAGTAACATTTACTCTTAGTATACAGCGAATGCGAAGAATACGTCAGGTCTATTTCATGAGAAAAACCCCAGTAGTTGGATTACAACTACTAGGGAACGCCTCATTCACTATTTTCGTATCTTACTTCTTATTGTTGTCGTTTTCTTCTTTCTCGGTCTCGGTAGCCTTATCTGCCCGTTTGTAATCTTCGGCATACAACACTTCCTGAGCGGATGAAAGGCCGTTGTTCTTATCAGTCAGTGTTTTGTGTGGTTGTTTGTTTTCACTCATTTCTCAACACTCCTTTCCATCTTACTTTTAGTATTCCACTTATTCGTCAAATTAAACACAGAGAGTCAGTTATCGTTCTTTGGTTTTCTTGCTGAAACATCGTATACTAACTGCATAAGGGGCTGATCAACATGAATTTTCATATGACAGAACACGGTTTTGACACGGAGACAGAATTCGGCACATTACACATTTCATCAAATGAAGAAAAAGGGTTTCGGCCTTACCAGCTGATGGTTGCTTCGATCGCTGCTTGCGGTGGTGGTGTCATGCGAAAAGTCCTTGATAAAATGCGCGTGCCAGCAGAAGACATTGCAATTGAAGTAAAAGAAGTGGTGCGCTCCCAAGATGATGCCAGCCGCCTGATGAAGATCCATCTTCATTTTACTGTTATCGGATCGGACGTTACAGACGAAAAGATGCCACGAATCATGGAGCTGACGGAGAAAAATTGTTCTATGTTACAATCCGTGATAGGTTGTATTGATGTTGTGAAAACGTACGAGATGGGTACGAAATAAGTTTCAATGACCCGACAAGAGAGTTCTTTCTTTTGTCGGTTTCTATGTTTAAAGGACCTTATTTTACCATTAAAACTCCTGTATAATGAACAGAATACCTAAAGGAGGTCTACTTATATGAAGAATAAACTAATCGGGTTGTTAGCAGCTTTATTGATTTTCGCAGCAACACCATTTCAGGCACAGGCGGCCACACCATTTTCTGACGTAGACAAGCATTGGGCGAAGAAAGAAATCATGTATTTAGCTGACCGTAATATTATCGGAGGGTTTCCAGACGGTACCTTTAAGCCAAATGATCCCATTACACGGGCGCAGGCATCTTCCATGCTCATCAAAGCATTGAAAATTCCATTGGTTAAAAATCCCACGGTGCAATTCAAGGACGTCTCGAAAAAGTCTTCCTATTATCAAATTCTTGCAACAGTGAATGAAAAAGGCATCATGCGTGGAGATAACGGCTTCATGCGTCCTGGTGAAGACACTTCACGAGCTCATATGGCTGCGATCATTCGTCGTTCATTTAACATACCTGTCGATCATCAAGCGACATTTGTAGACGTTTCTCCGGCCCATTGGTCATTCCCTGACATTAATGGGATTGCAAAAAAAGGAATCACTGGCGGTTCAGAAGGTAAATACATGCCGACTAACTCCGTTACACGTTCTCAGTTCTCAGCATTTTTAGTACGTGCATTAGACGACTCTATGAAGTTACGTGACTACCATTCCTATGTAAGTGTTAAAGGTAAAACGGTTGAACAAAATGGTTTTACTTATACTATTGCAAAAGACAAAAATTCTACTAAGCTATTTAAAGAGAATAAAAAGGCAGGAACACGTTCGGCAATCTTAGATAGCGCGACTATGCCAGATAACGGAATCAACCGAATACTGCTCATGGCGGGCTATCAAATGGTCCTATACAATGATGAAATATATATTCCGTATTGGAACTCGATCAATGCAGGAAATAAAATGCCGGCAAATTATAATCTAGTGAAGTTGAACGTCAATGACTGGAGTTACACGATCGGTAGTATTCCAATCGATCAAAAGTTCCGTAATATGTTCATTTGGAATGATCGGATCTACTATACACTTGAAAAGAATAAAGACCGCGTTTTCGATTCCAAATTTGATCCTACTACACCACTGGATGATCCATTGACGTTGTATTCAGTTACAATGGACGGGAAAAACAAAAAGACCTTATTGAACTTTGACGCGCGTGTTATTTTCGATGAAGTGGAAGCTACTACGAAAACCAATCAAGTCAGTCAAAACAATAAGTCTGTAGCATTCGACCTTTCTACGATGTATTATTTCAACAAAACAGGTGTGTATAAATATAATTTATTAGATAAAAAAACAAGCAAGGTTTCCAACGTTCTTGCGAAAGATATGGAAGTTACCGCTA
Source organism: Sporosarcina sp. P3 (assembly GCF_002743415.1). Classification (NCBI taxonomy): domain Bacteria; kingdom Bacillati; phylum Bacillota; class Bacilli; order Caryophanales; family Caryophanaceae; genus Sporosarcina; species Sporosarcina sp. P3. The sequence goes on from NZ_PDZE01000003.1 coordinate 285,244, forward strand.
CACAGTTATTGGTGACCGATCAAGCTGGTAAGAAACATACACTTAAGAAATAAAAAAATGGCATGCCTCTAAACTAGTGGCATGCCTTTTTCTATCGACCTATAACAAGCTGAGTAACCTTCCGAATCAATAATTGTCCAATGAAAAACGGGATAGCCGTTAACAAGATGACAAAGTCTCGGCCAAATGGCTTGAACCATCCACCATCGTCTGAGATGAAATTCATAGCCAATAGTAAAGATACTATGGCTGTAATTATATTAATGAGCAACATATAACGAACCTTTATGGCATGAGATAAAATACCTGTTATCACAATATATAAAACACATACTACCAATAAATATGATGCATCTTCTCGTTTCATATACTGACCATACTCATAGAAATGAAATAGAAATGGCGCTGGGATCAAACTCATAACGAGCCATACTATGTTCAAATATCTTTTCACAATTACTTCATCACTCCCATTAGTTAAGGGTAAAAAATGCACTGTATATTTAGCCGGATTCGTGAACCTTCACATTCCTCACATATTTTCACGGTTTTTTCACCGGCACGTAACCGACGATCTCTACCAATTCCTGTCCTTGCGGTGAAGTGATCCATTCAATAAATTTTTCCACATTCGGATTTTCTGTGCCTGCCGTAATGACGTAAAACTCAGAGGCAATTGGATATTCATCACTTCGGATGGTTTCTTTCGTCGGCTCTACTCCATCGATTGCAAGCAATTTAATCTCCTCATTGCCCACCATCTCCGTTGAGTAATAGCGGAATGTATAGCCAATAGCATTCGTATAATTTCGATACTTTGAAACTTCCGATATGATCCCACCCATTCCTTCGGCTACATTTTCTTTTGGAGCCTCCATAATTGGAGTATCTCCCATCAGCCGTTCCAAACCAGTCTGACTACCACTGTCTGCTGGTCGTTGGAATGCTCGAATTGATTCATTTTTGCCTCCAACTTCTTTCCAATTTGTGATTTTCCCTGCATAGATATCTTGGATTTGTTTTAATTCTAGATGATCAACAGGGTTCTTTTGATTGACGAAAAAGACAAATGCTTCTCGACCAACCGGTGTTAAGTTCAGTTCAAGACCTTGTTTTTCTGCCACTTTCATTTGAGCGTCGGAAGGAGCTGCTGCAAAAATCATATCTACCTTGCCCGAAAACAAATTCTCATAAGCAACAGGGGTTGTATTGACCATTACTTCACTATCATACGGATTGTATTCTTTTCTAGGATAGACTGCTTGAACAAACGCTGCATATAGCGGATATAGCGCGGTAGCACCGTCTATTTTCGGTAATTCGTCAGTCAGTTCGAGTGTAGCAGCTTCATCAAGTACAGCCAGCTTTGATTCCTGTCCAATCGTAAACGGTTCATAATAACGCACTTCTACTTCCGCATTCACTGTCGAAATACTTTCCTCGTACATATGCATGATTGGCCAAACTGCCGCTCCGATTATCACTACTCCAGCAATGATGCTGAACGACCTTTTACGTTGTTTCGTGTTGAAGAAATGAAAAATCATCATGACGATCCACACATATAAAAGGATTACTGCACTAAGTGCTAACGGAATAAAGTGAATCAATCCCGTAAACAACAAATATAATAATCCCATTCCTGTGAAAAATAATAACGCCAGCAATAAAAGTGCTGCAAATGCTATAGGTGCAATCATACGCGTTCCTCCCTTTTACTTTCGGCTCAGTTCCTCCAACCGATGCCATGCCTCGTTTTCATCAAATGAACTATACCAACGATAATGCTCCCCATCCAAAATACGAAAGTGCTGACTAATTACGTTTTGCTGTAAACGGAAACGTCCTGTCGTTTCCAATTCACGCCACCACACTTTACCACCCATCGATTGATCTATCCGACGGTCAATACCGTCGTGCGCGATTGTTTCCAGTACTTCTAGTGGATCTCCACCGACTGTTGCTTGCAATACATCACTATCTCGAAATAATGCACAGACAGCGACGACGGCTGTCCAACTGGCCTTTGCTCTAGCTTTTTCAATTTGAATCAATGTTTTCTTTGAGAGCCCAAGTACATCTGCCATCTTCTGTTGGGAATATTCTTTCTCTAAACGGATCACCCGTAACTTTAATGAAATCAGTTCTATTAATTGTTGCTGGTTCACAAGATCACCCCGGGGTTACATTTTATATATATTGGTGTAATATTACACCAATACTTTTGTATACGCAAGCCAATTTTCAAAACTCTCTGTTAACCATACAGCTATCGATTCTTTCTTAAAATTATGATAAGATTTATTGACTTTGTGATTTAGTAAAAGAAACGAGGACTCTTATGAAACAGCGTGAACAATGGACATCCAAGATTGGTTTTATTTTAGCGGCTGCCGGCAGTGCCATCGGTCTAGGTGCAATCTGGAAATTTCCTTATATGGCTGGTACGAACGGCGGTAGCGTGTTTGTGCTGTTATTTATCATTTGTACATTATTGATCGGTCTACCGATTTTATTAGCTGAATTTGTTATCGGACGAAGAGGACATGCAGATGCTGTGACTTCTTTGAAGAAATTATCCACAGGACGCAGTTGGGGATGGGTTGGATGGATGGGACTTGCCTCGTCTTTCATTATCCTATCTTTTTATAGTGTTGTCGGGGGATGGATTTTATCGTATTTAGCTCGAGCCTTTACGTTTACATTAGGTGGGCTGGATTATGGTGATCTGTTTAATACAACAATCGCGAATCCATGGGAAGTATTATTGGCACAAGCATTATTTATGGCACTAACGATCTTCATCGTTCAAAGCGGAATCCGTGGGGGTATTGAACGGGCTAGCCGCTGGATCATGCCTTTATTATTCTTATCATTCATTGTATTGGCGATTCGTTCGCTGACACTAGATGGCGCGATGGAAGGTGTGCGTTTTCTATTCGTGCCAGATTGGAGTTATTTTAATGGAACTACATTCCTCGTGGCGTTAGGACAGGCATTCTTTTCACTGAGTGTCGGTGTGACAGCGATGATGACCTACGCTTCCTATCTTTCAAAAGAAGAGAAGCTTGGACAGTCTGCATTTAATGTCTCGATACTGAACATAGGAATTTCTATCTTAGCGGGACTTGTTATTTTCCCTGCTGTTTTCGCCTTAGGACATTCACCAGAAGCAGGCCCCGGACTGATTTTCGTTATTCTCCCGGCTATTTTCAATGAAATTCCGTTCGGCAGTGTGTTTTTAATCATCTTCTTTTTCTTGATGCTGTTTGCCACACTGACTTCTGCTATCGCCATGCTCGAAATCGTAGTTTCTACAGGCATACGCAAGAAGCATGACAGACGAAAACGTGCTTCATGGGTGTTTGGTGGGCTAATCTTTTTAGTCGGTATCCCAAGTGCATTGTCATTTGGTTTGCTATCTGATGTGAGTATTTTCGGCAATTCCATTTTCGATTTTGCCGATTTGCTGACGAGTAGAATTGCCATGCCGCTCGGGGCACTCGCTGTGTCTCTATTTGCTGGCTTTGTGCTGACAACAGAAGATACTGCGGAGGAGCTAGGAATGCATCCAGCTCTTCACTCGTTGTGGAAAGTGATTGTACGCTATTTCGCACCTATTGCGATCGTCGTCATTTTCTTTACTTGGGTTCTAGGTATGTAAAAAGCACGCTGGATAATTTATCCGGCGTGCTTTTTCTTTATATAATCTAGATGTCGGGTTAATGGAAAGGCATCGTTGATCAACGACTTTCTCCCCCTGTAGCTTTTCTTCTTTTAGATATGCTTCATAAGCGCCTCTGCTACTTGCGTCAACCCCGCTAAGTCGTCTTCCGTGAAGCGATTTAGCTCAGGGCTATCGATGTCAAGTACACCAAACACTTCTCCATCTTTAATCAGGGGCACTACAACTTCGGAACGAGACGCTGCGTCGCATGCGATATGGCCAGGGAATGCGTTGACGTCTGGTACGACTAGACCTTCTTTCGTCTTTGCAACTGTCCCACAAACACCTCTACCAAGCGGTATGCGTATACATGCCGGTAATCCCTGGAACGGGCCAAGCACGAGTTCATCGTCATCCATCAAGTAAAAACCAACCCAGTTGATACGATCGAAGAATTGATTGAGTAATGCAGATGCGTTGCTTAAGTTTGCGTATACGTTTGGTTCTCCAGACAAGAGTGCATCTAGCTGTGTTGCAAGTTGTGCGTACTTCTCTTGTAGGTTATTTGAATAATCAATAGGTGTGTACATAGTAATTCCCTGCTTTCTGTGTATAGTTCTTACTTTAATCATACACAGAATAACAGACTTGGAAAAGTAATCGAACTTCATTCGTCGTTTCACATCAATCCAATTTCACTTTTAGTACCTCACCCGTCACCGCATCTATTTTGACTTCATACTTATACCCTTCTGCCGTGCGGATATCTACTTCAAATATCAACATGCCGTCATCAAATTCCAATTCTGATTTCACTACTTCCCCCGGTACTCTTTGTCGCGCAATTTCGTTTGCTTGTTCCATCGTAATCCTGCGATATTGCGGGTGTTGCCAATGATTCATCCAATACTCACTTTGCTGATTCAATGAACGATCCCTCCTATTTCTTTCTACGTTGTTACTTTATGCAAGAGAATCAAAAGATGCCCCTGCAGCTAGACCTGTCGTTTACGAAAGAAAAACGGATTATTTCCGAGGAAATAATCCGTTTTTGTCAGGCAGTCTGTGCTGAGTTAGTCTTTTGTTTATAACGCATCCAAATAATGAGCGGAATAAGTAGTAAGGAAATATAGGTTCCGAGGAAACTCAACATGGAAAAACCTAAGAAGGCCACGACAATTCCCGAAGCAAGTCCCCCTACTGTTCCTGCTAGTGCGACAAAAACATCGATACTTCCTTGAATCTTCGCACGAGTCAATACATCAGTAGAGTCAATGACAATAGCTGTTCCACTGATTAATCCGAAATTCCAACCAATCCCTAGCAATGTAAGGGATACGGACATCCAAACTATCGATTCGCCCGCTACATAGGCTGCAAGAATACCTGCGAGTGCAAGTGTCACACCCGAAGCAATTACCATGATCGGTCGTCCAATCCGATCTACTAATACACCCGTAAAAATGGACGGTAAATACATACCGGCAATGTGTAGGCCGATGACTAAACCAATACCAGATATCGAAGCACCGTGATGTTGCATATGGACGGGGGTCATCGTCATAATAGCGACCATGACACCATGCGACAGTACGAGCACGATAGCTCCTACCCAAATCCCCATCTTATTGGCTGTATGTTGATGAGCCACATGCCCCTCAATCGACTCTATACGCTCTTTTTGTTCAGCCAATTCGATCTCACGGGCGACGAGTAAAGGATCCGGTCGTAAAAATAATAAAAAGGTTAGTCCCGATAATACATATGCGACACCAGCAAGTAAAAATACACCAGTCAATGAAGGGATACCGATGAAACTTGCCACATGTCCCATAGGTAAAACGAGGTTGGGTCCAGCTACTGCACCCACTGTAGTTGAAACAAGAGCGACACTGACCGCAGTAGCTCGTTGCTTCTCATCAGCGAGATCTGTTCCGGCATAGCGGGCTTGTAGATTGGAAGATGTACCTGCTCCATAAATGAACAAAAAGATGAATAACACAGCCAGACTACCCGACATTACAGCAAAGATCACACCAAACGCCCCTACACCACCGGTAATAAAGCCTGCACCGAGGCCAAGGCGACGACCATATCGTTGGGATAGTCTGCCGACGAGATAGGCAGAAAATGCTGAACCGAAAGTAGACAGCGCAATGGGCATACCGGCTAAGCTTTCACTACCTGTCATGTCTTGAATTAAAAGTGCTCCTACTGTAATCCCAGCTGCCAGTCCGGCCCCACTAAATATTTGGGAAATGATCACGACAAGTAAGGAACGCTTATACAATTGTTTCTGCGCTTCTTTGGATGATGTGTAATATGAAAAGTCTTGCCGTCTCGTCATGGGGTTCCCACCTTTGCTAGTACTATGCAATGATTCTGTAAGTTAATAGATTTTTTACATTTCACTCATCTTATCACACATTAGCCAAAAGAGAGAACGGTCTTTTCCGTATACAAAAACAAGCAAGCCTAATTTTTCTAGGCTTGCTTGTTTCTTTAAAGGAGTAAACTTTCATACTAGCGGAGCGATAAAAATAGGATGATCCGAGAACTTTGCTATTCGCGCTTCCCCTTCGCGCACCCACTTTTCATCGTATACAATAGGACCGTCTTGATCTTCGGGTGTCTGAAACTGGTCGAGTCCGACAGAGGCCAGTACAGGACTGTCATCATCATCCAATCCAATGTTGATTACATGATTGATAATAAAGGGTACATCAAATTCAATCATGGCACTGTCTTCATCGAGTTCACCATCAATTACATGAAATGGTATTCGTAAGTAAATCGTGTCGTCACCGTCCTGGTTCAAGATAGTGTCGAAGTTTCCGCGGTCGAAGTCCCAGTTGCCTCCCATTTGAATATCGTGTTCTATGAGAATGTTACACGCATCTCCAAATAATGATTTTTTTCCTGGTAGATTTGTTTTTAGTTCGATCATGGCGTTTCCTCTTTTCTGTGTCAGTTATTTTTTTGAACGTCTGATTGATGATAATTTTAAGAATACCCTAGTTAGTTGTTTGACAAACTTTCCTAGTCAACTGAATTGGAAAATACTAATCCGATTGTCGGGTAAACTTGAGAATTTCTTTGAACAACACTGGCGGAAGCCTATGATCAACTTGTTTTTTGTACAAAAGAAAAGACTACCCAGTAGGATAGTCTAACTTCATTTAATTCATCAGCTCTTTATACCGTCTCAAACATTCTTCATACGCTTCTTGTACAGTTTCAGCCTCGATCACGTCTTGTCCAGTTGTAGCAAAACGAGCTACTGAGTGTTCATACTGTGGATCGTAATAGTGAGTCAATAGCTGTTCTACAGCTTCTGCAAAACGACCATTTTCTAGGTCTTCCTGGATTTGTACCGCAATGGGTTGGTGGATGCGTTTGCGAATTCTTGAAAATGCTTCTAGAAACAGTTCCGGTTGTTTTTCCGGTTCATACTCAGATAGAATTTCTTCGACCCGCGCTTTGATCGGCAGTCTAATAATCCACTGGGGGCTCTGTCCTTTTTTTTCAAACAGTGGTTCTGGCATATGTACTTGCCCTATACGTTTGCTTTCACCTTCTATGAAAATATACGGTTTGTTTTCATACTTTTCCAGTTTATCTGCAATTAGCAATTCGAATTTCTTCTGGTTGTTCGGCTGAACACCAATTTGTCCGAATATTGAACCTCGATGGCCTGCCATACCTTCCAAATCGATGACCGGACAACCATCTTCCATCAGCTTATGAAGAATCTTCGTCTTGCCACTTCCTGTATAGCCGTTTAGTACGAGTAGTTTAGCTTTGATGGGTTCTTGCAGTTTCGCAATAACCCATTGGCGATATGTATGAATCCCGCCACTAATTCGGCTTGAGCGGATTCCCATCAATTCTAGTACGGTCATTGCCGTTTTGCTCCGCATGCCGCCACGCCAGCAAAACACCGTGATTTGCGTGTCGATTTTTCTGAACTTCGCAATGAATTCGGGTAATTTTTTAGAGAAAATAGCCAGACCATGATCCATTGCTGCTTGTTTTCCTACTTGCTTATACAGTGTACCCACTTCTGCACGTTCTTCATTCGAAAAGATCGGAATGTTGATACTGCCTGGGATAGTTGCTTCCTCAAATTCTTTTGGAGAGCGTACATCGACTAATGTGTGTGTGTGATTTTTCTGTAATTCGAGTGCGTCTGTCAATGTAATATCTCGTACCATGTAATTTTCCATCTCCTTGATTTACTGCACGATAATTCGACCGTTATGTTCATCGGTCACTTCTCCAATAACATGTGCATCCACGCCAGCTTCACGTAATTGTGCATGTAAACGTTCTGCTTCATCTCCAGCAACTGCTACAAGTAAACCACCTGAAGTTACTGCGTCACATAAAATCCATCTGCCGATTTGATCTAGCGATTCTGGATATTCGATCATATCTTCTATATGTGCAAAGTTATTTTTCGTACCGCCCGGAACCGAACCAGCTTCCGCCAGTTCTCTTGTACGTGGTATAACAGGAACTTTCTCATGATCAATTCGTAAGCATACACCGCTACCTGTTGCCATTTCAGAAGCATGTCCAAGCAAACCGAATCCTGTTACGTCTGTTGAAGCATGAATACTGTAATCATCCATTGCTTCAGCCGCTGTTTTATTGAGTGTTGTCATCACTTTTGTCACGTGAATTTCTTCATCTTCAGACAATAATCCATTTTTCAACGAAGTGGTCATGATTCCTACACCAATCGGTTTTGTCAGGATCAAACGGTCACCCGGTTTTGCTCCAGCATTTGTACGAATCTTGTCAGGATGTACCGTTCCAGTTACTTGCATACCGAACTTTGGTTCCTGATCGTCGATGGAGTGGCCACCTACGAGAACTGCACCGGCTTCTTTCAATTTGTCAGCGGCTCCGCGCAAGATCTCTGTCAAGATACCACGATCTAGTGTATGAATCGGGAATGCGACGATGTTCAATGCTGTAATTGGTATACCGCCCATTGCATAGACGTCACTGATCGCATTCGCCGCCGCCACTTGTCCAAAATCATATGGATCATTGACAATGGGCGTGAAGAAATCTAGTGTCTGTACGATAGCAGTCGTATCATTAATCTTATAGACACCTGCGTCATCGCCTGTATCCAATCCGACAAGTAAGTTAGGGTCCGCAAGGCCAGGAGGCAATGTACGTAGAACTTCAGCTAAATCGGCTGGTCCTATTTTACAACCACAACCTCCTTTTGAAGATAATGAAGTGAGTTTTACAGAAGAGTTTCGCATTACGGATATCAACCTTTCAATTTGTAATCCTTTAATTTTACCATAAAGTTTGCATTCTAGATCTGTTGGGCACTTAAGATTCTAATGGCCAATGAAAAAAAGACTACGCTTTAAGGCATAGTCTTACATGATGCAAATGTATTATTTTACGTACTTTACAAACCATTGGCCGTCCTTTTTCTCGATATATTCCCCGATCCAACCTTCTTTCAGCAACTTTTGCTGCTCTTGGGTATTTTCCATTAGAATAAATTGCTGTTGTGAAGTCGTCCCACAGGAAGGCTCGTGCAGATCTTCGAATAAAATATAGCGCAGTTTATTTCCATATTTCAATTTTAGTTCTTTGATCCGTAAACCTAGTGCAAATTTATCTTTCAAGCTTGGAATATTAAAAGGTGCAACGGTTGTACAAATATAGCGATAGCGATCTCTCTCGACATGTTCCATCAACCATTTACCGAGTGTCGTTTGTAGTCCATGCCCTCTATAGTCTGGATCCACACCTGAAATCTCCGAGTACAGCACACTAGACAATTCATGTGTTGGTACTTCCACATCGATTCCTAAATGCTCTTCGTCTTCCCCAGGATCCAACATAGCACGGAACGCAATCAAGTGATTATCGACAAAAGCTCCCGCCATCATCCCATTACCGCGTAGAATATACACGAACTCTGCTTCCGTTAGCGGTTGTAGGAAGTCAGGTTGCTCAAGAGCAGCAATGATCTTTTCTTGTAGAGCTAGAATTTCGGGTAGCTGATCTTCCGTTAGAAGTGAAAGTGATGCTTGCAACGTCATAATGTCACCTTTTCTTTACGCACCGTCAACTCTTCTAGCGCTCGCTCATCTACATCTATACCAAGTCCAGGCTTCTCATTAAGTTCAATAAACGGTACATCATAGTACAAATTACCGACGTCTTTACTGAATTTCAACGGGCCGGTCAATTCTACACTTGTCATCGATTTTTGTGAGAATGCCACATGGAATCCTGCGGCAGATCCAATAGACGACTCTACCATCGATCCTACCTGACATTCGATGCCCGCCATTTCTGCCATATGTGCAAGCTTCATTGCAGGATACATCCCCCCGCATTTCATGAGCTTGATATTCACTTTATCTGCTGCACGCTTTGCGATGATTTCACGCATCTCTCGCACACCACGCAATCCCTCATCCACCATTAAAGGCGTCGCGATTTTCGATTTGATTTCTACCATTGCATCGATGTCATCTGCTTTTACCGGTTGCTCAAGCCAATCCAGATCACAGTTTTCCAATTGTTTCATCGCTTGTAATGTTGTCGCGCTATTGACCCAGCCTTGATTGACATCCACTCGGATTGCGATTTTTCTGCCAACACGCTCACGAACAGCTTGAATTCGCTCGACATCTTCCGCTACGTTCGTACCGACCTTCATCTTTAATGAGCCGTAGCCCGAAGCCACACGATCAGCAGCCTCTTGCGCCATACGTTCAGGTGAAGCGATACTTAACACATGCGTAATCGGAAACTTCTCATGATAACGCCCACCAAGTAAATTATAAGCAGGGATGCCATATGCCTTGCCTACTGCGTCAAAGCAAGCCATGTCTAGTGCCGCTTTCGCGGTAGGTACACCGTAAATTGCTTGATCCATCATTTCATGAATTTTCCCAAAGCGACTTGGATTTTCCCCAAGTAAAATAGGAGCGAGTGTATGACGGAGGACAGCAAATGTACCTTCCCAGCTTTCTCCTGTTACATGGTCGTCTGCTACTGCTTCACCGTACCCTACGTATCCTGTGTCTGTTGTTAGTTTTACAATAATAGAGGGCATATCATCGTAGGATGCGTAGCTTATTACAAATGGTTCATGGAGCGGTAATCGAATCGCAAAAATTTCAATTTCAGTTATTTTCATTACTTTTCATCCTTTCCTATTGGCAGCTTTTCATTCGTATTGTATGATTGTCGTTAAATAGTCGCTAATGAAAAGAGGAGATCCCATATGAAGGTTACCATTGCATTGGTCGGCTCACAAGAGTTTTGTCGGCAAGCAAAGAATATTATATTGCCCCACAATATACGCGTTGATTATTATCAATACGACAGTCCGTTCGAAGCCCCTCGTCTACTAGAGACACTGAAACCTTGTCACGCCATCTTGTTCTCTGGCTCATTGCCTTATGAAGCGTCTGCACAAGTTCTTCGGACTATTTCGATTCCGACATTCTATATCCAGCAAAATGAACATACTATCGCTGTCACTTTATTATACCTTTCTTCGGAAAAGAATATGGCAATTCACGATATTTCTATAGACATAAAAGACAGAGCACATATCGAGCAAATCTTGCAAGATCTCGGTCCTCTTTCTGCCATGCAGAAGCCCGCTATACATGAACTGCAATCCAACAGTGATTTGCAAGCCGTTATAAACTTTCATCTAGAACATTTCAGAAACGGAAAGTCTAAAATGGCAGTGACCAGTGTGCATGCTGTGTACGATCAATTACAAGCGGCAGGCATCCCGTCATTCCGGATGTTGGATCCTGCAAGCAATATTTTACGTGCGATGGAACATGCTGTCCGACAAGCAGATTTGACAAGAAGCGAAGCGACTAAAATCGCTGTAGGTGTACTGCAAGTCCATCAACCCGAGCAATTTCCACAGAACACCATCGAAGTATTAGCAAACTACCTACAGGCCCAGTGGAAAGAAAAGGACAGCAATTTCTTTTTTTATACTACTATAGGAACCATCGAATTTGTCTTAGCAATGAAGAACTTCATTCAGTTTTGTGAATCCCTCCATCCGGCATCTACTTTATCTTTTGGGTCAGGGCAAACAATCGTAGAAGCTAGTGACAACGCAATGAGTGCACTGCAACTCGGTAAACAAGCAACAGACAAAGGAATTTTTATGCTGGATGAACATAAGAAGCTACACGGCCCTTTGCCAGCTACAAAACCTTCAGTCGCAATGAGGTTGGATGATCCAGACTTGCTTAAGATCAGTGAAAAGACGTCATTGAGCCCAGCCGTCATTTCCAAGCTAACGCAGTTTGATCAATTCAGGCAATCTACACCATTCACCGCTAATGACTTGGCAGGATATTTAGCTGTTTCTAGAAGGACTGCTGAACGTACAATCAAAAAACTGATGGATCAACAATTTGTCGATACTGTCGGTGAAGAAATGACCTATAGCCAAGGCAGACCACGTGCATTGTACAAATTGAAGCTTGATATCGAGTAAAAGGCAAAGCCGTTACATACATCGGCTTTGCCTTTTTACATTATTCGGGCTGTGCTTCAAGTTCCAACTTCGCTTCTTGCTCATTCATCTCCACAATCTCTTCCGATGTCATTTTTTCAATAGAGAAACCTGTCAATGCATATACAATCGACAACAACGGAACCGCGAAATTCAAAATTGCATATGGACCATATTCTACAACGCTGACACCTAATGTACCGAATATGAATACACCACATGTATTCCACGGAATGAATACAGATGTCAAAGTTCCGCCATCCTCAAGCGCACGTGATAGGTTCTTGGAGCTTAGCCCCATATCTTTATACGTTTTACTAAACATTCTGGAAGGCACTACGATCGAAACATATTGTTCAGAACATGTCGCGTTTGTCATTACACACGCACCTATCGTCGAAATAATCAAGGATGACGTAGATTTCACTATCTTCAACAATTGTTGCATAATCGCACGCAACATCCCAGAGTACTCGAGAATCCCACCAAATGTCATCGCTACAATTGTCATCGAAACGGTATACATCATACTATCAAGCCCACCGCCATTGAATAAGTTATCCACTAACTTATTACCTGTCTCAATAGCAAAACCACTCTGCAAGGCGTTAAGAGCACCTGCAAACGTACCGCCCTGAATTGTTACATGTGAAATGAACCCTAAAACAATACCAATAATTAACGCGGGAACCGCAGGAATCTTTAACGCAACCATCACAATGACTGCTAACGGAACAAGTAATAACCAAGGGGAAATAATAAAGCTTTCTTGCATGACTTGCGATGTTTTCGCAATCGAAGACAATTCAGCTTCGCCCGATCCAAATTTTCTTCCTAAGAATGTGAACACGCACAATGCGATGAGTAAACCAGGTATGGTCGTAAACAACATATGCTTAATATGATCAAATAAGTCTGTCCCTGTTAATCCCGCTGCGAGGTTCGTCGTATCGGAAAGCGGTGACATCTTATCACCGAAATACGCACCTGAAATAACAGCACCTGCGACCATGCCCGCAGGAATCCCCATACTTAAACCAATCCCCATTCCCGCCACGCCAATTGTTGCCATTGTGGACCATGAACTACCGATGGCCAAGGAGACAAGAGCGCATATTAACGCGATCGCAACAAGGAACCAAGATGGCGTAATAATTTTCAATCCATAAAATATCATCGTAGCAACAATTCCGCCACCCATCCACGAGCCAATTACTAAACCAACGAGCATAATAATAATGACGGCAGGAAGCGCTAGACGAATCCCCTTATACATCATTTCTTCAATCTCTTTCCAGGTGAAACCATGACGCCAAGCGACAAGTGCTGCAATAGAGGTACCTACTATCAATGGCATATGCGGTCCCTGCTCTAGCTTTACCACAGTTATAAGCATTACTAGGATCATTAATACCAGTGGTAAGATCGCCCACCAAAAACCTATATCCCTATTTTGTCTTCTCTCTTCCATAGTTTACCCACCCATCTTCTGATAGTTTCGAACTGTCGCTATATAGTCGTTTAATATATAGTAAACGTTATCCGAATTGTTTGTCAATATAAACTTGTAAGCGTTTACTAGAATACGTTATATTCCATGAAAAAACAGTCGAACGATGACGACTGTCTTTTTTATACTTCTTTTATTTATTCATCGACAATACTAGCTTTCCTCTTACGTATCTCCTCTGCGTTTTTTCAACGCTTCAAACCTTTTCAGCCGCCCCTATAACACAGTGAATTTAACGCTATCATTACTCTTCTGGCAAGCCGAAAAAACTAACTTATAGTATGAAATACGTTTATAACCTTGCATACTGGGAATACTATAAAGTACTTTCACGAATGGGAGGCGCGCTGCCATTGACAGCTAATATTCAAAAGACAGATACGATAAAATGTATAACCGAATACGATACGTTGCGCAGAGTCATTTTATGCCCGCCAGAATTCATGGCAATTGACGAAGTTATTAATGAAGTGCAAAAAAAGTATGAAGATGAAAATATTGATAGACAACGTGCGATGAGACAGCACGCAGAGTTCGAGAAAGTTTTGAAGGAAAACGGAGTGGAAGTCATCACGCTACCTACTTCTGAAAAGTATCCTGAACAAGTCTTTACACGAGATATTGGATTCACAATCGGTAATGAAGTGTTTATCGCAGACTTGGCTACAGATATACGAAAAGGAGAAGAAATCACGCTAAAAGAATGGCTGATCGCGCAAGACATTCCCTATCAGTCTGCGACGGATCAAATGGAAGGCGGAGACATTATTGTCGACCGGGATACTCTCTACATCGGCATCAGTAGCCGTACATCCGAGGAAGCTGTTAACAAGCTGGAAGAAAAGCTTCCTGATCATCAACTCAAGCGGATTCCATTTGACGGACGGTACTTGCATCTAGACTGCGTTTTCAATATCCTTTCTTCCGAAAAAGCGCTAGTCTTTCCAGCAGCGTTTGATCAGGAAACACTCCATCAACTGGCAGATTCGTACCAATTGATTGAAGTGGCGGAAGAAGAACAGTTTTCGCTAGGTACTAATGTTCTCTCCATTGGTAATAATAATGTATTCAGCCTTCCACAAAACTCACAAGTGAATGCAAACTTACGCGCAAATGGATTTGAAGTCATAGAAGTCGACTTCTCTGAAATTATTAAATCAGGCGGTTCTTTCAGATGTTGTTCGATGCCTGTAGAACGCGGATAATACAAAAGACTGAAGCTTAAATGCCACAAACAATGCGGCGTTTTACGCTTCAGTCTTTTTCTATTCAATCACATCTATATAAGTTCCATATTCATTTTCTACCTCTGGAAGTTTCAGCATAATTGATTCGGGTACGATCAAGTGAATCGTCATAGCTCTAGACACCGATCCTGAAGAATAACCATACGCTTTTTCCCCAGTGAACTGGTTCAATATATTCGAATCATGATAAAACGTATACTGTATATTATTAAGAGGTTGTTTAGGTACAGTCATTAAATTACTTTCCCAAATCGGCAATGCAATTTCAAGCCGGTCTGTAACGTCATAATACACATCATTCTCCTCCCCGATATTCGCCATCAGTTCAGGGGTGTAGACGGTTTCTGTAATGGTATGGCTGTTGTCAGGTGTACGTTCAATTATAAGATAAGCATTTGTGAAAGAGGATATCACTAGTTCACCTTTTACTTTATGTGACTGCTTCGCCAGAACAAATTTTTCAGGAATAGGTATTCCCTCTACAATCGCAGCCGGCAAATCAAATTCCACGTCCTTCATGTTTACTTTTGGGGGATTTTGATGTTCTACCTTACGTTCCATGACTTCCGCCACGACAAGACTAAGCAGCAGCAACAGAAAATAACCAAAAATGAAATTGCGATGAAACTTTTTCTTCAATCGCGTGCGCTTCATGTTTTTCGTGAATATCACAATTAAAACTAGACCAAGCAGCAGGAACATAGGTATCAAAACCATAAAAATCATCATGGATTTCTCACCTCCAAACGGTTTGTCACAAAGAAGCTGATACCGAACAGTACGGAAACCGACACTACTACTTTCAAAATAAATAACAAAATCGATGTCTCTCCGTAGTAAAAGTACAATAAGCTTTCACCTTCGCCAACTGACAAGTTGATACCGAACGTGAAATACATAAACCAGATCAATCCAAACAAGACGATAAACAACTTGCTGAATTGTATTAAGGTTCCAAGTAAATATCCAATCATCATGAGCAGCAATGTATACGCTGTCATCACTAGAATTCGGGAGAAGAAATCTAGCGGCGATGATAGTAGACCTGTCGTTTCTATGATGATATTGTCGCCGAACAGCGCGACAATTTTCATGACCGACCCGAGTAGCACTGTTGTTACACCGCCGAGTAATGCCGCAGTACAAATGAAATAGAAGTTCGCGAGCTGAAAGGTTAGACGATTCGTCACGAATGAAAAAGATTCATTGCGCTGGGCAGCCGATGTCAACAGGAATCCAACAATAAGAGCCCAGAATAATGTCAATCCTACCTGTCCGTCATTCGATATGGACGTAAAGTTGAAAGTTATACCCTCTCCCCAATCGTTCATGAAAGTAGATCCAGCGCCACTTATGAAAATAGTTCCAATGATCTGCAATACAATCAGTGTCGTAAATACGGCTCCGTTGGTACTCAATTTAAATAAATACTGACGCTTTGCCAGTTCATTCACGCTCCATTGCGTTGTAAACATCGTCTACCCCTCCTGTCGTCTGGCCTGTCATTGCCAAATAGGCTTCGCTTGCAGATAGTGCCGATACGCGGATACCAGCCTGCTTCAGCTCATCCACTTCAGCCTCCGTATGCTCATTATCAACAATCCATTCTGTCATCGGACCCGCATTCGATCGATGAACGACCCCATATCGAATCGCATAAGATTTAAGCACACTCTCTTTAGCTTGAAGTGACAGGAACTTTTCCTGCAGTTCCGTAATCGGACCATGAAAAGCAATGCTCTTGCCGTCGATCACCAGAATATCCTCCAGCAAGTCCTCCATTTCTTCCATATGGTGACTCGATAAAAGAATAGTTCGTGGATGTGCTAGATAATCTTTCAGCAGCGCCCTGTAAAAATCTCTTCGCGCTCCAGCATCCATTCCCGTAATCGGCTCATCAAACATTGTTAGTGGACAACGTGTAGCAATGCCGACAACAGCATTGAATGTACTGCGTTTGCCTTTTGACAGGACGCGATGGTTTAACGTCAGCGGTAATTTGAAGTACTCGAGTAGACGCATAGCCAGTTCCTGATCCCAATTTTCATAGAAGCGATTACATTCCATTAGTAAATCACCCAGTGTTAGCGCATCCGGAAAGCCCATCATATCGTCTATGAAAATCATGTTGGCAGAAACCTTAAGGCTGTTGAAGGGACGCTCACCAAACACACGAAGCTCTCCATCTGACTCTTTTATGAATCCTGCAACCATCTTCATAAGTGTCGTTTTCCCCACACCATTACGTCCTACCAATCCCGTAATGACATTCTCACGAATTTCTAAATTTAACTGATTCAGTACTGTAATAGAACGGTAGCTTTTCGTAACGTTTTTCAAAGTAATTGCTGGCATTATGACCTCTCCTTTCGCTCTGCCCGAATTAATTCAATGAGTTGTTCCTCTTGCAGGCCAAGCAATGCAGCTTCATCAAGTAGCTCCTGCACGAGACGACTTAACCTGCCGTTTTTCCGTTTCGTCAGCAGTTTCTCACGTGCTTCAACAGATACAAACGTGCCAAGGCCCCTTTTCTTGTAAATAAGTTCCGCATCAAGCAAAATCGTCAGCCCCTTCCCCGCAGTCGCAGGATTAATATTGAAAAGATCGGCCAGTTGATACTGTGAGTACACTTTATCGTCCGCTTGTAACGTACCATCAATAATTTCCGTCTCTAACCATTCTGCAATTTGTATATAAATTGGCTTTTCTCCATCCATCTCAAGCAAGAACTTCACCACCTTAAGGTTACCCAGTACATTACTGTTGTAATGTACTATACTTGTTTTTATACAATACTGCAAATACAGGAAAAGTATGTTGTGAAATTATGAATAGAATACCCACTTACTACACATCCTAGGTAACTACACTGTATCTAAGGAGCGGATAAAATGAATACAGTAAAGGATTTTCCTATTCAGCAAAACAGATTATTAAATGCGGGCTTCCTATTAGCTTGCTTATGTTTATTAGATGCCATTTTTACGGATTATGGTTTACGGCTTGGTCTTATAGAAGAGGCCAATCTACTAGTAGCATTTTTATATGAACGAAGTATTCCTTTATTTTATATAGTAAAAATAGGATTGCCTTTGATCTTGTTATATATCGTAACCATCAGTTCTTCAGGTATTGTAGTACGTATCTCTTTGACTACTGCATTGTTTATTTATATCGCCGTGTTGTTTATGCATATTTTTTGGTTAATTATGGCCGCAATCTGAAAAGTAATAAAATTGTCTCTTCCACAAATCCTGTATACTGAATATAAATAGGCAGGGTTGACATGAAGCAACATAGCAATCGTGATCTAGCAGTCTGTATCTATCCTTGTGAACATTATGCTTTCTTAGAAGGGGAGCTAGCGTGGGCATCTTTACGGTAGGTGAAATTATTATCCAAGTCTCAAAGAAACAAATTCCTTGCAGCATATTTAGTCAGCATACCGTCTGGGGAATGATAAATTATGTGGATAAATCGTTCGGTAAGGCTTGTGAAGATCTAAAAAGGAACTAACCTACGATAATAAAATCGTTGGTCAGTTCCTTTTTTATTTATAGGTATTGTTTCACCAATTTTTCAATCCGTAGTCTAAGTTTAAAAGACGATTCCTGTAATAGAGGGTATCTTCAAAATATATTATCTGTTTTTAAAATCCGGTGAAACCGTAAACGAGGCTTCTGTTTTATCTTTTACTTCATCTGTTGTAACACCAGCAAATGTTTCAACAAGAACCATGCCGTCCTCCGTGAAATCAAATACAGCTAGATCCGTGATGAGTCGATCTACAACGCCAAGACCCGTTAACGGTAACGAACACGTTTTCTTCACTTTTGATTCACCGTGTTTATTGACATGATCCATGATCACAATGACACGTTTTGCGCCGACAACTAAGTCCATTGCACCGCCCATTCCTTTGACGACTTTTCCTGGGATCATCCAGTTAGCCAAATCTCCACTCTCCGAAACTTCCATACCGCCAAGAATAGCCAAGTCGATGTGTCCACCACGAATCATCGCAAATGATTCGGCACTATCAAAGAAAGAAGAACCTGGGACTGTCGTAATGGTTTCTTTCCCAGCATTGATCAGATCAGCATCCTCTTGCCCTTCTATTGGGTAAGGACCAATACCAAGCAAGCCGTTCTCCGACTGCAATAAAACCGTCATCCCATCTGGAATTTCATTAGCGACAAGCGTTGGCATACCAATACCGAGATTGACATTCATACCATCTTGAATTTCTTCTACCGCACGCTTTACAATTGTATTCCGTGTTTCTGTCATGTTCATCTCTCCTTTTTACGCTTTTCTCACTGTTAAGCGCTCAATACGTTTTTCATAATCCGTGCCAAGTACTACTCGCTGTACATAAACGCCCGGTGTATCAATTTCTTCTGGAGCCAGCTCGCCGGCTTCGACGATTTCTTCTACTTCTGCAATCGTTATTTTGCCCGCCATTGCAGCAAGTGGATTAAAGTTCATCGCAGTCTTGCGATAGACTAAGTTTCCAAGTGTATCCGCTTTCCAAGCTTTCACAAGCGCAAAATCTCCGACGATCCCTTCTTCTAGCAGATACGTCTTACCGTTAAACTCTTTCGTTTCTTTACCTTCTGCAATGGGTGTGCCGACACCTGTCGCTGTGTAGAATCCGGGAATTCCTGCACCGCCTGCTCTAATTCTCTCTGCAAGCGTTCCTTGTGGACTCAATTCTACTTCTAGCTCTCCGTTAAGAAACTGTTTTTCGAACGTCTTGTTCTCTCCAACATAAGATGCAATCATCTTTTTAATCTGTTTATTACCTAGCAGCTTTCCAAGACCTGCATCATCTACCCCACAATTGTTGCTCGCTACTGTTAAATCCTTCACACCACTATCTCGTAACGCTTCAATAGATTTCTCTGGAATACCGCATAGTCCGAAGCCACCTACAATTAACGTAGCACCGTCTTCAATATCTGAAACCGCTTCCACAAAAGAATTCATTATTTTACTCATACCGTAACCTCCTCCGACTCTTTATTAATAGTGTACAGATTTCTGACTTATATGTAAAATGAATATAGTGAATGAACTTTATTCCCAATCAGAATAAATGAAAGGAGTAGGTGATCATGGATCTTAAAGACTTTCATGCTTTTATAGAAGTGGCCAATCATTTAAGTTTTACGAAGGCGGCTGAACATTCCTATATATCACAGCCCTCGTTGAGTAAATCAGTGAAGAAACTTGAAGAAGAACTGAATGTCGTACTTTTCAACCGTTCAACACGCAGTCTTCGATTGACGGATGCAGGTGACATTGTGTATGAGCAAGGACAACAAATCCTTCAGTTACTCGGTGAGCTTCCTGTCTTACTTGAAGATCTTGCCGAAGGGGTATCGGGAGAAATTAAAATCGGAATGCCTCCTTTGATCGGAACCTTGTTTTTTCCACAGATCGCCAAAAACCTATCAAAGAATTATCCCCATATAAAAATAGAATTACATGAACTCGGTGCCAAAGTTATTGAAGAGCTTGTAGATAAAGGCCAGATTGACGCTGGCATTATTGTGCTGCCGACGAATCAAGATATTTTCGAAGTACATCCTTTCATTTCGGATAAATTCTATTTATTCGTCCACACAGATCATCCATTTTCGAAACGAGATGCAGTCGCGTTATCCGAATTAAAAGATGAACAACTCATCCTATTCTCTAAGAGCTTTGCGTTACATCGCTATATTATAGGCGCCTGTAAAGAGGCTGGTTTTAATCCGACTATATCGTATGAAAGCTCGCAGTGGGATTTGATCATTGAACTGGTGGCAGCAAAGTTAGGTATTACGCTTCTTCCTCAATCCATATCGACGAAATTTACTAATGAAAATATTAAAATGATTCCACTCGAAGGTCCACCTTTACTGTGGAAACTCGGCATTGTCACTAAGAAGAACAGTTATCATTCTTTTGCCTTGAAGAACTTCATGCTGATGTTTTGAAACCAACTACTATAAAGGTGCCCGTATTGTATGAATCAGATGTGAATTATAAGTAGACGAAAAACCCCAACCATAATGGTTGAGGTTTTTGTTTCACGTGGAACAGTATGGTTTGTTTAGAACATTTTCGTAGTCCACGTTTCACCATTCCAAATGGTAGATACTACGTCTTCATAAAAGTCAGGCTCATGTGAAATGAGCAAGATACTTCCTTTATATTCCTTCAAAGCACGTTTCAGCTCTTCTTTTGCATCATAATCCAAGTGGTTTGTAGGCTCATCCAATACTAGTAAATTTGTTTCGCTATTTACCAGTTTACAAAGACGTACCTTTGCCCGCTCTCCCCCACTTAATACTTTTACTTTACTTTCAATATGTTTTGTTGTTAATCCAACACGCGCTAAAGCCGCACGTACTTCATATTGCGCAAAGTGTGGGAACTCACTCCAAATCTCTTCCAAGCACGTATTGTCTGTGTCTGTTTTCATTTCCTGTTCGAAGTAACCAATTGATAGATGCTCACCTTGTTCCACTTTCCCTGAAAGAGCCTTTATTTCCCCGAGAATACTTTTTAACAGTGTCGTTTTACCGATACCGTTTGCTCCTGCAAGTGCAATTTTCTGTCCACGTTCCATAGATAGATGTAAAGGCTTCGATAGCGGTTCATCGTAACCAATCACTAGATCTGTCGTTTCAAATAAGTATTTCCCCGGTGTTCTAGCCGTTTTGAAATCAAAATGTGGCTTTGGTTTCTCTGAATCTAACTCTATAACGTCCATCTTGTCCAGCTTCTTCTGTCGTGACATCGCCATTCGACTCGTTGCTGCATTTGCTTTATTGCGCGCTACAAAATCTTTTAAGTGAGAAATTTCTTTCTGTTGCTTTTTATAAGCCGCTTCGACTTGTTGTAGCCTCATTTCACGCACACGTAAAAACTCGTCATAGTCGCCAGGATAACGATTGACTTGTTGATTTTCCATATGATAAATCAAGTTAATGACACTGTTCAAGAATGGAATGTCATGCGAAATCAAAATGAATGCCCCTGGATACTCTTGTAAATACGTACGCAACCATTCAATATGCTCAACATCCAAGTAGTTCGTCGGCTCATCAAGCAATAAGATATCGGGCTTTTCGAGCAGCAACTTAGCCAGTAATACTTTTGTACGTTGACCACCACTCAAGTCATTCACGTCAGTATCCAAACCAAATTCATCGAGTCCAAGACCATTTGCAACTTCTTCTACCTTTGCATCAATCATATAAAAATCACTCTGCTCTAAAGATTCTTGAATTTGACCGGTTTCTTCAAGCAAACCTTCCAGTTCATCCGGCTCCACTTCACCCATCTTGGCAAAGAGGCTGTTCATCTCCGTTTCCATGTCGTATAAGTATTGAAACGCAGTGCGCAATACATTACGGATAGACATCCCCTGCTTCAACACCGCATGCTGATCTAAGTATCCGACTCGAACACGCTTTGACCACGTAACAGTTCCTGCATCCGGCTCTAGCTTATGCGTAATGATATTCATAAACGTGGATTTACCTTCTCCGTTCGCACCTACTAATCCTATATGTTCACCTGCTAATAGACGAAATGATACATCTTCAAAAATTACACGGTCACCGAACCCGTGGCTAATATTTTTTACTGTTAATAAACTCATGTTGTACACCTATTCCTTTTCCATTGTCTCAATCAAACTTATCTACGTTATTTTAACATCCTATACTTATAATTACTTAAGAAAAGAGAAAACAATATGTACTACCGGCAATCAATAGTAATTTCCATTACCTATAAAGTATCTCGTTTATTGAAAGTTGTATGATCTTTTGCGTACTTTAGAACATGCTCCGTGTGAAACAGGCTTTCTCGCTTACGCATTCCTTTATAAATGTAAAAAAAGGAACATGTAGCCAAAGCCACATGTTCCTACTGTTTATTTCATTTTATATAACTCTTCATTCATTGATTTGAATAACGCATACATCATCAGTAAAATGACGAATGAGAATGGCAAGGCCGCTATGATAATTGTGTTCTGCAAGGCAAGAAGTCCACCAGCAGAAAGCAAAATCAATGCGATTGTTGAAACAATGATACCCCAAACCACTTTTACGGAGTTCGGCGGCGTCAATGAACCATACGTTGATTGCATGCCCAACACGTAAGTCGCTGAGTCGGCTGACGTGATGAAGAACGATGTTACTAGAAGAATCGCGAACAGTGATAGAACTAATGATAATGGCATTGCGTGGAACATCTCAAACGCCACTACTTCAATATTCAAAGAAGCTAAATCTGCTATTCCGTTATTCTGCATTTCGATTGCTGTAGTACCAAATGTTGAGAACCATAAGAACCCAAAGAATGAAGGTACAAGCAAGACGCCTGCCATAAACTCACGGATTGTACGTCCTTTAGATACTCGTGCAATGAACATACTGACGAATGGTGACCAAGAGATCCACCAAGCCCAATAAAATATAGTCCATCCATCTAACCATCCACGATTTTCACCATTGAGCGGAGCTGTCCCCATACTCATATCGATGAGGTTTGTAAAGTAACCGCCAACTGAATCCGTGAACATATTAAAGATCAATAAGGTAGGTCCAAGAATAAGGATCAATCCTAAGAGGGCTACTGCTAATATCAAGTTAATATTGGACAGATAGCGAATTCCTCTACTCAATCCAGACCAGGCTGATCCAATAAATAGTACCGTTACAACCGTCACGATAATAATTTGTGATTGGATACCTATCGTAAAGCCAAACAAGTAATCCAAGCCTGCGTTAATTTGAACTGCACCCAAACCTAGTGAAGTCGCCACGCCGAAAGCGGTCGCGAATACAGCGAGTACGTCAATTACTGTCCCTAAAGGACCTTTTACTTTTTCTCCGAAGATTGGTTTCAATGTTGCGGAAATTAGGCCTGGTTGGCCTTTTCTAAACTGGAAGTACGCCAATGCCAAAGCAACCATTCCATACAAAGCCCAGATATGAAGACCATAATGTAGAAATGTTTTCCGCATAGACTCTTTAAAAGCTGCAGGTGTTAGCGGATCCTCTGTCGCTGGTACTGCGTAATGGGATAATGGTTCTGCGGCACCGTAGAAAACGAGTCCAATCCCCATCCCCGCCGAGAATAGCATCGCAATCCACGTAATCGTAGAAAATTGCGGACGATCTGTATCTTTCCCTAAACGGATTTTACCGTATGGGCTGAATATCATAAAAATACTGAGCAACAATAGCGCTGTCATAATTAACATATAGTACCAACCAAATGTTGATGCTACAAAGGCTTTACCGGCTGAAGTGATTTCCTCGAAATGCACTGGATTTATGACTCCATATCCTACCGCAATTATAATTAAGACAATGGTAATATAAAAAACCTTTGATATTTTCTTCATAGTTCCCCCTTTTGAGATGAATTACACAAGCAGGTTTACACTATACTGTAAAATATTCTAGAAATCAAATGAATACAAACAATTTATTTGATTTAATTAGAACGTAATATAGCCTAGACCCTATTGTAGTAAGCTTTCTTCTACATCCTATATTATCTCATTTTATTTTTACCACTATATTTTACTAGTAGAATTCATCTGTCGTATTACCCAAAATTTATATAATTGAGGAAAAAACCAGGTAGACCCCATAGTCTTTTACATATTCAGCTAATCCAATAGGTGGCGGCGTGTGCGCTAACCAAAGCCATCATACATCATGGCGAGTTTTTTAAAATTCCTTATTGATATATGTTTCATAAAGATTCTCCTTCTATTTAATGGTACGAACTATTATATTATTATTTTCAAGTAACCGTTTTGAAAAGTCAATTAATTATCGAAGAATAGTCACCATCATTGCTGTATACTAGTCAATATGTTTTACTTTTAAGATCATCTACTTCATAAAAACGGAGGTAATTCATCATGTCTGATCCACTAAACTATATAGAACTTCATGAAAAGGAAATCCTACAGACCTACCAAGACCTACATGCTATTGCCGAACCTAGTTGGCAAGAACAGCAGACATCAAGTTTTTTACAGGATCAGCTTTCATCTGCCGGTTTTACTATCACTACCTACAACGGGCATCACGGTTTCATCGCAGAAATTGTCGGTCGTACGAAAGGCGTCATTGCGTTGCGTGCGGATATGGATGCACTAGTACAGGAAGTTGACGGAGAAGTAGTCGCTAACCACTCGTGTGGCCATGACGCACACAGTACAATGGCGTTATATACCGCACTGGCTTTAAAGAATAGCGCAATCGATTTGCAGCATACAATCCGATTCATTTTTCAGCCTGCTGAGGAGCTAGCAGAAGGCGCATTACACATGATGAAAGAAGGTGTGCTCGAAGATGTTCTTTTTCTAGGCGGTCTACACGTACGCCCGCATACGGAGGTGCCGTTCGGTAAGTCTGCCCCTGCGATTTTACATGGCTCGTCTACTACTATTACGGGTACCATTACGGGTACGCCTGCACATGCAGCGAGACCTGAAGAGGGTAATAATCCAATTGAAGCAACGAGTTCTCTAATCCAGTCATTGCGTCAGATTCGCTTGCCGGGTAATAAAAAGTTCTCCATTAAGATGACAGAGCTACATAGTGGTGAAACGAGTAATTCCATCCCTGCCAGCGCTCGATTTACGCTAGATGTTCGCGCTGAAACGAATGAGACAATGGATGCGTTGCTAGCAAAAGCCCGCCACATTATACAGCATACTGCTACATTGACAGAGACGGAAATTGTGTATGATGAAGAAGGCTATTCACCTGCCGCCACAGAAAATGCCACAGCAATCCGACTAGCCCAACAAGCGATTGGTTCAATATTAGGAGAAGAAAACGTGGAAGGACCATGTATTTCTCAAGGGGCAGAAGACTTTCATTTTTACACGTGGAAAACGCCTGCTATTCCTGCCACGATGATTGGATTAGGTTGTGATTTGAAACCAGGCTTGCATCACCCACAAATGGCGTTCAACACCGACGCATTGATTTACGGTGCACAAATTCTGACGCAACTAATACTGAATGCGGACCGAGAATTATGAAAACAACCATCTATCAAGACCACGACAATATTCTAATGGGTATGACCATGAAAGATTGCAGTGAACCCGAGTGCCACAATACTGCTTTGCATGCATGTGTTTCAGCAGATGACGTGATGAGCAATCGGCGCCAATTGGCAAATTTTTTGCAATGTAATATAGGAGACTTTGTATTTGCTAACCAAACACATAGCGCAAACTTTCATAAAGTGACTGCACGTGATCGAGGTAAGGGCGCATTGCGACAAAATACAGCAATTCCTGATACGGATGCGCTATATTCATTTGAACCAAATATTGTACTATGTAGTTTTACGGCTGATTGCGTTCCTGTATTATTTTACAGTCAGGATTGCACGTTGATTGGAGCCATTCATTCCGGTTGGCAAGGAACTGTGAAGGAAATCACACTCAAGCTGTTTCACCACCTTCAGCAATACGAGCACTGTGACCTGAGTCATATCTATGTCCAAATCGGCGCAGCACTCAGTCAAGAAAAGTTCGAAGTCGACGAAGATGTCTATACAAAGTTTCATCTCCTAGGCTATGCAGATGAATTCATTTCTTATAACGCGGTAACACGAAAATACCATATTGATAACCAACTGACCGTGATGAAACAGTGCACAATGGCTGGAATTCCTGAAGCAAATATTACAATCGACCGTACGTGTACGTTCCTAAGTCCAGACGGCTTTTCCTATCGTCAAGATAGACAAGCCGGTCGTCATGTTAGCTTTATTAGGAGGAACACCTAAAAGACGTAGCGAAGAGCCCCTCACTGCGTCTTTCATTTCGATTCTAGTTGCAGCCTAACAGGTAATTTGGTTAGGCTGCATGTTTCATCACGATATCAAAAAGTGTTCCCGCTTTAATGCGAGAACACTTTTTAATTATTCCTTAGAATCCTTACGTGATCGATCCACTTTTTTCCGTTTCTCTATCATATCCAGTTCTTCACCAAATTCAGTGTTGTAATTCACATTCCGAATTCGATCGAACTGCTTATGAGGCTCTACCTTCTCATCTACTTCGTCAATAATTTCTTCATTTGATTTTACTAAAAGTCCAATCGTCGCCAAACCGCTTAGTCCCACAATGGCATAGACAATCTTCGCAAGAATTGTGTTTTGTCCTCCAAATACGCTGGCAACCAAATCAAAGTTAAAAAATCCGATCATTCCCCAGTTAAGAGCACCAATAATGACTAACGTCAGTGCAATCCGCATAAATACACTCATGTTGCGCACCTCCTCCAACAATCTATAATTGAATCCTGTACATGTCTGTATAGATTCCTTATTATAGTTCACCGAAAGAGAATTTTCATACATTTTCACGTAAATATTGTTCTATTTATGTTGCGAAGACCTTACAGTAGTAGAACTATAAAAATGAAAGCAGGGATAAAGTGCGGATCAATGGAGTGTTTTCAGGCGGTGGATTAAAAGGTTTTGCGCTAGTTGGAGCAGTTTCGGAGTTGGAGAAACAAGGTTATCGCTTTGAAAACGTGGCTGGCACAAGTGCAGGAGCTATTGTTGCAAGCTTTTTGGCAGCTGGCTATACATCGGATGAAATTACAGTCATGTTAGCTGAAGAAGATTTCCAAGCTCTGCTGGATCCGAGAAAGACTTTATTGCCACTTCCTTTTATGAAATGGATATCGCTTTATTGGAGAATGGGATTGTATCAAGGAAAGGCGTTGGAGGATTGGTTCTTTAACAAGCTCGCACGAAAAGGTTGTTATGCGTTTGGTGATCTTCCGAGAGGCTCGTTAAAACTGGTGGCATCTGACTTAACAAATGGCAAGATGATGGTGCTACCTGATGATTTAGAGACATACGGCTATGATGCTGAACGATTTTCCATTGCGAAAGCATTGCGTATGAGTTGTGGTATTCCCTACTTTTTTGAACCAGTGCGACTCGATGCACCTAAAGGGACTATTGTTGTAGACGGTGGTGTATTGAGTAATTTCCCGATGTGGCTTTTTGATGAAGATCCCTCGTCATATAAACATCCCGTAATCGGGCTCAAACTAAGTCGCAATCAAGACGAAGTTCCCGGACGCACCATTCGAAATGCCTTGCAATTATTTGAAGCATTATTCTCTACCATGAAAAATGCGCATGATGAAAGATATATCTCAAAGCAACATGTACAAAATATCATCTTTATTCCTGTAGAAGATTATAGTGCGACACAGTTTGATCTGAATGAAGAACAAATGGATGATTTGCTGTCTATCGGACGTAGTCGCACCAAAGAATTCTTGCTAACTTGGTCACCGGCAAAACCCCAGCTAGTTAGTCACCAAAATGTCATGTAATTGAAATATTTGATTCTATGACAGTTTAAAACATCATTCTAGGGGGTAAATTGACTTATAAGGAGGGTTGCAATCATGACCGATCAAAATGAAAGTTCTATTTTTATCCGAGAGCTCGAACTACTCAGTGACGAGTACCATACTGCGCCCGCCGATATCAAAACTTTTATCCTACAAGATATTCAGTTACTTGAGTCCGCGATTTCACTTTTACAAAGTGATGTCCAGTAGCGACTTATCATACAGAGTAGATCTATATTTTAGCTCAAAGAAATAACTGTTGCAGTTTATTATCACGCTCTGCACGTTCTTCCCCTGTTGCCAGATCATATTTTTTCAACAAATGAAATACCTCATTCAGTGTCTCTTGATTTAATGGTTTGCTTAAAAATAATTCACAGTTCCCCACTAGTTCCTTTGGCATAAATTGTTGTTGTTCTGCTAACTTTTCCAATACATCCTGCTGCGTATGATCAATTGTACATTTACTCATTTGTATTCACTCCCTTATTCACACTGTATCATAACTTTCAAAGAACTTAAAACGAAGACTTGTTGCTAATTTCGTAAGAGCTACGAGTCTTTTTGTTATTTCCCGCCATTCGCCCGGAGATGAAAAGGTCATGACAGCTAGTAAAAACGCAAGAAGACTATTTCTCTCTGCTCTTTTGCCTCCTCTTATTGTCTCTACTTTCCCATTCACACTAGTAACCGGAACCTTACTATTCATAGTATCGGTGACTACCTATAAACCAATTAGCTGAATAAATGCCCCTTTCACTGCCGCTTCCGCAACCACTGTAACTAGACTAAGCGTCTTTGATATCACTGTTACATTAACCATTTTCGGAGAAGTCGTGTTGCTCATACTGACCCAACTAGGCGGCATCGGATTAACGGTATTTGCCGTTCTCATTATTCGTATGACCTAGTGCAAACAGGTTACTTGATCGTAATGAATTAGATTGAAAACCTTTCAGATTTTACTCTGTAGGTTTTTTTATTGTTGACTTAACCGTTATTACTGTATATGCTGTACATATACAGTAATAAAAAGAAACGGGGTGATGTATTGAATATTGTCATCTCCAATACGGTGAATCAGCCAATATATCTGCAAATTAAAAATCAGTTGAAAGAGCAGATTTTATTAGGCGCACTGAAAGAGAAAGAAGCACTGCCTTCCATACGTAAACTAGCGAAGGATTTGCAGATTAGTGTAATCACAACGAAAAAGGCTTACGAAGAGCTAGAACGAGATGGATTGATCGAAACGTTTCCAGGAAAAGGTTCATTTGTTGCCGCGCAGAATCATGAGCTTTTGAAAGAAGAACAGTTAAAAAAAATTGAAGAACAGCTGGTGAATGTTATTCAGGATGGGCGATCTTTTGATGTAGGACTTGAGGAAATGATTCATATGCTGACATTGCTATATGAGGAGTGAAAAGAATGGAAAATATAGTGGAAGTACGAGATCTGACGAAACAGTTTAAGGGATTTACACTGAATAATCTCAATTTCGATATTAAAAAAGGTTTCATTACCGGCTTCATCGGGGCAAATGGTGCTGGAAAAACGACGACGATTCGCTGTTTAATGGATTTAATTCGGGCTGATCGAGGAGAAATACGTGTGTTTGGTGAGTCTCATAAACGTCACACCGTAGAAATCAAAGAGCGCATCGGCTTCGTTTATGATGCAGATTTCTACTATGAAGACCTGACTATCGAGAAAAATAAGCGCATTCTTGCCCCCTTCTATTCAAAGTGGGATGATGAACTATTCTATTCCTATCTAAGAAAGTTTCAATTGAATACAGCACAACGCCTCAAGCATTTATCAAAAGGTATGCGAATGAAGTTTTCACTTGCGATGGCTCTTTCTCACCATCCTGATCTTATCATTATGGATGAACCTACAGCTGGTCTGGATCCAATCGTCCGACGCGAACTACTCGACATGATGCAAGACCTTATACAAGATGAGGAAAAGGCTATCTTCTTTTCGACACATATCACAACTGACTTGGAGAAAATAGCAGATTTCATTGTTTTTATTCATCACGGACAGATTATCTTTCAAGGTGAGAAAGACGAATTCACCGAACGTTATGTAGTAGTAAAAGGCACCGTAGATCAGCGTACTTTGCTTGACGGATTACCAGCAATTGGACTACGCACTACAGATGTTGGTTTCGATTGCTTGGCGGATACTGCTGAGATCCCTATAGATCGCTTGACATCACTGCTTATTGAAAAACCGACACTCGAAGATATTATGTATTACACCGGAAGGAGAGAATGCTCATGAATGCTTTGATCCGAAAAGATGTATATACACAAAAGACGAGTACTTACCTTATTTCGGCACTGTGGTTTATCATCTTTACAAACTTCTTCACAGACGGTCAACCTGTACGTCATGTTTTACTCCTAATCTTCGTCGCTTATTTCATAGCCATTTCAACGAGTAGCAAGGCGTTTGAAAAAGAATCAGTCTTATTAAACAGCCTTCCGGTTACAAGAAAACAATTCGTACTGGCGAAGTATGCATCTGGTTTCATCTGGTTTGGTCTGTCAACGGTGGCTGTGCTGTTTTATATCTTCTTGTTCGGTACATTTGCTCCGTTCCCTACCCGGATGATGACAATACCTGAATTACTCATCGCCCTGGGATTCTTTTACCTCATCCTCTCTCTCTTTTATCCGTTGCAATACAAAGCGGGCTATGTACTAGCGTCTTCTTTAACAATTGCCTTGCCGTTACTAAGCATGATGTCATTTAGAATTATATTAAATATTATGGAAAACCCCAGAATGGTAGCAGAACAAAAATTCTTTTTGCAAACCGCAGAACTCATTACGACCAATCAATGGACAATCGCACTCTCCATTCTACTAGTTAGCGCCTTGCTAACATGGTTATCCATTTTGTTATCGATACGAATCGTAAGCAAAACAGATTTTGACCATGCATAATTTTTTAAGCTATATAACTTTTAAAATGAATGTCGTTAGTTAGTCCATTTCACTCTTACTTCTACACAAAACAAATGCCCTATTGAAGTGTTGTCACTTTCAACAGGGCATTTGTTTTCATGTACCGCAATAGGTTCGAAAAGTTGTTCCGTCTTCAGGCGGATTCACGTATTCTTCTTGATCAGTTGTATATGCATAAGGGTTTTCGAGAACTTCAAGTAGCTTCATAAACGGATGCATATTACCAGTTTCAGCTGCCAGTAACGCTTCTTCTACCCGATGGTTTCTTGGAATGATCGATGGATTATGTTGCTTCATCAATGCTTCTACTGATTGTGTATCTTCCTTTTGACGTTGTAGTCTATCAACCCAACGCTCTTTCCATTCTATAAAGTCGAGCTCATGGAACCACTCTTCCTGCTGTCCAAGAGTCAATGAACGGAAAGTATTTGTAAAATCGGCTCGATGATCTTTCATGACAGACAACAAGTCTTTTACCAACGTTTCATCGGCTTCCTCTTTATTGAACAAGCCTAATTTGGATCTCATACCTGCCAACCATTCTGCGCCGTATATCATGGCAAAAGCGGAAAGCTTGCCCTCTGCTAACTTCACTGCTTCTGCTGGTTCTTCGTGAAGCAACGGCAAAAGTGTCTCGGCAAAACGAGTTAGATTCCATTCCGCTATACCGGGTTGATTGCGGTAAGAATAGCGTCCTTGGACATCAATGGAACTAAAAACGGTTTGCGGATCATAATGATCCATAAAAGCACAAGGTCCATAGTCAATAGTCTCACCGCTAATTGTCATATTGTCCGTATTCATCACACCATGAATGAAGCCGGTAAGCTGCCATTTTGCAATCAAAGATGCCTGACGCTGTATGACTTGCTCGAGTAGGGATACATAAGGGTGAGGCGCTGATTTCACTTCAGGAAAATGACGTTGAATTGTGTAATCTGCCAGAGCACGTAAATCTTCGACTACTTGTCTGGCCGCCGCATATTGGAACGTTCCGACGCGTAAGTGACTTGAAGCCACTCTTGTCAACACCGCTCCTGTCAAAGCCGTTTCACGCAAAACAGGCTCACCTGTTACTGCGACGGCTAAACTGCGTGTTGTGGGGATATTCAGTCCATGCATCGCTTCGCTAATTAAATACTCACGTAACATAGGCCCGAGAGCCGCACGTCCGTCCCCACCACGAGAATAAGGTGTCCTTCCTGATCCCTTCAGTTGAATATCCACTCGGTGCCCTTCTGGAGTTAGATGCTCACCTAACAGCATAGCTCTTCCATCACCCAGCATAGTAAAGTTACCGAATTGGTGACCTGCATAGGCTTGAGCAATAGGTTCTATACCTTCCAACTGTTCATTACCAGCAAAAACAGCAACCGCCTCTTCCGAGTGCAATTGTCTTTCATCAAGACCTAGCGATCCCGCCAGTTGATCATTAGTCACAACCAGTTGCGGTGAGCTGACGGTGTTTGGTTCCACTGCTGCGTAAAATGTTTCCGGTAGTTCACAGTAACTGCATTCAACTTTCCAACCGATATTCTGATTACGTTTCATATGTTGTTCTTCCTTTCCATATGATGCCCTAGTATGAATTCTTCTTATTTGTTGTGCTCTATTTCACTTAATTCGCTTTCTTAATCCAGATGCCTGTATTGTATCACTTCGGTTATAGGCCGGCCAAAGCATTCGAATTACTGAAGTCGCTTCCATCATCCATTAGCCAACCTATATTGAGCCTATGACAACAACCAGTATGAGCATAAAAAAGCTATCCAAGACATCACTTGGTGTGTCCAGGATAGCTTTTTTCATTAGACTTTCGCGAGTGAGAATCCTCTACCAAGAATTTCTGAAGCATTCAGGAAGACGACAAATGCCTGAGGTTCTTCCTCTCTTAAGATCTTTTTCAAGTAAATGGCTTCTGCTTGCTCTACCACACACAAGATCATAGTCTTCTCTTGGTTGGAAAATCCCCCCACCGATCGAACCTTAGTCAATCCACGGTCAATCTCCTCTTTGATAATCGTCTGGATCCGTTCTTCATTATCTGTAATAATCAACACTAGTTTAGATTGGGATGTTTGTAACTGCACAAAGTCAATCACTTTACTCGTCACAAAAATCGCCATCATCGCAAATAATGCCAATTCGAGATTAAATACGATAGCAGACGCAATGACAACCAGTCCATCTACGAGTAATTGCGCATACCCACTGGACAAACCTGTATATTTCTTAACAATCTGTGCAACGGTCGCAAGTCCCCCAGTTGACCCATTTCCCCGGTAGACTATACCAAGCCCTACTCCTAACATTATTCCCCCATAAATAGCTGACAATAAAGGGTTGTCAATTGTCGAAGGGATACTAGCTGTCAGCCAAATGGTTAGCGGTACAAAAAATGTGCCCACTAATGTTTTCAGGCTAAAGTCCTTACCAAGAAGAAGAAAACCTATAAAAAATATTGGAATATTGATAAGCCACTGCACAAAAGCAGGTTCAAATCCATACATCTCATACAGGATGGTACTAATTCCAGATACGCCGCCAGCAGCGAGTCTTGCCGGTAAGAAAAATATATTAAATGCTAACCCGACTAAAATAGATCCGATTATAACCCAAGCATATTCTATCAGTAGCTTTTTCTTTGGTGAACGGGTTTTCATTCATAAAACCTCCTATCTTGATGAGCTAAAAGCGCTTTTGCTATTTTACATCAAATAATGAAAGATGAATAGCCTCCCCTTAATTCATAGGCATAATTGATCTCTTCTTTGCATCTACTAGTTCTGATAGTAAATCCACACGGAAGGAAGCGATGTATTGAAATTAACACCGTTTATCGATCAATTGCCTATTCCTCAATATCTTAATCCACTCGAGAGGCATAAATGCTTTTCGTACTATGAAATTGGAATGAAGGAATTCTTCCACGAATTTCATTCCGAGTTGGCACCTACAAAGATCTGGGGATATGAGGGGCAATTCCCTGGTCCGCTAGTCAATGTGAACAGCGGTGAGTGTGCACATATCAAGTGGAAGAATGAACTACCCGATAAACATTTCCTACCAATTGATAGAACGCTTCATGGTTCAAGTGAACATATGCCAGATGTTCGCACAGTGGTGCATTTACACGGAGCAGAAGTGGAGCCTGAAAGTGATGGTCATCCTGAAGCATGGTTTACGAATAACTATCATACAGTAGGTGCAGTATTTGATTCTCCTGTTTATAAGTATAATAATAATCAGCGTGCCGCTACACTTTGGTACCACGATCACGCGGTCGGTATTACTCGTTTGAATGTCTATGCAGGACTGGTCGGAATGTACATCATCCGTGACGAAGAAGAACGCAAACTGAACCTCCCTTCTGGAGCATATGAAATCCCACTCATTATTGCTGACCGAGGATTTAACGAAGATGGTTCTCTATTTTATTCTGATACAACCAATGTAAGACCTGGACCATTACAACCTGGATTGACATTTCCACACCCATCCGTCACACCTGGCGAAGCATTTGAAAACATCACAGTAAATGGTAAAGTATGGCCTTACTTAGAAGTGGAGCCACGAAAATACCGATTCCGCATATTAAACGCCTCGAATGAACGCTTTTACAAAATGAACTTATCGAACGGTCAGAAAATCATACAAATCGGTTCAGATGGTGGATTATTGGAAACGCCTGTATATATGGATGAGTTAACAATTGCACCGGCTGAACGAATGGACGTAATTATTGACTTCTCCAAACTAGCACCCGACGATACGATCGTATTAGAGAATACCGCAGCTACACCGTTTGATTTTCCACCGCCAGTAGGCACTCTTCCTGATCCCGAAACTGATGGCCAGATTATGCAGTTCAAGGTGATTGAATCAACGGGACCAGATACAAGCAACGTTCCCGCAGTACTCAGCAACATACCCAAACTACGGGAATGTGACGCTGCTCAAACACGCGACATTACACTCGATGCAGACATTGATGAATATGGTCGTTTAAAGTTCCTGTTTAATAATAAAGGTTTCATGGAACGAATCGACTTCAAGCCTAAACTGAATGATACAGAGATCTGGCGTATCATCAACACGGCTGGTGCAACGCATCCTATACACATCCACTTGATCCAATTCCAGATTCTCGACCGTATCCCGTTTGACGCCCAAGGTTTCACAGCAAATGGGCTACTCAGTTTCACGGGGCCCCCTGTACAACCTGACGTCAATGAACGTGGTTGGAAAGACGTCGTGCAGTCTCCACCTGGGTTTGTGACACGGGTCATTATGCGTTTTGCTCCATTCACCGGTCGATATATGTTACACTGTCATATTTTAGAACACGAAGATCACGATATGATGCGTACTTTCGAAGTAGTAGAGCGAAAATGTGAATGCAAAAATGTTTGCACATGCAAGAAGCATAAACCAGAACGTACATGTGAGTGCAAGAAGAAGTGCACATGTCGTGGCAAGTGTACATGTAAAAAGTCCTGTACTTGTAAGAAAAAGAAATCAAAAGAAGAACGCCGTCATAAAAAGTGTCCTAAGTGCCCGCCTTGCTCTGAGACATATCGATGCGAATGTGAATGAAAGGAAAGAACCCCGCGATAGTTTACTCGCGGGGATTTTTACGCTTCTATCAAGTAATCATAGAGTGTATTTTCTACTGGGTGTTCCATCACCATGTTCATGTGGACTACTGGCAATCGCTTCCCTTTGCCGTCTATCATATAGTCTTCCGCAATACTTTGCTGATCAGGTAGACCTTTACCTAAGTAATAGAAGTCAGTCCCCTCGTCATCATCTTTCTTTACGAATAGATGAATATCTATATTCTTTTCCTTGGCCTGAATAATAGTTTGTACTTCTTTCGATCGTAGTGTTCGATTACTGCGTGTATACCATTTGAATAACTCAGGACTGATGAATTCATCTCCGTAATCTACGCTCGCATCCACTTCTCCATGCTTGTGATACGTGACGAATATAGGACAAGTGCCATGCTTCGTTTTATAACCATACATCGTCGAACTTTCGTCCGCCCGCCAATTCAGCAATTTACATACATCTTTGCGTGAGTATTTGGCATGTAGCGTTAATTTATTTGCGCAGTCGTATAGTTTCGACTTCTCCTTCGCACTACGCAACACGTCTGCGATTAAAAAAATTGCATACGAAGCATGTTTTATACTCTCTTGGATTTTTTCATTAAATGTGAATACTTGGTTATGATCCACCGTAATAATTGCTTGATTTCCATATTTCTTCTGGGTACTTTGTGTGAAAAATGATAAATCATAAATTCTTATGACGGATTCAATCGTATCTTCATCCACTTGACAGCCTGTAGATTTCAGCTCATCGATGAATTCCTCCAGACGAACAGTTCCCTTGGTGAGCAACATCTCAGCTAGCACTACTTCATGAATTCGTTTGCCATTGATCAACTCCATTGAGAACATCGTTAATACCTGACTTTCATACGGTGTAAGCGTTAGTATGAAGTCTTCTTTGGATTTTACTTTCATTAGAAACTCAAAGTAATTATTATACTTACTAACGATGACGACTGGATCAATAGAGTGATGCTCGATAAAGTCATATAGATAAGGCACTCTGCCGATTTTATTTCTCAGGTTCTGATACGCATCTTTCAAGATTTTTAAAGACGTTAAATTACTGCTATTGATCGCATTAAAAATTCGCTTCTGTGCCACTTCCTCAAAATTGATCGTTGAGACCCCTTTAATATAGCTTGTATCTTTCATACTCCGTCGAACATTGTCTTTATTCATCGAACGATCACCAGACAATGCTATAGGGATTAGATAATTATTCGCATAGTTCCCGATGAAATCAATGACCGTAACAAAAGGTTTGTCTTGAGCTTTGCGCAGTCCCCGTCCTAATTGTTGAATGAAAATAATACTAGACTGTGTTTGTCTTAGCATGACTACTTGATTGATACTGGGAATATCTATACCTTCATTGAAAATATCTACAGTCAGTATATAATCAAGTTCTCCATTTTCTAACTGACCGACTCTGTGCATGCGTTCATCATACGAATCATCACCCGTTAATGCGGCCGTTCTATAACCGCGCAAATTTAGTTCCTTTGATAATTCACGCGCTTCTTCTTTTCGACTACAAAACATCAGGCCTCTTACTTGATCACCAGCATGACTGTAATAAGAAATTTTTTCAATGACATGCTCTACACGTTCATTCGTTACCAATTTAGAAAGAGCTGTGCGGTCACCAATTAGCTCACCGTCTATTTCAAAATCCGTCACGCCAAAATAGTGGAATGGACACAGCATATCTTCTTCGAGTGCTTCCTGAAGACGAATTTCATACGCAATATTATAATCGAAGAGTTCATATATATTAAAATCATCTGTTCGGTCAGGTGTTGCGGTCATCCCCATCAGAAATCGAGGCGTGAAATAATTCATCACACGTAAATAGCTGGCCGCACCCGCTTTATGCACTTCATCTATTAAAATATAGTCAAAGTCTTGCGGATGAAAGTCCCGAAGGTTTTCGGGCTTAGATAATGTTTGGATACTCGCAAACACATACTTCTGATCCGACTGCCGACTGGCGCCGACATACAACCCGAAATCTTCGTTGATTCCCCCGAGTACTCGTTTGAAGTCTTCCATAGCTTTCTTCAAGATTTGCTCCCTATGCACAATGAATAGCATACGTTTCGGTGCAAATTTACGAACATCAAATGCGGATAGGTATGTCTTTCCCGTACCTGTTGCTGAAATAACCAAACCTTTATCCTGACCATTTGCCCGTACAGCTTCAATACTTGCAAGAGCCGCTTGTTGCATTTTATTCGGTGTAATCTCTAATGCCTGCTCAATTGCATTCGTTTGATAGGCAGATGGATGCTCGTATACTTGAACCGCACTTGTCCGATCTGCATGTTCTTGATAAATCGTTTCATAATGTTCAATCCACTTGTCAGTTAATGCATTGGCATCAGACCATACATCTTCAAACTGATCTTTAAAATGATAGACAATCTCCCCATCGCGATGAGACGTCAGTTTCACATTCCACTCATAATTCACTTGTAGCGCATGGGCTGTTAAGTTTGAGCTACCTACAATTAATGAATATTGGTCACCATGTTGGAAGATATAACCTT
This sequence comes from Sporosarcina sp. P3, assembly GCF_002743415.1. Taxonomy (NCBI): domain Bacteria; kingdom Bacillati; phylum Bacillota; class Bacilli; order Caryophanales; family Caryophanaceae; genus Sporosarcina; species Sporosarcina sp. P3. The sequence goes on from NZ_PDZE01000003.1 coordinate 323,789, forward strand.
TTTGAATGAAAACCTTCCTTTTCAGTAAGACGTACGTCTACGTTCGGAATGTTCAGAAGCTCACGAAATACTTTTGGCTGATTGAAGTAAAGGTAAGTAGACGTAATGATTCGACCGTTTACGCCTCGTTTATGTAAATCATAGAATAAGGATTTAAGTGTTGCTAGTCCGCTTTCCGTAATAAATGCTACTGAAAATAAAAATTGTTCACAGTGTCGAAGTTCGTCCTGAAGCGAGGATAGTACTGTCGTATTCTTTGTTGAACTATTCACCAATAGCTCGGGTTTATACCTACCACTCTGTTGATGTTCTTTATTTACAAACCCTTTATGTAACGACGCCTTCAGTTGTCGTATAAAATCTCCCATCGCACAGACACCTCTCTCTTTATGCTATTGATTTTCCAACTCTTCAATCGCTGGTATATCCGCAGGTGCCCATTCCAGCGTATGTAATTGATCTTTTGCAATCCAACGTAATTCTGCATGTTCTGTCGCTATAGGCTTCCCTTCCACAATTTTCGCCATGAATGTTTCTAATCGAACAATGACCTTTTCGTACTCATATGTAGTGTCTTCTACTGGTTCCCCTACAGTAATAGTGCAACCCAATTCTTCTAGAATTTCACGTTGCAACGCTTGCTGTTGTGTTTCCCCCGGTTCTATTTTGCCTCCTGGGAATTCCCAATAATTTGGCAGTGTCATCGTAGGACTACGAAGTGCGGCTAATACTTCACCTTTCTCATTTTCAATCACTGCTCCCACTACATGTACATTTTTCTTCATTTGTTCCGACCTCCATTTTATTACCATCCATTTGGAATCCATTATACCATCAGCCTCTATAAAATGAAGAAGGCTTCCCAAGTTTCACCCTGCATTAAATCAGGAATATTTAACTATGGACTACACCATAATGAAACGAAGTAGTGGTGGGAAATGAAACAAGAGAACTCTTCTATACTTTTACGCATCGCTATTGTGATCACCTACGCAATCATGTTCACAGCTAACGCATTGGCCAATATCCTTCCTCTAAATGGACAAACGACTGGTGAGCTATCGGATAAGTACGGAAATTTATTTACACCGGCAGGATTTACGTTTTCTATTTGGAGTCTGATCTACTTACTGTTATTATTTCATGTCATCTATCAACTTGGATTTTTCTAAAAGAAGAAGAATCCACAACTACTTAGTCAAGTAGGCATATGGTTCTGTATCTCCTCTATATTGAATGCATCGTGAACTTTCTTATCGCATTATGAATATCTGTTACTTTCCGTTATCGTCATGTTACTCATGTTGCTACTATTAATAAAAATCAACACCTTTATATTTAATGCCTCGCTGACTAGAAGAAAAGCATTCTTCATACAGCTTCCGTTCAGCATCTATTTCGGATGGATTACCATCGTTACGATTGCAAATATTACTGCTTGTCTCGTTTCTATTGATTGGGACAGATTAGGTGTATCTGACGTCACACGGACGATGATCATTTTATTCTTCGGAGCTACTATCGTGATTCTAACTACGATCCGACGTCTAGGTATAGCTTATGCACTTGTGCTGATTTGGGCGTATTACGGTATCTATTCCAAACACACTTCAGAAATTAGATTAAATGGGGAGTATCCTTCTATTATCTTATCTATCCTCATCTGTTTGGCTCTCATAACTTTGACCATTGTAATTGTTGTAGTAAAAAACTACGCAGATAAAAAAAGCGCAAAGGAGCAGGCCACGGCCTTTTCCTTTGCGTCAAATAGTTGTGCCATCAGGTTGTGTTATCATACAATACCCAATACTTACATACTACTACAAAAACCTATCGTGATGAACTTAACAGCCTATCCAATCGAGGTTAATTAAATCGTTGCGCTACGAGTCAACGGCACGTTAAACAGCTCAACATAGGCAACCGCCCACCCCATATAAATGGAATGGACGTATGCTTAAACTCTATAAACTTCTACGGTACGGCATATACGTTGGTATTGGTGTATTGATCACAGACAGTGGAATTTCAACTTTTTCACCCATCTGTAATTCATACGGAGAAGGTTTACGATTGGCCGCCAACAATTCATTACGGGAGAGTCCGTATTGGCGTGCAATACTTTCTATTGTGTCCTCGCTATCCGCTTCATGGGTTTTTCTGATTTTCTCAAGCCTGCATGCTGCCTGCTTAAACGTTGGTTGTTTAGAAAGTGGATCAACATAGTCAACAGTCATTTCATTCGCTGATTCCTTTTTATCCAAATTCCCGAAGTGAAATGGCACGAAGAGTAAACCTTCTTGGACAGCATCACCTATCCTCGCGGGTACTTCGATTTCCCCACGGGGTGAAGTGACACGTACAACTTCGCCTTCGATAATATTTAGGCGCTCCGCATCTTTTTTATTTACTTCAACATAACCATGCTGGGCTGCCATATGCAACATGGGTGAACGACCTGTTTTAGTCCGGGTGTGCCAGTGCCAGACAAGCCTTCCTGTCGTAAGCCACATCGGATACTCATCCGTAGGTTGCTCGTATGCGGGAAGATGTACCGTCGGATGGAGAATCGCCTTTCCTTCTGCACCTATATCTTCAAATTCTTCTCTCGTAAAGGCACGTCCTGTAAATTGGTCTTTTCCATACGTCTGCGCATCATCCACTTTCGTGTGGAAGTTGAAGTCCGAATACAATCTGGTTGTTCCTTCTGAATCTTCAGTAGGCGCTGGCCAACGCATACCATTCAGCTTCTGCAATTTCTCATACGTCATTCCTGTCATATCACACGGACGTCCTTTGGATACCTTCTTGAATTCCTCAAAGCATTCTTCTGTCGTAGAGTACTGAATGAGCGGATTACCGTCACGATCTTTGAACTCCATTCTTTTTGCGAAGTCCAAAAGAATATCAAAATCGGATTTAACATTGTTTGGCGGCTCTACCGCTTTACGCAACAGATTGATTGTCCGGTCTGCATTTTCCATTGTGCCTTCTTTTTCTCCCCACATCGCCACCGGTAACATCACGTCTGCTACAGACGAAGTTTCAGTGAGAAACGGATCTTGAACGACGACAAATGTCTTACTCAAAGCCTTTTGCACGCGTTTTCTATTTGGAAGTGATACTAATGGATTTGTACCAATATTCCAAAATAGACCAATTTTATCTTCTTCGATCAAGCCAATAATATCTTCGATTCCTTTTTCGGGACCTGCCGGTAAATCCTCTTCATTTAGGTTCCACAACTCGGCCATTTGCTGAATATGCAATGGATTCATTGGGTTCCTGTGTGCGGGATATGTACCTACTCCCCCTGCGGTACGATTCGCTGAGGAACTGGGCTGTCCAGCCATGTGAAGTGGTCCACTACCGGGTTTACCAATCAGACCTCGAATCAAATGCATGTTATTTATTGCTACACAGGCAGTCGTCGCTTCGGCACTTTGAAAGACTCCTTGTAAAGTAGTTGTGACTAGGGAAGATGTCTCGCCTATCACGTCTATTGCAGTGAGGATATCGGATTCTGAGATACCCGTTGCCTCAGCTGTTTTTTCTACAGTCCATTCTTCAACGGATGATTTCATCTTCTCGTACCCGACGGTATACTTCTCTACAAATTCTTTATCAATCTGGCCATTTTTGATTAACTGGCGTATGATGCCATTGAAAAGCGGTACATTAGATGCAGGCTTCAATTGTAAGTGTAGATCTGCCTCTTTCGCCGTTAATGTCTCGCGTGGATCGATCACAATCAGATAAGGCTTACCTGTACGCTTCTTCCGATCCATCACTCGTTCAAAAAACACAGTTCCTGTCTCGGCAGGATTATGACCAAATAAAATTAATGTGTCGGTCTCATCTATATCATCAAATGATGCAGGTGCTCCATCTGCACCAAACGATTGCAGTAAACAAAACTCTGTGGTGGCTGTGCATAGTCTAGTATTTGCATCAAGCAAATGCGTTTGGAGACCTGCCCGTCCAATTTTTGCTGTTGTATAGTAATCTTCTAAAAATCCTTGTCCCGTAGAATAAATGCTGACACTATTGTTACCCTTTTCTTCAATAGATTCTTTCGCTTTTCGTGCGATCAGACTCATCGCCTCATCCCAGGACGCAGCCTGCAATTCTCCTTTGTCATCGCGAATCATTGGGGTCAGTAGTCGGTCGGGCGCATTATTGGCATGCCATTGATTTTCACCTTTGGGGCCTAGTCTACCACGGTTGATTGGATGATCTCCATTCCCCTTGATCCCTACGATTTGGTCATCTTTTACGCCAATATAGCAACCACATCCAATTGAACAGATATTACAAGTGCTGTATACCCATTCTTCAACTTCTCCTTGACTGTAAATATTCTGGTCAATTCGTTCTTTTTCCCAAGCCAATCATCATCCCTCCTGTCAATTATGCGGGTAAGTAAAAAGTAGGTATGACATACTTGACTGCCTCTTCACCATAAATCTCCTGGATTTTTTCAGCCGCAGTGCTAAGTAATGCTTTTATCTGTCCCATCTTCGGTTCCACTTCTGACGCAATTGCCTTTGAGGGCAATTCCATCCACTCTACTGCTCTAATCCATGATGCAGAAAATGAAGTAGCTACCTCATTCGCATGGTAGACGACTGAACATTCCTGCTTAAATGAATCGAAGGATGGTTCCCCATCCTGCTGTTTGAACACCTTAAGAATCACTGAAAGCATCTCTTGCTGCACGTTCAACTCCTTTTGCAATAAAGTGAGCAATGGGTGATCATAAGGTTCCGCTTCTTTAAGTACTTGTTTGGTTAAGTCTGAGGCACGAAAAAAAAGCTGTTGCAAATCAGTCGACAAAGTCACTCACTCCTTTTTTCACAATTACTATTCTATTTACCTTTCCTACTACACACTAAACTTGCTCTGACAATTTTGAATGACGTTTAATCGTAATTTAATATGTTAACTAATGTAGTAATACTCTATATTCATCTCAGACATCACGCATATATCTTGTAGTTCCACGATTCGTTACGGACCATCTTCTATATTAACAATAGACTGACCTCTAAACTTAATTGGATATTGACTCTTTTTAAAGTACCAGATTCCCTTTATTCTAAATTTACTACTTTTATACGTGAGGAAGGTTTAGGCCATGCAAAAAACACAGAGCTTACCAACACAACGTACGAAGACGTTTGATCTAATACTGACGTCCATGCTTGCATCACTTGTGTTCGTCGCAACTCTTTTACTCAATATTAAACTCCCCCTTGGAAACGGTGGATTAATCCATCTTGGCACTGCCATGTTGTTCATTGTCTCTATATTATTCGGACCGAAGAAAGGTATGATCGCAGGAGCCGTTGGAATGGGGTTGTTCGATCTCGTCAGTGGATGGGCTTTATGGGCACCCATCACGATCTTGACACGTGGTTTGCAAGGCTATATCGTAGGGAAAATTGCTTGGTCAAACGGGCGTAAAGGAACAAGTTTTACATTCAATCTACTCGCAATGCTCGCATCCATACCATTCACAATTGCTGGCTATTATGTAGGTGAAAGCATTCTCTACAACAGTTTAATCATCCCACTCGCATCCATTCCAGGTGATCTAATCCAATGTGCAGTAGGTATCGCCATTGCTATACCGGTTTGTGCGATGTTGAAGAAAGTTTCTATGTTTAAATAAATGTCAAGTTCACAATAGAAGGTAATTTGAACTCCTTCAATACACCGCTTATACAAAAGAGTACAAAAAATGCTCTACTACGATATATTTCGTAGTAGAGCATTTTACATTCTTTCTATTAGTTATGAACTGTTTCTTTCTCTAGCTCATTTTCAGTTAACTTCAATATTTTAGAAGTAGAAGCATGCATGTCTTTCAATAATTCAGGGTGCTCTGCTAATGCTTTTCCATATGAAGGAATCATTTCTTTCAACTTCGGCTCCCAATCACTTACTTGTCCCGGGAAGCACTTGTTAATAAGATCCAACATAACTGCTACTGCAGTTGATGCCCCAGGAGAAGCTCCTAGCAATGCGGCAATGGAACCGTCCTGATCCGTTACAAGCTCTGTACCAAATTGAAGCGTACCTTTGCTGTCTGGAGTATCCTTGATGACTTGTACACGTTGACCCGCAGTCCACAGATCCCAATCTTCACTTTTCGCGTCAGGAATAAACTCACGCAGTTCATTGATACGTTGTTCTTTTGTTTGGACTACTTGTTCTACCAAGTACTTAGTCAACGACAGATTTTTTGCACCACATGCAAGCATCGTCGTAAGGTTATTTGGTTTCACAGAACCAATCAGGTCCATCATCGATCCTTCTTTTAAGAACTTCGGTGTGAAGCCCGCGAATGGTCCGAATAGCAAGGACTTCTCGCCATCAATATAACGAGTATCCAAGTGCGGAACCGACATCGGTGGTGCACCGACTTTTGCTTTTCCGTATACTTTCGCGTGATGTTTTGCAATTACTTCTGGATTTTTACAAACCATGAAGACACCACTGATCGGGAATCCACCGATATGCTTACTTTCAGGTATACCTGTTTTCTGTAACAGTGGAAGACTTCCGCCTCCGCCACCAATGAAAACAAATTTAGTTTTATGGAATTCAAGCTTTCCATCTTTATTATTTTTTATTCTTAATTCCCATTCGCCATCACTTGTACGTTTAATATCTTCCACTTGATGACCGTAGTTTACATCAACGCCCACTTTTTGCATATGCTCAATTAACATACGAGTCAATGCGCCAAAGTTTACGTCTGTACCTGTGTCGATTTTTGTTGCAGCAATTGCTTCATCAACAGTACGGTCTTTCATGATCAATGGAATCCATTCTTTTAGTTTTTCCGGATCTTCGGAAAACTCCATTCCTTGGAATAGTGGATTTGCTGTCATCGCTTCAAAGCGTTTCTTCAGATACTCCACATTGTCTTCGCCTTGTACAAGACTCATGTGAGGCAATGGCATAATAAATTGTTCAGGATTTTCAATCAATTTTTTCTCTACTAGATGGGCCCAAAACTGCATAGATAATTGAAACTGTTCATTAACTTTAACCGCTTTTGCGATATCTACCGTCCCATCCGGTCTTTCGGAAGTATAGTTCAGTTCACACAATGCTGCGTGTCCTGTCCCCGCATTATTCATCTCATGCGAGCTCTCTTCCCCTGCCTTATCTAGTTTCTCGAATAACGAGATATTCCAGTCAGGCGCTAATTCTTTAAGCATTGTTCCTAGCGTTGCACTCATAATTCCGGCACCAATTAATATAACATCTGATTTAGTTTGTCTATTACTCATTTTGACCTTCCTTATATGTGAAATTTACAGAAACGTAAATGTTCCTAAATAAGGCGTCACAGCATACATGGCGCGTACTAGGAGCACTTTATTCTGTCTTAGTTTAACCATACATCTACTACCATCTTTTCTATTATACATCAAATATAACTAGGTTTAAAGGGACATGTTTATTTATCAGGATTAAGCTTGTAATGTGACGAATTTTCAAGTTACTTGGCGGATTGGATTCAATTATTAACTATTTCACGTCAATAAATCTTCCGATATCACTTTGAATCCTTCAATTATTGTATCTTCTTCTACTTCAATCAAAATACATTGCTTGCCGTCATAGTTCACCTGTTTCACATACTTTAAGTCTTGTGGACTGATTGATATATTTGCTACTTTCGTTTCGATCTTAATTGATTTCGACGTATAACTTGGAACGATGTGAGTAGCTTTCATTTCATAAGAAGTATCATCCACTATAGTCTGAAAAGCCGTTTCTACAGACTCCGTATTCACGTAGTCGACACCGCTCATTTTCAATACACGCTCTACTTGCTTCGCATCGATTGCTGGCGGCTCTTCCGGTTCTTCCTCTTCTTCATCCGTCACAGTTAATCGGTAGATGGCTTCATATACATTCCCTAGTGTTTCCGTGTCTACTTCACCACCGACTACTTGTTTAACGATCTCCTCAAAAACAGCCTTATCGTCTGCAGCAGTAACCACTTCTTCTCCATTCAATACATTCTCTATGAACGCATAATCTGGCTTGTTCACTTTACCCGCAGCATATAGCACATGATTGACATCAGCCGAATTGTCTGTAAAGCAAGGGAATAAAAAGCCACCTATTGGTGACGCAAGATTAATGATTGGATCAAGCATTGGATTCGATTTGAATTCACGCTCCTGGAAATCAAAAACAATGGAGCGCTTCGGCAAGTCCGTATGATTCATACTACATAGAATAAACGGCGTCGTAAATACTTCATCCCGCATATCAATTTCTGTCTCTTCACTGTTACGCTTGGTTTTCTTAAAGTAGTTTCCGCGAATAAATGTCACGACGAGATCTTTTTCATATTGCACATCTTTTACCATTTTGATGGCTAAGTGTTGCATCTCTTCTTTCCATTCTTCAGCTTCTTCTGCATGCAATCCTTCATACAAAATTTTTTGTGCGTGATTTTCATTATTCTCTTCACTTTGACGTTCGAACTTCACTTCAAATAACTTCATGCCTAGTTTACCACCTAGCACCTTTTTGAAATTCGTCATGAACAGTTCTTGTTGCTCACGATCAAGTAAAGCAAATGCCTGACTTTCCTCATGGTAAATCTCACTGCTTTCCTGCCTAATGTAGGCATGGTAAATATCAGTGATAGTCAAAAGATCTGTATCTAATTTAAATCGTTTACGGATATCCGCAATATCATTTTTATTCATTTCCCGTTCCCACTTCCTCACTGATTTAACTATACGTACTGGCTACGTTAAATGATTTAACTATACACACATATAAAAACTTAAAGAATTTACACATAATTCTCCGATATTCGGGTACACAATGGAGTGAGAATAAAAAACTAGACAAAAGGTAGTGATTTTATGTCAGAAAAATTATTTACATCCACAGCAACTGCGAAGGGAGGAAGAGAAGGTCATGTAGTATCCTCTGACCAAGTAGTCGAATTCGATACGGCAATGCCAGGAACAAAAAGAGCGAAAGAATTAGAGAACTCTACCAACCCTGAGCAATTATTCGCTGCAGGCTATGCAGCTTGTTTCGACGGTGCACTTCAACTCGTTGCAAGCAAGGAACGCGTGAAGTTTTCATCAGAAGTCACAGCAAACGTTAGCTTGTGCAAAGATGAATCAGACGGTGGTTTCAAGCTAGAAGTTGAGTTACAAGTGAGTGGTACAGACATCGAAAAGGCTCAACTAGAAGAGCTAGTAGAAAAAGCACACCACGTCTGCCCGTATTCCAAAGCAACTAGAGGCAATATTGAAGTGACGTTAACAGTACGTTAATTCTACACTTTAACCATAGCGCTACAGGCTGTGCTGGAAGTCGTAATTATACGACCTCTCGCACAGCTTTTTAATTTGGTAGAAGATATTTTCTACTTCTTCAAACCCTCAATTAATTCCACGATCGCAGCAGAAGTCTGCATGATCTGTTCTTCATTCGATATAGTCGCTTCACCGTCACCCTTTTGTTTACCGTAATCACCAAAACCTGCATGATTACCGCCCTCTATTTCGATGAACTTTGCATCACTTGGCATACTAGATTTGGCCTCTTGAATAGCTTTCGCGTCCGCTACTTCATCCTGACTCGCCCAAATCGACAAAATATCCACCGTTGCCTCACTTAAATCTGTATGACTTCCAGGATAAGAAGCTAGCAACACGAGCGCGGAAATCTTTTCATGGCGAGACGCGTAATCCGATGCCGTCACACCGCCTAAAGAATGACCTCCTATTAACCATGTATCTATTTCGGGATGATTACGTATTATCTTATCCGCTCGGTCAGGTGAGAAGATGGCCATCTTGAGCGGTAGGTGAGGAATAATTACCGTATAACCTTGTTTGGCAATTTTCTTAGCCAGCGGTGCGTATGCTTCAGCTTCTACTTTTGCACCTTGGTAGAATATCAGACCTATATTATTCTTATTTGCAGTAGATTTAAACACTAGCTCTTTGCCATTCTCAACAATTACATCTGAGTCTGACTGTAAATTTTCTTCTGCGTAAGACTGCGCCGAGTAATAAGAATTAGCGAATATAAAGAACCCAACTGCAATCATTAACAGGAAAATAGCTAGCCCAACGAACAACTTGAATTTCCATGTCCTCTTTTGTTTCATACTTGATCCTCATTCCAATTTATTTCTTCACGATATCAATGAAATGCTTTAATACTCTAGCCGTCAATCCCCAAACTGTATAATTACCATACTCATAAAACCATTCTTCCAGCGAATGACTTCTAAATTTATACTGGTCTCCATTCATAATCTTTTCAAATGGGAAGTTTTTAGGCGGTGCTGTTTCGATGGCTACCGTATGCATGTACGGCTCGTGATCCACAAGCCACTTAAGTGGAATTGAAAATACCTCCTCCACCTCGTCTTTATTGTAGCTCCGAATAATTTCATGATAATCCACAACTGCTACAAACGGATAGACGACAAATGAAGGCGACGCAACATACGGGCTTAACTCTCCTACCATCTGTACCGTCTTCGGATCAATTCCGAGCTCTTCTTGCGTCTCCCGCAAAGCTGCTTCCATAGGAGATGCATCAGTTATATCAATTTTGCCACCAGGAAAACTAATGTCGCCCGGCTGTTTTCTCATCGTGAGGGCACGCACCTCAAACAGCACATGCCATTCCCCTTCCGCTTTCACTAACGGAATAATTACTGCGGAACGGAATGCAGTATCTTCTCCAATGAATAAAGATTTATTTTCATACAATTTATTTTGCAGTCGATCCAAGTCCATGAAGTCCCCCACCTCATCGTTTTATCCTATCGTATCATTACTAGACGAATCGTTAAAGAAATTAAAAGGAGCTACCCTGTAAGAGCAACTCCTCATTCAATCTATATACGTTAACGCTTCACTAATTTGCCCTGCACTACATAGCGTTTATCTTTACTATTCACAGAGTTATTGCAAGTCGATAAAGTCACAATCCGGTCATCCGGCCCTACTTCCACTGGCATATCAATCAAAGAACGTGATTGCACTTCTTCTAGAAACTCTGAAAATTGTTCATCCGTCTGAAAATCTGTCTCAATATAATAAAAGTCAATCGTCGTTTCATAGGCTGCAAACACTTCCACATCATACCCTTCATATAATGTATCGATATAAATAACGGAATGTTCGTCTGCATAGTCTTGATCGCCAAATTTCTTCAAGCTACCAAACATCGTATCGTTTCTCATTGCATGCCCGTAGAGGACCGTGTTATGGCTCATATCCGTAATATCATTTCGATAGTCCATGAAGACACTGCCCGCGCGACTACTTTCCCGTGTGAAGTTACGATTTAAATAAAACTCGTTATCTTCAGCCTGCAAGATCGGGTTATGCAAATTGGTACCTTCTACTGAAATCCAGCCCACTATATCTTGATTCACTTTATGTAATTCTTCAAACTGGGGTCGCATCGAATCGTCTTCCAAGAGTTCTTCTTTAACGTCTCCCGTTACCGCAACCTGGGCTGTGCTTTCCAACGCTGTCTTATACATTTGTTGCGTTTCCTTCAATGAGCTGGCTGATTCCACGTATGTATATACATACTGCACGAGTAAATAGCCTGAATAGAGAAAGACTGTCAAATAAACGAAAGGCATCAGTTTCGACAGGCGTTTTTTCATCAGCTTACCTCCTAAATACCAAGTGACATCATATAAAGACCTAATTCGTCATCTTCCTTGAAGACAGCGTTGACTCCATATACTTCTTTGATGACATCCTTTGTAATGACTTCTCGTGGCGGACCTTCTGCAATGACTCGACCGTTCTTCATCATAATAATCTCATCACTATAACGAATCGCCTGGTTGATATCATGCAACACCATGACAATCGTCAATCCATAGTTTTCGTTAAGTGATTTTACAAGCTCCAATAATTCAATCTGATAATAAATATCCAAATACGTTGTAGGCTCATCGAGGCACAGTATTTCTGACTGCTGTGCTAGTGCCATCGCAATCCATACACGCTGACGCTCTCCACCCGACAATGCCTCTAAGTCTTTATAGCGCTTGTCTGTCAGGTTCGTCACAGACAATGCCCAATCTATAGCCTTGCGATCCTCTTCTTGGTTACGTTGCAATAGAGTTTTATGAGGCAATCGGCCAAAACCGACTAGTTTTTCAATCGTCAAATCTTTTGGCACTTCATTCTGCTGATAAACAATTGCTAATTTCTTCGCAAACTCTTTCGGTTTAAACATTGCTAAATCACGATTCTCTAATGATGCCATTCCCGATTTCGGCATATTACCGCGTGATAGCACACTTAGTAATGTCGATTTCCCACAACCATTCGGCCCGATAATCGTCGTCACTTTCCCTTTAGAAATAGACGTCGAGACATCATCCAAATGATTGGTTATATTATCATGCGATACAATAATGCGCTTCATTTCCATAACAGATCACTCTTTTCGCAGTAAGAATATTAAGAACGGCCCGCCAATGATCGCCATCAACGTCGAGGCAGGTATTTCAAGCGGCGCTACAATTGTTCTACCGAGCGTGTCTGCTAGCAAGATAATTAACGCTCCTAAAAGCGCTGTGAACGGTATGAGCACTTTGTGGTCATAGCCTACTAATCTACGGGCAATATGTGGTACAAGTAATCCAACAAATGAAATCACACCCGCAACTACAACCGAAATCGCTGCCAATAAAACGGCTACCGCCGCGATGAGTAAACGGGCACGCGCAACATGGAAGCCAATACTTTTTGCCGTCTTATCTTGCAACACCAATAAGTTACACCAGCTGTACAACGCGAATGCCAGCACTAATCCGATCGTTCCATATGTTGCAATTGTAGAGACATCACTCCACGTACGCATCGTTAAATTCGAACCAATCACACTTGAGGCTGAGACGTTCAATGAGCCACCAAAGCTGATGAACGCTTCAGTGAGACCTGTGAACATCGCATTGATCGCGATTCCCACAAGTATTAATTTTAACGGGCTGAGACCTGATTTCCACGACAATGCAAAGACGAGAAAACAAGCGAAAGCCCCACCCATAAATGCAAATAAAGGCGTCATGAAAAAGAGCGCCGGAAAGAACGAAATAATGAATAACTGTACGAATGCAGCACCAGAAGATATTCCAATAATTCCTGCATCTGCAAGAGGATTACGCATTACAGACTGCAACAAGACACCGGAAACCGACAGCGCTGCGCCTGCAAAAATTGCCACAATCATTCGTGGAAAGCGCAAGTCCCGAATGGCTTCCATCTGACTGTTACCCTGTTCAAAGAGCGCACCGAAAAATTCAAAGAATCCCATTTTAATACTTCCTGTCGTAGCCGAATAGACGATGGTTACAACTAGCAGCAGGGATACCATTACATAACTTGCAATTCTTTTTCTCATGACGGCCTTCCTTTACACACGAAATTCATCGAATTATCGATAGAAAATCTTCATTAGCTCACTTAATGCTTCAGGTACTTGCAATGAAGCGGTTGTGCCAAATAACTCTTCTTCTAGATCATATACTTTACCATTTTTCACCGCATCGAAATGCTTCCATACATCATTTGTTTGGAACTCTTCATTGAACATTTCCACGACTTCATCTGGCATACCGTGTGATAAACGCAAGATAATATCCGGATTACTATTATGCAGATACTCCGTGTTAGACGATAAGTATTCAGGATCCTGACCTTCCATGACATTGGTTCCACCTGCACGTTTTACGAGGTCACCCGCATAGGAGTTTTCCGTCGCGACTAAGTAACTGCCTGGGATACCTAATAATATTAATACACTTGGTCCTTTGCGATTCGCCGCCACGACTTCGGCAGCTTCAATCTTTTTCTGTAAGTCCCCTACTAATTTATCTGCTTGAATAGTACGATCATAGCGTTCTCCAAGACCTTGAATTTCTTGTATCATCGAATCCACGCTTTGGAAATTTAAAAATGTTGCGGGGATATTCAATTGTTCAAAGCCGGCTTCAAGGTCATATTCTAGTGTAGAAACAGATAAAAAATCTGTTGGGTCCATTGATTTCACAATTTCCATGTCGGGCGTCATGGCATTTCCAATAGTCGGAAGCCCATCAAACCGGCTCGCCAATTTCTTTTCTGTTTCAGGAATAGCGATCGCATCTAGGTCTAGCTTATCTAAAATATCTGCGATAACAACAGTACCCGCAATAATTCGTTGATCATTTGTTTCTACGGTCTCACTTTTCTCTGCGGTATCTGCTGAAACGGCTTTTTCTTCTTTATCATTGCCGCATCCTGCGATTATAGCTGCTGTTGCGATTACCAACATCAGCCATACATATCTCCACTTTTTTTGCACAATGTAATCCTCCACTCGTTATTCATTGCTCACAACATGACTTTTCTTTAGTAATCGACGTATCAATAAAACGGCTGATAATATACATAATGTAATTAGTATTCCCAACTTCACTATATCGAAGGGAATCGTTTGTTCTTCTTGTATTTGGGTCGATAGTTTTTCCGGTTCACTTGCTACTTGCGTTACGATCTTGGCTGGTTCTTCTTTCACATCATCCACCGTACGATCAAATTCTAATTGCACTTCAGGAAGGAGAGGTGGTAACTCGTCCTGGTTCTGTTTTTTCTCTTCCGATATCTTCTCTACCTTCTGTTCTTTTTCGGTCGTGGTTTGTTTAGCTGGAGTAGTGGGTTTTTTAGGCTGCTCAGTTCGCTTAGTCAAGGAAGAAACTGCTTTATTGGCTGAAGGTACTTTGCTTAAATACTTCGCGATCTGTTGTGGATTGAAAGCAATTTGCAAAAACTCTTCCTGTACATGTGAGTTCTCAGAGTCCTTCACCTGCATCCAAATACGAGTCCCCTCTTGGAAATCTTCTACTTCGAATTGCACAATGCGCGTCTTGTTTTGTGATACCACTTTTGGTTCCACTAAATCCCCTTGCTGCTCTACTTTGAAATCTTTGACCTTACTTGGTAGAAGAATCTCTAACTGTGCATAATATTTATTATCACGTGTAATGACATGCAGTTCTTGATTGACATAGTCGTTCATTGCCGACGGTTTGCCGTCTGATAACAACTGGTAATGTACGGTATCATCACTTGGTTGAATGGACTTTGCGGGTTGAACTTGCTTAAACGTTGGTAAGGACTGCTCCTGGATCAACACTTCATAAGAAAAGGATTGCTGTGCATGTTCTTTCGGCAAGCGATATGTGCCTGTAAGTTCAATCTTTTGTTGTACATCCTTTATATCAAATTGAACTAAGTTTTCTGTTCGATCCAATCGCGTGCTCGTTCTGTTCCCTTGCTGCACGGCAGTGATATGCGTTAAGATGTGATCTTTCTTCGCTGAAATGGATAACGTATAACGGTCTTCCTTAACCGTTAACGTAGCCTGCCTAGTAAATATAACAGCTGTCTCCTCGGCTTTATCTGTTAGAAAACTTAGTTCAACTTGATACACATCATTTGCTATTTCTTTCCTTTCGTTTGCGTTTACAGAATGAAAAGGAAGCCACGCAGAGATGAGTAGCAAAAGTAGAGGTAACAAAACCAGTCTTTTCATTTCAAACGTACACTCCTTTACACATCATGTAAAACGACAGGAACTTCCTTCCACTTTTGAACAAGCGAAAGGAAGTATCTGTATTCGTTCTTATTTATTCATGAATTCTAATGAACCATATAAAATTTTAGCCATTTGTGTACGTTGTAATGAACTGCCTGAGCTGATCAATACTTTACCGTTTGGCTGAGGAGCACCTGTCATAATTTTCTCTGCATACAACAATGCAAATGCTTGTTTTGCTTCAGGATCTGTAATGACTTTTCCATCTGCATAGAAAGGAAGAGTGGTATCACCTTTTTTGATTTCTTTACCTTCTGCAAATTGAATTGCACGGTATAGCATCAAAGCTCCTTGCTGACGAGTCAATGTATGGTTCGGATTGAACTTTTCATTCGTTTGTACAATACCTGCTTCTGCAAGAGCATTGATTGCGCTTAGGCGTTCTTGATCCGTGATTTTGTCTAAATCTTTAAATCCAACGTCCTTAGTGGATTCTAGGTTTAATGCACGTGCAACCATCAATGCGAACTGTGAACGTGTGATGTTATTACGTGGATTGAACTTGTCCGCACCTTTGACAATGCCTTGGCTATAAAGAGCAAGAATCGCTTCTTTGTTACCGTCTTTAGCGATGTCTTTGAACGGGTTTACAGTTGGTTTTACACCATCAAGACCGATTTGCACTTTGTGGTTTGAATCGTATTGGATAGGTCCTTCATTTACAATGACATGAAGATCTGCATTCACTAACTTTGTTAGATCTGCTACCTTAAATGTGTATGTGCGTACGCCTGTCGATTTGTCATCTGTTGCTATAGGAACTTCCTTACCAGCGATTTTGAAGCCGTGGATATAGCCACCTTTAGGGAATGTTACTGTTACTTCGTTGCCGTCCTTTACTTTCTTTACGGATGCAACTGGCGACATATAATCATTCATAATGGACTCTTCCGAAGTTCCATCTTTATATACTGTTACATTTACATTATTTACCACTTCCGCATCTGCTTTAGCCACTGTTGCTTTCAAGTCAAATGGATACCACTTGTCCATGTTGTGGGCAGGCACCACTACATGAATTTTGCTTGAATATACTTTATCCGCTTCTACCGGGAAAGTATAAGTAGTTGTGCCGTCAGCATTTTTAACTTCCGTTGCATCAGCAAACTCTTCTCCTTGTTTCGTTTGAAGACCTGCAATCATTGGAGCAGATTTAGCAGCAACTGTTACTTTCGCATATGACACTCCATCTTTTTCTACTAACGTCCCTTGTGGTACAAGGTGTCCGCTAATTGCCGGCTCAGGTGTCGTGGTTCCAGACTTGTATATATTCAAATCAATTACTTGAACCACTGCCACCGCCTGCGTCAAAACAGACGTTGCTTGGTTGCTTGTGCTAATCGGATTAGCCGATGCTGCTGTTGGAATAGCGATGGAAGCTGCCAGCAATGAAGCAAGCACTACTTTCGTCGCGCGAGATGATGTTTTTTTCGTCATAATTACTGTTCCCCCTGTTTTCTTCGGAATGTAGTTTTATACAATAAAAATGCAGAACCCGCCAATACGAAGATTACTAGGTATGGCGTTGTATCACTAGTTTGTGGATTCTTCACTGGTACTTGACTAGTTGGTTTCTTTGTCACCGTACTGGTACTAGTGTTCGTATTAGTACTAGGTGGTGTAGTAGGCGCAGGAGATTTTACTGCCGGTGGTGTCACGGCACTCTTGTCCTCGAACACCAAATCCACTGTATACTCATGGTGGTAATTGATATGCTCTACGTCCACTTTCATTGGGATCTTCACGGGCTTTGAAATATCACTTACGCTAAACTCTACAACACGTGTATCGGCCTTCAGGTCTTCATTGACTACTTCTGCTCCGCCTGCCGGCTCAAACTTCGTAATCCACGAACTGTTCTTCAGTGTAATCTGTACAACAGCAGAGCCATTCGTTACTGTCACGAGTGCTGGTTTTTGGAAATAGTCATTTGCAATAGATGCATTAGTGCTGTCCGGCTGATTAACTTGATAATTTAATTGCTGGGTACCGTCTGCTATTTTAGCGGATGCTTGCGGCAGACCTATTGTTAGCACGAAAAAACTTACAACTAAAAGATATAAAAATGCTTTTTTCATTTGGAAATACTCCCTTCTCCCTTGTTTACTTTCATGCTACATAAACCCACCGATTGGTTTCCAGTCAATGGATACATTTCCACTTCTAAATTATCTCATAAATTGCCCCATACATGAATCATAGCAACTTACCATCTAGTAGATTATGACAAACATGTGACGTTTATAACACGCAAATGAGAACCGTTATCATTTAATATATCTTGTTTCATCAATAATGTCAATTGACTTTTGGAAAATTATTTCAATTTGAACTGTAGGCTTTTTTAGTAGTCACTAAATTTGAAGCCCGGCATAGTCTAGATAGATATGATTTATGGACGAAAGGGGTATTACGATGAATCTTCAGTCTTTTGGTGGTGTTGTCATGGTAATAAATGATTTTTATACGGGGCAAAATAATGATGCGGGTTGCTACCTATTGATGACAGTGGACAATGGCCAAGGTAATGTCGTCAACTTTGTAGTAGAGCCGACAACTTATTTCGTTCATCACGTAAAGGTTCGCGTAGGAGATCGCGTTACAGGATTTTATGATGCCGATGCTGCCACGCCTATGATTTATCCCCCTCAATTTAGAGCGATAGTTATGTCCAAAGATTCTAGGCATGAAAATGTCAAAGTCGACTACTTCAACCGTCGCCTGCAGAGTAGTGATGGAACGCTCCAGCTTAATCTGTCTCCACAAACTGAAATACTATTGACGAATGGCCAGTATTTCACAGGGAATATAACTGAGCGGAATTTGATAGTTTTATATGGTGCAACTACAAAAAGCATCCCACCGCAAACTACACCGCATAAAATTATTGTCATGTGTTCATGACTTTCGCACTTATAAAACAGAGACACGCTATTTGAAGCGTGTCTCTGTTTTATATGCAAAAGAACCGTTGTGACGTCTTGTAGATTTCTCTATACGCCTCATCAACAGTTACGTCTTTAATTTTGGCTATACTGCGAACACTTTCATGTAGCATGGCGGGATGTGTTAAATTTCCTTTAAAAGAATGTTCAAACGGCCACGGTCCATCCGTCTCTACCATTAACTGAGTTAACGGAACTTGTTTAACTATTTGTTGAATCTTTTCTCGATACGTAACTTCCGGGGTCACAGAAATCATATAACCGTTTGAAACAATTCGCTGCAAGATTTGATCACCCCCTTTAAACCAGTGAAAGTGTGCTTTCGAGATGGAATACTGCTCCAACATATCACAGACCATTTCTGCATCTTCATACACGGCATGTAATACAATTGGCAAGTTATACTTTTCCGCCTTCTGAACAAAGCGTTCTAACACGTCTTTATACAGCCCTACATCTAAGCCAGGTTGCTCTTGCCTCGAGTAATGGGGTAATCCTACTTCTCCAATTGCCGTAAGTCCCTCTGCATGGTCATCGATCAATCGAAGAATAGCTGAAAGCTCACTTTCACTCGGTAGAGCTTGTTCGGGATGATAACCTATAGCAGGTTTGATTCGACTATCTTTTTTGGCAAATTCTATTTGCTTAACGGACGATATATAATCATTTGATACCGCCACTATTGCAGTCACATCATTCTCTTCTAATTCGTTCAAAATTTGAATCTGATCTTCCTCTTTATACATATCTACATGAATATGTGCGTCTATTATTTGTCGGCTCAAAAATGATCACTCGCTTCTCCTAATCTGCTATGTTTCACGTGAAACGTCTATCTGTAAATGAACTTATACTAGTATCTAAGCATCATACTACTCTCTCTTACGAAAAATGAAACAACATGACGGCCTTTTTTCATTTAGTAGTACGTAGTATTTTGTATTTTCCCTGTAATCGTGTTGGATTTATGTATTGCACGGGAAATAAACGAACTGTTTACATCAAAACGCAGCAGGCTTCATGGCCTACTGCGTTTTTCGATAATTAATGTGTAGTTGGTTCAGGGTAGTCGAAGCCTTTTGTATCTACTTCAACTGTCTTCATTTTCTGCTCTTCAAGAGGCTTGTCCATAGCATCTGTTTCACTAGCTACGATCGCATCCACTGTCTCCATGCCTTCCGTTACTTTACCGAAAGCCGCATACTCACCGTCAAGCGAAGTGTTATCGTCTGTCATGATAAAAAATTGAGAGCCCGCGGAGTTCGGGTCTTGCGTCCGTGCAGTCGAAATGACACCGCGCTCATGTTTCATATTATTTTCAAATCCGTTTGAAGAGAATTCACCATCAATAGCGTATCCCGGTCCACCTGAGCCATCACCCGAAGAATCTCCACCTTGAATCATAAAGCCTGGAATTACACGATGGAAAATCAAACCATCGTAATAGTCGTCTTCAATTAAAGAAATGAAGTTCGCTACCGTATTCGGTGCAACAGTCGGTTCTAATTCTAAGACAATCTGTTCATCGTTTTCCATCGTGATCGTCACGATAGGGTTCTCTTTCACGTCTGCCGAGTAATCTACCGCTGCTTCTTTAGGTTGTTCTGCAGACTCTTCTTTCGGTGTTTCCATTGATTTTTCTTCAGTCGCTTTTCCACATCCCACTAAAAGAATAGCCAACGCCATTACACTTAGTAGGAAATACCATGCTTTATTACGTTTGAACATATCTTTCCAACACTCCTTACCTTTTTATCCATCATTATATACAATTACTCTCCGGTCTCCTGATCGCGATAACGAAGAGCCAATCCTTTTAAGAAGTTACGTGCATATCGATCGCCACACGGTTTATAATTTCGATGGCCTTCTTTACGAAGAACAGCACTCAATTCGCTTTTAGAAATGGTTACTCCCGCATTTTCTAAAATATCGAGCATATCTTCACTTGTAAGAGATAATGCGATTTTAACTTTCTTCAGCAAAATATTATTGACATTTCGATGACCTTCCTCTGACATAAGGAATGGTTGCGGAGCGTTACTGGCATTCTCCGGCACCCCTCTTTTGGAGCTAATCAAGCCATTTAAGAATGACTCCAGCGTCATATTGTCAATTTCTTTTGCATATTCATTCATCTGCATTTCATCCGTGCTATCCTCATTCATTTTCGTCAGCATTTCTTTAACTTCTGCTCTGTTTGTCTTCAGTCCGCCTAACGCAAACATTTCTACAACTGCCGAATCTTTTAGATCCAGTGCATAGCGTAATCTGCTTAAAATATCATTGTTATTCATATCATCACCTGTACCCTCTCTAGCCTAAAGCTGTGCTTCTTAGTATAGCCTGATTCGTCATAATTTGTCTTCATTCAATCGATTGAAGTTGAATCTACCTCATTTTCAATCGTTTGCATAAACTGATCACCAAAATCACATATTGACGTAACGACTGGTTCTAATAATAAACCAACTTCACTTAATTGATACTCTACTTTTGGCGGCACAACGGGATAGACGTAGCGCGTAATGATTTTATCTTCTTCCAATTCACGTAATTGTCTAATCAACATACGTTGATTGGCATCAGGAAGTTTTTTCTGCATCTCACTTAATCTTAATGGTGACTCGTGTAGTAAGCACCAGATAATTGCGATTTTCCAACGTCCTCCTATGACAGACAAAGCTAAATCCTTGCTTGTGAAGTACTGTTTATCTTTATACTGAATAATCATATTTCCTCACTTCTTTCCATATTATTCATGGCCATAGTGACAAAAGAGTCAGTATTGCATGGTGAATTATAATATGTAATGATAGAAATGTAAACACAATAAAGCAAAAGAAAGAAGGGCTTCATTTGAAAAGTAGAGCAGCTGTAGCATTCAAACCTGGAGAACCACTTAAAATTGTAGAAATTGATGTAGAAGAGCCAAAAGCTCATGAGGTATTAGTCAAAATTCTTTACACTTCTGTCTGTCACACAGACGCATATACATTATCGGGCGATGACGCAGAAGGAGTATTTCCTGCCGTTTTAGGTCATGAAGGTGCTGGCGTCGTAGTTTCAGTAGGTGAAGGCGTCACTTCTGTTAAGCCTGGTGATCACGTAATTCCACTTTATACACCTGAATGTGGGAAATGTAAATTCTGTCTATCCGGTAAAACTAACCTATGTGGCGCAATTCGCGAAACACAAGGTAAAGGATTAATGCCTGACGGTACTACT
The DNA here is from genome assembly GCF_002743415.1 of Sporosarcina sp. P3. Classification (NCBI taxonomy): domain Bacteria; kingdom Bacillati; phylum Bacillota; class Bacilli; order Caryophanales; family Caryophanaceae; genus Sporosarcina; species Sporosarcina sp. P3. Next base: position 345,646 of record NZ_PDZE01000003.1, read on the forward strand.
CGCTTCTCTTATAATGGTGAACCTATCTATCACTACATGGGAACGAGCACATTCAGTGAATATACTGTCGTGTCTGAGATTTCCCTAGTTAAAGTAGAAGACCAAAACGTACCACTTGATAAAGTTTGTCTATTCGGTTGTGGCGTTACTACGGGTATTGGAGCTGTTCATAAGACAGCGAAAGTAGAAGAAGGTGCTGTCACCGCAGTCTTCGGTCTGGGAGCTATTGGTTTAGCCGTTATTCAAGGACTAAAGCAAGCAAAAGCGGGCCGTATTATCGCCATTGACATGAATGAAGATAAATTTGAATTAGCGAAGAAGATGGGCGCAACTGATTTCATCAACCCTTCTACATTCGATAAGCCAATTCAAGAAGTCATTGTAGACATGACAGATGGCGGAGTAGACTACAGCTTCGAATGTATCGGTAATGTTGAAGTCATGAAAGCTGCTCTTGAATGCTGCCATAAAGGTTGGGGCGAGAGTGTCATCATTGGCGTCGCAGCTGCCGGTAAAGAAATTCATACACGTCCATTCCAACTAGTTACAGGTCGCGTATGGCGCGGTTCTGCATTTGGCGGAGTAAAAGGTAGAACCGAATTACCTGGGATGATTGATGATTACATGGATGGTGAAATTGATTTAGATTCATTCATTACACACCAACTAAACTTCACAGATATCAACGAAGCATTTGATTTACTGCATAAAGGTGAATCTATTCGTACAATACTAACATATGGAGAGTGAGATCATGAATGTAGAACGCATTGAGCAAAGACGATCTTTTGGTGGGGAACAGAACAAGTATAACCATTACTCAGAAGTCCTCAAATGTGATATGACATTTAGTATCTTCTTACCGTCAAATAAAGAACAAAAAGAAGTACCGCTTATTTGGTTTCTATCGGGATTAACCTGTACGGATGATAACTTCAGTCAAAAAAGTGGTTTCCAAAGCTTGGCTGAAAAACATCAAGCAGCAGTGATTATTCCCGATACATCACCACGTGGAGAAGATGTAGCGAACGATGAGGCATTTGACCTTGGACAAGGTGCGAGCTTTTATCTAAACGCAACTGAAGAACCATGGGCAACGCATTATCAAATGTATTCGTATATTACGCAGGAGCTTAGTGAAATTGCGGCTTCTCTAGTACCTAATTTCTCAGGTAACGAAAGTATTATGGGGCACTCGATGGGTGGTTATGGTGCATTGATGATCGGAATGAAGAATGCCAATCGTTTCAAAGCGATTTCCGCGTTTTCACCGATTTCAAGTCCGAGTGATGTTCCTTGGGGAATCAAAGCATTTACGACGTACTTGGGCGAAGACAAAGCAGCATGGAAAGAGTGGGACACTGCTGAGCTAGTAAAGGAAGCAGGTATTCCACCCATCCTCATTACGCAAGGCACTGCAGATGGTTTTTACCCAGAGCAGTTGAATGAGAAGCCGTTCCTTGAGAATGCGAAGCAGCATAATCAAGCGGTGGAATATAACAAAGTAGACGGCTATGACCATAGCTATTTCTTCATCTCTTCTTTCTTAGAGGAACACTTTGATTTTCATATGCAGAACTTAGAATCACTTAAGTGAATATAGATAGTTGAAATAGGATACTGCATGGAATTTCCGTTCCTATAGGCATGGCTTGGGCCATACCTATAGGAATGCGTCTCCCTGCAGCACCTTTCAACAATGCATATCTCTACTTTTTTACCTACATTCCAAATGTCCACATTGCTTATAATGTGGATGTTTTTGTTTTTTAGGGTATATGAACTAAAATAGAAGGAACGAATTGATTTTTTACATAGGAGGGACAGTTACGATGGATCTAAAGAAAATGTTAGCCGATGAACGTGTAAAGCCATATGTTCTGAAAGCTCGGTATGGTATTGAAAAAGAAGGCCAACGCGTGGATCTTGCGGGAAATTTAGCGACGACAGATCATCCTGCAAGCATTGGAATGGCAGATGAACACCCGTATATTCAGCGCGACTTCTCGGAAACACAAATGGAATTGATAACACCTGTCCTGAACACACGGGACGAATTATTTGATTATCTGTCGGCTATCCATGATGTGGCATACCGCTCCATGGGCAAAGGGGAAATGTTATGGCCGTTAAGTATGCCGCCTGCACTTCCAGAAAAAGAGGAAGATATCGTAATTGCAAAATTGGAGAACTTTGAGAACGTTCTCTATCGACGCTCTTTATCTACTTCATACGGTCGTCGGAAACAAATGATATGCGGGATCCATTTTAACTTTGAATTTGGTGATGAATTGCTCAAGAAACTGTTTGATTTACAGTCGGAGATCGATAACTATAAGCATTTCAAAACCAATATATACTTAAAGCTCACAAGGAATTACTTATACTATCGCTGGCTTGTGACGTACTTTTATGGTGCCTCCCCTACTAGTGACGAGAACTTCTACGGCTGTGATGATCAGCCTAATGAACCGGTTAGAAGTATACGGAGTAGCAGATTTGGCTATGTAAATCACGATGAGGTAAAAGTTTCATTCAGCTCAATAGAGAAATATATTGAAGATCTATCCTGTGTCGTAAATAAAGGGTTGCTTGTGGAAGAAAAGGAATTCTATACTGCGATGCGCTTACGCGGAAGCGAACGTGTAGAAGAATTTTTGACCGAGGGCGTTCGTTATGTAGAATTACGAAACATTGATTTGAACCCTTTTGAAACGAATGGAATCAGCTATGAACAAGCGGAATTCTTGCATATTTTCTCTCTGTATCTTCTGCAGAAAGATGAACATCCAGAGAGTGATGAGTATGGAAAAGTCGGGGATGCGCGGAATGATGTAGTTGCGCTTGAGCATCCATTGTCACGCACAGCGTTTGAAGCAGAGGCTTACGAGCTAGTTGACGGTATGGAAAAGTTGTCTAAGGATTTAGGCTTCCCTGTTTCTGACACGTTATTTAGCAATTTGAGAGCTATGCTAGAAGATCCTTCGAAGACTTTAGCTGGTAGGCTATATACGGAAAGTCAAAAGAGTAGTCAAAGTCAGGTAGCTATAGAAATTGCAAAAGAAACCTACGCTAATCTTTGGGAAAAACCGTATGAGTTAACAGGCTTTACGGATATGGAGTTATCTACGCAGATTCTCATGTTTGATGCATTTCAACAAGGCATCGAAGTAGAGATTTTAGATCGTCAAGATCAGTTCTTGAAGCTAAAACTACGTGACCATGTGGAGTTTGTCAAGAACGGTAACATGACGAGTAAAGATACGTATGTCTCTACTTTGATTATGGAAAATAAAACAGTAACGAAGAAAATTCTTCACCAAGAAGGCTATCGTGTGCCAGGCGGTGACGAGTTTAATACTATTGAAGATGCATTGCGTGCCTATGATATGTTTGCCAAGACACCTTTCGTTGTGAAGCCTAAAACAACGAACTACGGAATCGGTATTTCTATCTTTAAAGATGGGGCCAGTTATGAGGACTACGAGAAAGCAATCACACTCGCATTCGACGAAGACTCGTCTGTACTAGTAGAAGAGTTCCTCGATGGCACAGAGTACCGTTTCTTCGTATTACACGATAAAGTACTTGCCATCATGCTACGCGTGCCTGCAAACGTCACGGGAGATGGCATACACACGATTAAGGAACTCGTTGAAGAAAAGAATCGGGATCCACTTAGAGGTACAGACCACCGCACGCCATTAGAACTTATTCAACTGGGCGAGTTAGAGGTTCTTATGCTGAAAGGTCAAGGGTATCAACTGGATTCGATTCCTAAAGATGGGGAGATCGTCTACTTGCGGGAGAATTCCAATGTCAGTACTGGCGGAGATTCGATTGATGTAACCGATCAGATTTCCGATGATTATAAGAAGATTGCAGTAGATGCAGTAGCGGCTCTTGGAGCAAAAATTAGCGGGATCGATTTGATTATTGACGACCTTGATATGCCAGCAGCAAATCCAGACGCCTATGGCATCATTGAGGCAAACTTTAACCCATCGATGTATATGCATATTTACCCTTATAAAGGTGAAACACGTCGATTGACGACAGATATACTACATTATCTGTTCCCTGAGTTATCATAAGATCACATGTGTATATAAAATCCATAAAGAACAGGCCTATTCAGATAAACTGAATAGGCCTGTTCTTATTTTCGATATATGATTTATCAATTTTTCATAGAATTCAATTCATTTAGCACTAGTTACTAGGATTTCTACCTATTCTCTTTATATTCAGTGTATGATTAATACTATGAGACTACCACCTATAAGGAGAGAGGAAAATGAGATTCTTATTTAAAAAATGGCACTTGTTTTGTTTACTCGTAACTCTACTAATACTGGCCCCACTTTCCACGGTAAGTGCAGCGGCATTAACCGACGAAGCAACAGACATGCCGACTGACAAAGAATGGATCATCACGTTCAGTTTCCCCGTTATTGAGTCCAGTATTACGTCTAACTCTATTTATGTGATGAACAGTAAACAAGAGGAACAACCTGTTAAAATATCTGTAGAGGATGATGTCGTAATTGTTCAAGCACCTGAAGCAGGGTACGAAGCTGGTCAAACATATACTTTACATATTACGACAGATGCCTTGGGACAAGTCGGTAATGAAATTAAGACATTAAAAAAGCCCATTACAAAACCTTTCACAATTACGACGGAAGTCTATACTGTTGTCGATATTCGTGAAGATGGAACATATTCAGTTGCCTCAAGCCACTCTACTTTTGATAAAGCAAATGCCAGCTTACAAGAAGGTCAAGGTATCATGCTAAATGAACAATATGTCAAAATTCCATCTGGCTTTGTAGCAACCAATACTCAAACCGTCACGACTATTTACAAAGAGCCAATCTTTACAAAAATGTATGAATATACAGGTGTCGCTACTGATACAGAACTTACTTATTCAGACGCTACAGCAGACTACGTTAAGGTGAATTTAGGTGAACAAGACATGTACGTCCAACACGATGATGTCACACTCATTCCTACTGCTACAGCGAAAGGACAATCCTATTATCAAGCGAATCAACAAGGATTATGGCATTCCGTTTATCACCATCATAGTGGAAAATACGACGGGGCGTATGTAGTCGGTAAAAGACCTACGTTTCTAAACGAAGGTGTAAAGTATTATAGTGTCGACGGAGCAAACTTCACTACTGCAGACGGCGAAATTACAGGCGAAAGTCATGCCTACTTCCAATATCTATCCCCACGTGTTCCAACAAACTATAGCGCGGCAGAGTTAGATACGTATATCAACACTCAACTCGCTGCAAAAGAACTGACAGGTGGCAGATATACAAACGCTACAGTGAAAAGTCCATTAAAGGATCTGGGGGCTACATTAAAGTTTATTGAAAAAGAGTATCGTATTAACGCATTACTTATTTTATCACTCGCTATTCATGAAAGTGATTACGGCATGAGTTGTCACGCACAAAACTACAACAATCTATTTGGACTAACTGTTCCTGACAATGATGCGCACTGTTCAGAAGATGTCGATACCTCTTCGAAGAAATACTATGCATCTGTCATGGAGAATATCTCGGCACTAGTAAATCAATTAAATACAAATTACTTAGATCCCTTGAATATGCGGGAATATCGGTACAATGGCGTAGCACTCGGCAATAAATTGATCGGGATGAACGTACGCTATGCTTCAGACCCTCACTGGGGAGCAAAAGCAGCGGGTCATATGTATAGCATAGACCAAGAGCTTGGTAGCAAAGACTATCAAAAGCATGAGCTTGGCTTTACGGCAAGTTCAGACGTCAGCATTCGCACCGGACCCTTCATAGACCATAACCGTGCATACCAGTATAAACTGGATTGGACGATTAAACTTCTAGGTCAAATGCCGATTACTCTGTCTGCTACACCTTCAGAAACAAATGGTTGGTTACGTGTTATTTCTGAATTACCAAGAGACGGATCAGATTTATATACAATAACTCCAAATGTTCGCATAGTGACTACACATTAATAACTATGTAAGTGGATTTAAAAAACAGGCCTATCCAGTTTATCTGGATAGGCCTGTTCGGATTTTATCAAGTAAATAAATTAAAACGGGTTAGTAGCAATTAAACTTGCTGTTTTCACATAAACACGTCGATTTAATTTTAATTGATCTACAATAACTTCAGCAATGTCTTCCGATTGAATCAATTTAGAGTCGTCATTTTCTTTAATCAAATGTAGATCTAATGCTAAATCTGTCGCTACAGTACTTGGCGTTAGAGCCGAAACGCGTATATTATTTCGACGTACTTCTTGTGCTAATGATTCTGTAAAGCCAATTACCGCAAACTTTGATGCACTGTATGCACTTGAAGTAGCCGCACCATTTAGACCATTTGTTGATGAAATATTAATGATATCACCTGTATTTTTTTCAATTAATTGCGGTAACACGGCACGTGTCACATAATATGTACCCATTAAGTTGACATCTACTATGTTCTTCCACTCTTCTGGGTCCATCTCCAAGACCGTACCAAATGAAGCAATCCCTGCATTGTTAATTAAGATATCAGCAGTTCCTAATTTATTAGTTAATGATGCAATGGCTTCTTCAACTTGCTCTTTAGATGAAACATCAGCAGTTGCATAAGCGACTTTTACGCCATGACCTTCAATTTCTGTCGCTACTTCTTTTAAAGCAGACTCTGTTCTTGCAAGCAATCCAATATGGACTCCCTCTTTTGCCAAGTGAAGTGCCGTTGCTTTCCCTATACCTCGTGCCGCGCCAGTAACAAATGCTACTTTTCCAGTTAATGATTGTGCCATTTTACAAGACCCCTTTTAAGCGTTGTATGCATTTTCTTTTAGTATACCCGTTGATGAAATCCTTAGCATGAATGAAAGCTTGAATAGTTACTTTGATTAATGATTCAAGTTCGTTCTCCCTAAACCTCACTCACTTATGATCAGGCTTGCCGTTATAGACGTGGATGAGGTTTTCTGTAGTTTAAGGGTAACTCTAGACTCCATAATTCAGAAAACCAGCTACTTCATATACATGCTCAAGAATTTACCTACGTGGCTAACTTACACTTCTTGATAGCCTTTTTCGCTGATATGTAGACAGCACTACTCCTCCCACTATAAACAGCGAGCCGACAATTTCCGCCCCCGTTATTGGTTTATACAGCAGGACTAATCCCATGATCATCGCTACAAAAGGTTCTAAATTAGATAATATAGACGCCTTTGAAGCATCAACATATCGAATATTGTTATTCCAAATCAACATGGCGATGCCGTGTACCACAACGGCAGTTATAATCAGAAATGACCAATCCGAGATCTTTACACTCATTCGTATCGGCGTATCAAGTAAAAAAATAAAAGGAACCGACACAACTAGTCCGACAACATTTGAATATAATGTAATTGCAAGTGGATCCACTCTATTGGAAAGGAGTCTCGTTACGATAATTAGCATAGCAAAAGTAATCATTGTGACTACGATCCACCATAAACCTTTATCGATATGTAAAGAGGATACATTTCCTTTTGCTACTACAAAGTAAATACCTATAATCGCTACAATAGATCCGAGTAACATACGAATTGTTAACTTCTCTTTCAAAAAAACACCTGCTAAAACACCAGTTAAAATGGGCGCAGTTGCTAAGATTAATGCAGAAGTTGTTGGATCAGCTGTTTCTAATCCAGCAAAAAAAGACCATTGGTTAATAAAAACGCCAAAAACACCCAGAAAGATTACTGCCAGTACATCATATTTATTTAATCGTTTCACTTGCAGTCTATATGAAGATAATCCAATCAAAAAAAGCACTATAAACAATAGTCTGAGCGAAGTGAGGAGAGCTGGGGAAAAGTCCTGGACCAGCATCTTTCCAAAAACAAAATTACTGCCCCACACCATTACACAAAGTGTCAGCCAAGCATATGCTTTTAACAAATTTATCACCCTTCCTACAACAAAATGCCAACTGGCCTATTCTATACTTACTTATGCTTTTCGTACATATTTTTGTTTGGAAGTACCCACTCACTGACCTATAGGATGGCAATGTGTACAAGATTAAAACGCAGTAGCAATAATATTTCCATATTACATAGGCATTTTGTTATTCGTTACATCCTAATAGCATTAACATCGCATGGATCGTTCGTCATTTAGAACATATTTTTATATTTACACAATTTACGGAAGTATAATAACACTGTATAACGTACAATATAAAAATTCATTAAATAAATGTTCGTATATTGATTGAAAGCACAAAAAACCTTTGCTATAATCATAACGTATTCATCGTAATAGCACTTTTCACTACTTTCCATATAAAATATTAATAAGTAATAAGAATCAATTAATACATAATCGGTTTCTAGCATCATCATACTGTAACAGCTATTCGTTACTGTTTGGATTAATGAAATCCATCACGCATCTGGGAAAGCAGTGTGCTTAGGAATACTATTCGATGAAATTATTTAAGGAATGAGGGATCATCTTTGAGGAACATGAAGTTAGTTGGGGTTATTGTATGTATGCTTTTTCTAGCAACGATCGTTTCAGGCTGTAACTCCACTACTAATAGTACAGCAGATACTGAACAACGTCCGATCATTGTGCAAGGACCAATGCCTATTGAAGCCGAGAAGTTTGCTGAAAAATTAAGTGACGCAGAAGTTGAAGAATCAGGAAACTTTGTTTTTTATAAAGGAACTATCGATGACTATCCTGTAATTGTTACCAAGACTAGTAAAGGGATGGAAAACACGGCAGCCGCCACTGCATTAGCAATTGAAAAGTACAATCCTATCGCGATTATCAATCAAGGAACTTCAGGCGGACATGACCCGAACTTGCATGTATTTGATATAGTCTTAGGTAAACGGACGGTCAATATCGGTTCGATGAAGACTGAGTCTGCAGAAGAAAACGAAGGAATGGATCCATCATTATGGAAGCCTATGGACCTCATGGCTTCTGAAGGCAGTGCCGGAGAGGACCCCGATGCAGAGAAGATTCGCTACTTTGATGGCGACGATGAATTATTGGAAGCAGCCAATGCGGTTAAAGACCAATACGAACTGGGGAAAGTTGTTGAAGGTACTATCGGATCCGCTGATCTGTGGAATAACGAAGTAGACCGCATAAACTGGTTCCATGAAAAGTACGGTACTTCCGTTGAAGAAATGGAAGGTGCTGCTGCAGCACAAATTTCCGATAGTTACAATGTTCCTTTCTTAGGAATACGCATTCTTTCCAATAATAAAACGAATAACGGTCAGTATAATCCAGATACTGCTTCAGCCAATCAAGACTATGTTCATCTTGTTTTAAAAGAATATATCTCCAATTTAAAATAAGAGATTCTAACTCATAAATAAAACTAGAAAAGAACGGTTTGCTCCATCAACCCTTCTCTTCTAGTTTTTTTAACGTGTACAAGCTTTAAGTAGTATATTCAAAAGGTCTAGAAAATGTACAAGCCAGCTATAAACTACGCTTCACATATGGACAAGGTCTACTTCTTTCTAAACTTCAGGCTTCTGTACGTATTTCAGCCAATAATATAGCTGCAACAGACAAGTAAAATTCTTACGACTTGCCTGTTGCAGCTTCATTTCACAAAAGTTTTCGTGTGTTTTATTCAGTCTCTTTCATATAATAGGTAGCTAAGGCTATAAAGAGAGAAATAGAATGAGAAGGAGTGGCTTTTTAATTACAATAACCTATCCTATACTCTTTGATTTTATTTATGATACGGTTCTCCCTTAATAATCCGAAACCCACGATAAATCTGTTCCACCAACACCAACTTCATCAACTGATGCGGAAATGTCATCTTAGAAAACGATAACTTCTCATTCGAACGCTGTAGCACACTACTATGTAAACCCAGTGATCCACCAATTACAAAGACAATCTTGCTTTTACCATACGTCATCAACGAATCGATACTAGCTGCAAATTCCTCAGAAGTTTTCATTTTCCCGTCGATTGCTAGTGCAATGACATGCGCGTCTGGTGCAATTTTCGCCAGAATTCGATCGGCTTCTTTCTTTTTAACGATTTCCATGTCCGCTTCGCTTAGTGTTTCAGGTGCTTTTTCGTCCGCGACTTCGATTAACTGCATTTTTGCATAGCTACTTAGACGTTTTGTATACTCTTCTATTCCTTGTTTCAAATACTTCTCTTTTAACTTACCCACGGTGACAATTGATATATTCACAGTTTATCCACTCGCCCTCTAATTGTTATACACAATACTTATGCACATATCCACAATCTTATCTACATATTGTGTCCGATTATCCGTTCTCTACTACATGTGAATTTCACTGATTATTATACCATACGAATGTGGATAACTATTTACTTGTTTCACAATTTAAATAATATAATCCTTTTTCCATAAAAAATGAAAATGCCTCAACCTATTGTCCTGTAAGGGATTAACACTTGTCATCTTTGTGTTATTTATTATTTTTTAAACATGTTATTTTGCACAATACTATACACATTATTTTGATTTTATCCACAATTGGATAACTTCATAAAAAAATCAGGCACCGTAGCGCATTTTCGCTCGATGCCTGATGTGGACTGAAAGTTGCCCAGTATGTGGACAATTTTTATTCTCTTAGAATGTATTGCCGTCCTTCAATACCATTTCCAAGTCCAGTTTCTTTCCATCTCGATAGACTGTAATTTTCAACGGATCGCCAATTTCTTTTTTATTATACAAATACTTACGTAGACTGACCATATCTGTCACTTTCTCTTCATCCAGCTGAACGATTGTATCATACTTCTTCACGCCTGCTGCTACCGCGGATGAATTCGGTATGACATCCGTTACAACGACACCTTCCGTTACTTCTTCAGGCAAGTTTAACGTCTGTTGCTGTTGCTGAATAGGAATTTGTCGAAGATCAAGTAACGATACGCCCATCGTCGGACGATTTACTTGTCCTGTTTCTTCTAAGTGTTCAATAATTGGTAATGCAATATTGATTGGAATAGCCAATCCGATGCCCTCTACTGTTGCTTCAGAAATCTTCATGGAGTTAATCCCGATCAATTGACCCGCCATGTTGATTAATGCACCACCTGAGTTCCCAGGATTGATCGCTGCATCTGTCTGCAAGACGTCTGCCTGCCAATCGATGTTTCCATCTTTGTTTAGATCCATTGGAATAGAGCGGTCTTTACCTGAAATTACACCAACTGTAACAGAACCTGCAAAGCCAAGACCTAATGGGTTACCGATTGCAATAACTGATTCCCCACGTTTTAGCGCATCCGAATCACCGAATTCTACCACTGTATCCACATGTTCTGAATCAATTTCGACTACAGCCAGGTCTGTCCATAGATCACTGCCGATTAACTTTCCTTCAACCTTCGTTCCATCATCAAAACTGACTTCGAGTTGTTCGGAATTTTCCACGACATGGTGATTGGTGACGATATATGCTTTGTCACCTTCTTTTTTATACAGAACACCAGAACCCGAGCCTGCTTCTTGAGTAGACGTTGTGGAGGACCAGAAGTCTTGGACTGTCTGGATATTTGTGATACCAACGACGGCATTTGCAACATTACCTACCACATCTGTAATTTCGCTTGAGATGTCCATTGATACTTGGGCGTGTTCCGAGTTGGTTTTGACTTCATTTGTTTTAGACGTTGCAACATCGGTAGTACTTGATGAGTCAGTTGCATACATCATGACCAAAAATACGATAACCCCACCTACTAATGCACCTAGCAAAGCAGGCCAGAAACCACCTCTACGTTTTGGTTTGCGTGTCGTTTCTACCGGCGGAATTGGCTGTTGCCACTCCGTTTCTTCTTTTCTTTCTTCTCTTCTTTCATCATCCATTCGCATTTCCTCCTTATCAGAAAGTAATCCTACATGTACTGTACCCCAATAACTCTTTGAAAATGCAAAAAGCCTCACTAATTTAGCAAGGCTTTTCGCAAGTACTTCAGACTAGCACAAGTTCTGTAGATTCGGATGCATCCGTATCATGCAAATGAACAAATTCTCCTGCACGAATGCCGCAATCTTCGAGGGTTTGTGCTACGCTCATGCGCGCCAAGTCTTTCATATTATTATCTAAGCTAAGATGGGCTAAATAAATATGCGCTTCTTTTTGAGCTACGACTTCACTCATTGCGACCGCTGCATCTTCATTTGATACGTGGCCCACGTCACTTAGTATACGGCGTTTGATAGACCATGGATAACGTCCCATCTGTAGCATGCTGACGTCGTGATTGCTTTCGAATACAAAGCTATCAGCACCTCGGATATGACCTTTCATACGGTCACTGACGTATCCTGTGTCCGTAATGATTGCCAGTTTACGGTCACCTTCATTGAACGTATAGAACATTGGGTCCGCTGCGTCATGGGATACAGCAAATGACTGGATATCCAGTGAGCCAAATGTTTTCACCGTTTCCATGTCAAAGTGGAAACGCTGATCAACAGGAATCTCTCCTACAAGTCCGTCCATTGCCTGCCATGTTTTAGCATTGGCATAGATGGGTGTTTTATACTTGCGGGCCAGTACGCCGATTCCTTTAATATGATCACTGTGTTCATGTGTGACGAATATGCCGTCAATTTGTTTCATTGAGCGATCGATTGATCCGAGTAAACCTTCAATTTTCTTACCGCTCATGCCGGCATCTACAAGAAAAGCATGCTCATCTGTCTCTATATATAGCGAGTTGCCTGTACTGCCACTCGCCAAAATGCTAAATCGCATGTGGAAAACTCCTATTCTGTTGAATCTTCTACTATCTCCGATTGGAACTCGATGACTTTTCCTTCAATCGCATTGATGAAGTAATGCTCTATTGTTCCATCCTTCAATTTTACCTGAACATTCCACGTTGGTGCAAATACTTGAGTTTCCGTCAACTGAACAAGTGTCGAATAACCTGATTTTACTTGCATAACAGTGGAACCAGGTTGCAGGTAACCACGTGTAACAAGTGAAGAGACTGCGTCGTTCTGCGACAGTAAGTCTTTCTTATGATTAAAGCTTAAGAACTCATCGAGCATACTTTGTTCGTAATGCGTAACTTCTCCATCCTCGTTCCAGTGCAAGGTGAGCATGGCGTTGGGACTGTGGAAAATAGTTTCGTTCTTTACCCGTTGAAAGAATACGGCACTCTGCTCTTCTTCATCCACATCCCAAAGCACGTAATCTTCACCATTGAGCACATATTTTTTCAAGAACTCATCAAATTCATACTCGTCCTGATCATCCCTTATCTTTACAGGCTTTTTCATTCGGGATAGTAATAATGACTTTTCAACCATTTCAAATGTTTGATTACTTAATTCTTCTAATTTGTCATAAGAAAAGGTGGCAATATGGGCTGACAAATACGATACGTCTTTTTTGGTGAAAGAAATAGGCTCATACGTAATATTCTCTAATGCCAATGTTTCCTCCACGGATGTTTTCCCAAGAATCTGCATGTTTCCGACACCCATTTGCCTATCTAAATAAAGCCAATACAAGAAGACATTTAGAATGGAAAAGACGACAATAAAGATCGTTTTGGTTCTATTCCAATCCAATCTCGCCACCTCCTTGCAATTCTTCTGGAGCGAAGCGTAACCAGTTACCTTTGATAAGGTAATACCAGCAAGGTTGCAAAATAATTAATTTGCGTTCTATATCACGATTCATATAATACCCCGGAGTGATTTCCTCTATTAAACCGAAGTCTAACTCTTCTGATTCACGTAAAGCCTCCGCCACTTCCACTCCCGAAGGCAAAGTTTCTTGTACAGATTTAATGTTCACATCCAACGTGTAATATGGGCGTATATATTTGAATACGCGCTGATTTCCCCACGTCTCCGTGATTTCGCTAGTACCTGATTGATCACTAAAAACGGGCAAGCCATCGACATATAGTTGGAACCGAACATAACGGGAAATTGGATTCATATAAGCGTAGCGGTACTCATCTGTCCATCCGCCATGCTCATTGATGAAATCAATAGTATTTAACAACAGTTCTGAAGGTATCGCTATCTCCTGACTTTCCATTGCTGGCATGACATAATTCAACCGCTTAATCTCGGTATCGACATTCATGAACGCATGGTCGTCTCCATATTCCTCATGCGTTGAATCGATTAGATTACGTCGTACAGCATTCGGATCACTGAACAATGCATCACGAAAACGCAATGGATTAACTTCTTCCTGATAATACGTATTACGCATAACAGTTATAGGATATTTTGGTACGGCAAGAAAGGATGCATTGCCACGATCTATTTCCGCATATTCATCGAATGATTGACCGACATCCACTACGTTGCGCAGAAAACTTGTTTTATTCGGTAGTGTCACTTGCATCTGATAATGTAAGCCACTCATTTCACTCAGTAGGTGAATGACTGGTGCTTGCGTAGATTGCCCCCAGTCAATGACTAGGCGATTAAAAGTGGCTTCAGGAATATTCACGTCATCGACTAGTAATACATTGTCATAGACGAGCATGGGCACTTCGCCCGTAAAGTAGAATGTCATTTGACTTGGTTGCCGTAAGAGTTTGGCAATATCAAACTTACTCATGTCTTGACTTACTAAATGTAGATCAGATAAATCCCACGTATTCATTTCTGTCAGAATCTTGTCGATCTTTTCAGTATCCGTAGAACCCAGTACCTGGTCTTTTAAAATAGTAATCATTTTATATGGCTTAATAATTTCATCGATTGCTTTCTTTTCAGAAATGGAAATATCAACAGTCTGTAGTTGTTCCATTGGTTCATAATTCGGCGAATAGTTCCATACCGCTAATGTGAAGAGCACACTCAACGAGACGAGTAACAACAGTACGATGGATTTAATCGTTTCAATATATTTCAATCCCATTCACCGTCCTCTTGTTGTTCAAATGGTAGCTTGAAGAAGATTGTCGTTCCTGTTCCTTCCTCACTCTGTGCCCATATCTCCCCTTTATGCGCTACGATCATTTCTTTAGCAATTGCAAGTCCTAGGCCGGTCCCACCGAGGGCACGAGAACGGGCTCTGTCTGCACGATAGAAACGGTCGAATATTCGATTGACATTAGATTTAGGAATACCCATTCCATCATCGGATATCATTACCTTAATATAATCGCCTGAGACTGTTACACCGAAACGGATTTCTCCACCATCTGGTGAATACTTTAAGGCGTTAGAAATGATATTATCTAGTACTTGCGTTAGTTTGTCGGTATCAATCTCCACGAATAGACTGCTTGAATATAAATTTCGAGTAAAACGTACATTTTGCGACTTCGAAAATTCAAATCGCTCAATAACCGCATTGAAGAATCGGTTAAATTCTACCCATTCTTTATTCAATTCATATTCCTTACTGTCCATACGTGAAAGTTTCAGTAAGTCGTTCACGAGACGAATCATTCGCTCCGTTTCATTTTGCGTCACATGCAAGAAATTTGGAGCAATTTCTTCATTGCGCCAAGCCCCTTCTGCCAACGCATCGAGATAACTGCGCATCGTAGTGAGCGGTGTACGCAATTCATGCGAAACATTCGACACGAATTCACGACGTTCCATATCAATCTTTTCTTGTTCCGTATTATCATGTAGTACCACAATCAGGCCGTTTACGAAGCCTGTTTCACGTTGCGTGACGGATATTGTAGCACGTAAAATATATGCTTGATCTTCTGTACTGAAGTCTAGAGGTATCGATTCTTTCATTTGGATTAGTTCTTCAAACGTATACTCATCATCTATACCCAGAATACTGGCGATAGGTCGATTAATGACGAGGTCATTCGTTACACCGAGCATTTGAAGGGCAGAGTCGTTAATTAGGCTAACTCGTCCTTTTCGGTCGGTCGAAATGACACCGTCCGTCATATTTTCTAGAACCGAGGCTAACTTTCGCCTTTCACTTTCCGTAGTGGACTGGGATTCTTGCAGCTGGTTGGTTAAGTGGTTGAATGCAATGGCCAACTGACCCATCTCATCCGATCCGTACACTTTAACCTTTCGGGTGAAGTTTCCTTTTGCCATCGCTTGTGCTTGTCGCCGCATATCTGAAATGGGCCGGGTAAATGCCCTGGCAATGAAAATCCCAACTATTATTGTAATGGTCAGGGAGACAGCCGCGGCTCCCGCCAATATTCGATTGATTTCTTCAATTTGTTGGAATACAGATTCAATATTCGCTTCTACATAAAGCGATCCTATAATTTCATTACCATTAAAAATTGGTTTGGCTAAGGATAGTACACGATTATGAGATTGCGGATCAATCATCACAACGTCTTTCATCGCCTCTGACGTAATAGACTTCCGCACATTATCATTGGTCGAATGCTGACCTACCCTCATCTGATTGTCAAATGAGGATGTCGCCAGAATACGATATTTAGAATTTATAACTCGTATTTCAATAATGTCGTCTGAAGTGAATTCGAACAAGACATTTTTTAAGCTTTGTTCTAGCGTGGGATCACTATCTTTACGTTTTTTTATAATTTCTTCCCGCACACTGAACTCGACTAAATTCATTCGGTCTACAATCGAATTCGTAAAGTTATCTTTTAGTGTTTGTTCCAGTTCACGAGCAAAATACAGCCCAATAATCTGCATGGACACAAGTATAAGCAAGACATAGATCAAGACGAATTTGACTTGAATTGACCGGAAAAAACCAACCTTATGCATAGTGGCCTACTCCTGTTCCGGATCGCGCAGATAATAACCTACGCCACGTCTTGTAACGATCCAGCTCGGATGACTCGGTGTGTCTTCAATCTTTTCACGAAGGCGTCGAATCGTGACATCGACTGTTCGTACATCACCAAAATAATCATAGCCCCATACAGTTTGCAGTAAATGTTCACGTGTCATCACCTGACCGATATGTTTTGCTAAGTAGTACAGTAGCTCAAACTCACGATGCGTCAGTTCAATCGTAACTCCACGTTTTTGAACATAGTAGGCATCGGGTTGGATGACAAGTTGTCCGACTGTAATATCATTCGTTTCTTCTTCCTGATCTTCCGCTATAGTTCTCGCGTGACGACGCAGATTAGCTTTGACTCGAGCAATTAGTTCTCTTGTGCCAAATGGCTTCGTAACGTAATCATCTGCGCCTAGTTCAAGCCCTAACACCTTATCAATTTCTGAATCCTTCGCTGTCAGCATGATAATAGGGAAATCATATTTTTTTCGTACTTCTCGACAGACTTCCATGCCATCGCGTTTAGGAAGCATGATATCAAGAAGCATGATGTCCGGCTGAATTTCTTCTACGCGATTGATCGCGTCTTCACCGTCGTATGCGCAAAAGACGTTGAAACCCTCCTTTTTCAAATTAAATTCTATGATGTCTGCGATGGGTTTCTCATCGTCTACAATAAATACAGTTTTATTTTGCATGTTTTGTTCCTTTCCCACCATAATTGGCGATCATATTTTTAAGCTATATTCTGGTTCCACGACAAGATTTGGCCATGTAAATTTGCGTGGTACATTAAACGCTATTCTATCTTTTCTATGGTTTCAGCCTAATTCTAAGGCTCAAATATAGTATTCCATATCTTCTAACTCTATCATGATTTGTGCAAAATCGCACTTTTTCAGGTAAAGATCGCTTGCTTGGAACTATGAAAAAACAGCGCGTCCTCTTCTACAATTATAGAAGAAAGGCGCGCTGTTTTATTCGTAAGACGGAGGTGATTCGTGCTGGCTCCAGTCAATATTGAGGAACTTGTTGTATTCCTTTGCAAATGCCAAGGTCACGGTACCGGTTGGGCCGTTACGTTGCTTGGCAATAATGATTTCAATCATGTTTTGCATTTCCGTTTCTTTGTCATAGTAGTCTTCCCGGTAGAGGAAAGAGACGATATCGGCGTCTTGCTCAATACTTCCTGATTCCCGGAGGTCGGACATCATAGGGCGCTTATCTTGTCGTTGCTCTACGCCCCGTGAAAGCTGGGATAGTGCGATGACTGGTATTTTCAATTCACGCGCCAAAGCTTTCAGTGAACGAGAAATCTCAGATACCTCTTGCTGACGGTTATCACTACCCCGACCGCTTCCCATGATCAGTTGCAAATAGTCGATCATGATCATACCAAGACCATGTTCCTGTTGTAGTCGTCTGCATTTTGAACGGATTTCATTGATACGGATACCTGGACTGTCATCAATGAAAATTCCTGCATTTGATAACGAGCCCATCGCCATCGTCAGCTTTCGCCAATCATCTGCTTCAAGATTCCCTGTACGTAACACTTGCGCATCAATATTTCCTTCCGCACAGAGCATACGCATAACAAGCTGTTCCGCGCCCATCTCGAGACTAAAAATCGCAACATTTTCATCTGTCTTCGTTGCCACGTTCTGCGCTACGTTCAACGCAAACGCAGTTTTACCGACGGAAGGACGAGCTGCCACAATAATCAAGTCATTACGTTGGAAGCCTGCTGTGATCTGGTCCAAGTCACGGAACCCGGTAGGTATGCCTGTTACATCACCTTTACGTGTATGCAATAATTCAATATTGTCATACGTCTCCACTAGTACATCTTTAATATGACGGAAGTCACCAGCGTTTTTCCTATTGGATACTTCCATCATTTTTTTTTCGGCTTCCCCAAGCAAGGCTTCTACTTCGTCTTCTCGTGTGTAGCCGTCTTCTACAATGTCAGTTGCAACGCGAATCAGTCTGCGCAATAAAGCCTTTTCTTCTACGATATTTGCGTAATAAACAATGTTTGCAGCAGTCGGAACCGCGTTGGCAAGCTCTGTAATATACGAAATACCCCCGACGTCTTCAAGCTCATTTTTCACTTTGAGCTCTTCGGCGATAGTTACCAAATCGACTGGCTGACCTCTGTCATTCAGTACGAGCATGGTTTCGAAAATCTTTTTATGTGCGATCCGATAAAAGTCTTCCGGCAACAATATTTCAGAAGCGGTAATCAGTGCCTGCGGTTCTAAAAATATTGCACCAAGGACTGACTGCTCTGCTTCGTTGTTATGCGGAGGTGTGCGCTCGATCATCTGGTTCAAGCTATTATCTCCTTATCATTCTTCTGTAACATGCACTTTAAGTGTAGCTGTTACATCAGGGTGTAATTTGATCGGAACATTTGTAAAACCAAGAGCACGGATTGGCTCAGGTAATTCCATTTTGCGACGGTCTACTTTAATTTTATTTTGCTTTTCTAGCGCTTGTCCAATTTGCTTCGACGTGATAGAACCAAAGAGACGACCGTCCTCGCCAGTTTTCGCCTGTAGCTCTACAGTCAACTTTTCAACTTGCTCTTTTAATTCTTTAGCCTCTGCCAATTCCGCAGCTGCATCTTTCTTCTGGCGTTCCTTCTGGCCTTGCAACTTACTTAAATTACCTGGAGTTGCTTCAACTGCTACATTATTTTTCAGTAAATAGTTTTGTGCATATCCAGTTGAAACCTCTTTCACTTCACCTTTTTTGCCTTTTCCTTTGACGTCCTTTAAAAAAATAACTTTCATTCTTCATTTCCCCTCTCTACGTATTGTTCTAATACATCCTTTAACATAGTGATGGCTTCATCCATCGTTTCCACATTTAACTGGCAAGCAGAATTCGTTAAATGACCGCCACCGCCCAACTCTTCCATAACGACCTGGACATTCAATTCACCTAATGAGCGGGCGCTAATGCCAATTTTTCCATCATCACGTTTTGCGACCACGAATGAAGCAGAAATACCTTGCATCGTCAGTAGAATATCGGCTGTCTGCGCGATCAGTACAGAGCTGTGTACGACTTCATCCTGTCCTCTCGCAATTGCAATATCACCATTGCCCACAAATTCTACGGTCTCAATTAGTTTTGAACGTTCAATATATGTCGAAATATCTTCTTTCAACAAACGCTGTACTAGCACGGTATCTGCGCCATTCGTTCGCAAATAGGAAGCGGCTTCGAATGTACGAGAACCTGTCCTGAGTGTAAAGCTTTTCGTGTCTACTACAATACCTGCTAGCATCGCCGTTGATTCCAGCATGGTCAACTTCTCATTCTTTGGCTGATACTCCAGCAATTCTGTCACCAGTTCCGCTGTAGAAGATGCATATGGTTCCATATATACGAGCACAGTATTATTAATAAACTCTTCTCCTCGTCTGTGATGGTCAATTAACACAACCTTGGGTGCCTTGTCCAGTACGCGCTCATCTATAACCATACTCGGCTTATGCGTATCAACAATCACGACCAATGAACGTTCCGTCATTAACTCCAGTGCTTCTTCAGGCATCAGCATGTGATCATATAATACTTCATCTTGCTGCACTTCATCCATCAGACGGCTGACACTAGCGTCGAGCTGATCAAAGTTAACGACAACATAGCCTTCAACGCCATTCATCCTTGCCATTTTACGTACGCCAATCGACGCGCCAATCGCATCCATGTCGGGCATTTTATGACCCATGACAAACACGCGATCACTATCTTGAATTAAATCACGAAGCGCGTGTGAAATGACTCGTGCACGCACTCGTGTACGTTTTTCAACAGGATTTGTCTTACCACCGTAGAATTTCAGCTTCCCATCATGGTGTTTGATCGCTACCTGATCACCGCCACGTCCGAGAACTAAGTCCAAGCTCGACTGTGCCAGCTCACCAAGCTCTGTAAGCGACGTAGTACCGGTCCCTACCCCAATACTCAATGTAAGTGATACGCTATGTTTAGATGTGTTCTCGCGAATCGTATCGAGCAATGCAAATTTAGTCTTTTCTAATAGTGCTAGTGTACCTTCATTGAAAACGGCCAAGAAGCGCTCAGAAGATATTCGTTTCACGAAGATCCCATACTCATCTGCCCATTGATTGACCAATGAAGTCACAACGGAGTTCATCTGACTTCGCGTCTGGTCATCCATTGTCTGGGACAATTCATCGTAGTTATCGACCAATAAAATACCGATTGTCGTTCGATCGGCATAATAAAGAGATTGCATCTTCATACGTTCTGTTACGTCAAATAGATAGATCAATTTCTCTTCCGGTTTATAGTACACCCGGTACGAGCGATCATTCAATACGATGACATCTTGCTCACTGTCTTCTCTGATCACTTGACGGAATGTTTCATTCATTTCGTAAAGCTGTGACCCGATCCACGTCTTGTCGGGATAAATGGAGTTTACAAATGGATTGACCCATTCAATTAATTGCTTATCATTCAGCAAGATAATCCCGATGGGTAATTCCAGTAACGCTTCTTCTCCTACCCTTTTCATTCGGTAGGATAAGGTTTCAATATATTTCTCTGTTTCTAAGTAGTTATTATTCTCTACTTTCCAAGCAATGCCTAGTGCAAGTGCATAAGCGACAGCAAAAAGTAGCCCAACCCAAAAGTTCAATAGCATTAGTAGTACGGAACCTACTGCTCCAAGTAGGGACAAGAATGCCAATGGAATCCGGATCTTTCGTTTTTTATAAAATAAATTCAATGTCTCATCTCCTACGCTCTCTTGTCTTTATCTATCCATGTACGAATGTTAATGGCGATATCCAAAACACCCAGCATGACGGTGAAGGGACTGAGGAACATGGCGAATAATGTAGCCAGCACGTTGACGATCAGGGGAAGCTTCATCTTGCGCAATGCATAGTAAATTAACGCCAAACCTTGTAAGAAGAATAAGAATCTAAAGATGAGAATGGCATTTGCCTCCATCAGATAAAACGTCGTTCCCTGTTCCGGCTGCGATAAAATAGAAATCAACAACAATGCCAGATAGGCTACTACCGTCGCAAACGGAAGACGCATAGTAAGGAAGGAAGCAAATTTAGGAACTTCAAAACGCAAACGTGTTGCAACCGCCAAAATGGGCATAACAAACAGGTAGGCTGTTACAAATACAGATAAGATGAACAGGGAAGGCACAATGGTTTGGTAATACGTAAATGCCTCTGCTACGGTTCGTTCTATTTCCTTCGTTGAATTTCCCATACCTGATAAAATCACAAGTGCTTCTTGCTGTATAGCAGAAAATTGTTGCATCAACTGTTCAATCGGGTTCATTTTCATGAACCACACAGTACCAAGATACAATAGACTTAATGAAATGAGCAATGTGACGCCGGTCGCCATGTATACATAAAGTTTCGTCTTGCCAGTTCGCACAGTATCACCAATAACGAATCCAACTGCACTCAATACAACCGCTGCAGGAATGGATAGCAAACCGCCAATCAATAATGTGATAAGCCATGTACACATCGCAACCATCAATGTAGAGATCCGGTCATAACGCAAACGATAAATTGTAATGGGTAGTGGAACGAGTAACAATGTCAATAAGCCGAGTAATGGTACATACAAAGTCATTGCCAGTAAGATGGCGAAGAGTGCTACCATCATCGCACCGTACGTAATTCTACTTGCTTGATCTTGCATATCTACGCCTCAATTCATTCACTGCTTCTTTTGCCGCCTATCGTTAAGTAGGAGACAAAGTGGTATATTCCTTAATTCATATAAAGCTACAATCATCCTTCTAATTGTATCACGATTCGACGTGAAATCAAAAATACAGGCAGTTACAATTACAGTAAATTGGGTAGGCAACATGCCCACATACATCAAGTTTTCGATGCAAATAAAAAACCGCCACTGACTGAGTAATTCAGTCAGTGGCGGTTTATATATTACCGCTCTTCAGATACGAACGGAAGAAGTGCCATGATGCGTGCACGTTTGATTGCAACCGTCAATTTACGTTGGTATTTAGCGCTTGTACCCGTAACTCGACGAGGCAACATCTTTCCGCGCTCAGAGATAAACTTCTTCAACAAATCTACATCTTTATAGTCGATGTGTGTAATGTGGTTAGAAGTAAAATAGCAAACCTTACGGCGTTTGCGACCTCCACGACGTGGTGCCATAATTGTTGTCCTCCTTCCTATTTATGTATCGAGTGAACCGTTCTATCAGAATGGCAAGTCGTCATCTGTTACTTCAATCGGACCGCCGCCTGGCTGGAATGGATCATTATCGACACGTGTCATATTTTGCTGATTCGGTTGGTAGGATTGCTGGTTATTGTATCCTTGTCCTTGGTTTTGAGAAGGTGCATTATAAGAAGGCGCTCCACCACCATACGATGGTGATTGCTGACGTTCTGTATTAGCACTTCTTGGTTCCAGGAATTGAGTACTATCCGCAACAACTTCTGTCGTGTAAACACGCTTACCGTCTTGGCCTTCGAAGCTGCCCGTCTGTATACGACCATCCACTCCGGCTAGACTTCCTTTTCGTAAGTAATTCGCGATATTCTCAGCCTGTTTACGCCAAGCTACACACGTGATGAAATCCGCTTCCCGTTCTCCCTGGGCATTCGCGAACGCGCGGTTCACTGCCAGTGTAAAACGTGTAACAGCAATTCCAGTCTGTGTATATTTCAGCTCAGGATCTTTTGTTAATCGGCCAACTAAAACGACACGGTTTATCATTCAGAATCAAACCTCCCTCATCATAAATTTAATAAGTTTTATATCAGATTACGCATCTAAACGAATTGTCATATGACGAATGATACCTTCGTTGATGTTCGCTAGACGTGTAAATTCATCGATTGCTTCAGCACCAGCGTTAGCAGTTACTAATTGGTAGTAACCTTCACGTAAGTCGTCGATTTCGTAAGCAAGACGACGCTTGCCCCACTCTTTCGACTCGATGATTTCCGCTCCGTTTGAAGTTAAGACAGTATCAAAGCGTTCAATCAACGCTTTTTTCGCGTCATCTTCAAGAGTTGGGCGCATAATGTACATAATTTCGTACTTTCTCATCAATAGTCACCTCCTTATGGACTTGGGCCCTACTTTTACAAGTGGGCAAGGAGTAAGTAAATTTAATATTACTCACATCAGTACATACTATCACAACGCAATTGGAATATCAACCTTCAATATACTATACTGAATGAATTAAGGAGTGATCCCACATGGAAGAACAACAGCCTGTAATCGTAGAACTGGATTTACAGAAAATAGCGAAGCAAAGTCTATGGCTTACCTTCTTACCGCTCATAGTACTTTTAATAATTCGTAGTCTGTTACAAGGCGGCCTACATCTGTCATTTTCGGTGTGGTATGTTGTCTATGCTTTGGTTGGATATATTTTACTGATTGTTATACATGAGTTTTTTCACTTGCTTGGTTTCCATATTTTTTGTCATGTTCCGTGGAAGAACATGGCGTATGGCGTCAATTTAAAGATGGGTGTTGCGTATGCTACCGCAGATCAGTTGATGGACAATAAAGGTATTCGCAAAGCATTGTTGCTACCCTTTTGGATGACGGGTGTGTTGCCCGCTGTCCTTGCGTTGTATTTTAATGACGGTGTGCTGTTGCTGTTAGGCGCTATGCTGATTGGTGGAGCGGCTGGGGATTTTGCTATGTATAAGGAGTTAAAGAAGTTTCCGGATCACGCCATGGTGAAGGATGATCCCGAGTTGCCGAAGTTGTATGTTTATCCTGTTGAATGAAGTATAGAAGCTAGCGATTGTGTTGGGTGAGAATTTGCGACTAAATATAGAACGCAAATTTGATGATCGTTTATACGCAATCCCTTCGTACTCATCAATTATAATGATCTACTACATATCTACGTGGATCTTGTCTCAACTAACTTCAAACTAAAAAAGACTGATTCTCTCGAGGAGAATCAGTCTTTTCGAATTATACGTTGAAACGGAATAGCATGACGTCGCCGTCTTTAACGATGTATTCTTTACCTTCCAAACGCACTTTGCCGGCTTCTTTTGCCGCTGTCATGGAACCCTGTTCGACCAAGTCGTCGTATGCTACCGTCTCTGCACGGATGAATCCGCGTTCGAAGTCGGTATGGATTACTCCAGCACATTGTGGCGCCTTCATACCTTTGCGGAACGTCCATGCACGAACCTCTTGGACACCTGCTGTGAAGTATGTAGCAAATCCAAGTAAATTGTACGTTGCTTTAATCAGCTGATCCAAACCGGACTCTTTAATGCCCAGCTCCTCAAGGAACATTTCTTTCTCCTCATCTTCAAGCTCAGCCATCTCTTCTTCAATCTTCGCACAAACTACGATTACTTCTGCATTGTCCTTCTCTGCGAAATCACGAACTTGTTGTACGTAGGGGTTATTATCCGCATCTGCAATTTCATCTTCTGAAACATTTGCTACATATAACATTGGCTTGATTGTCAGTAAGTGCATACCTTTGACGACTTGAAGCTCATCATCTGTCAATTCAACGGAACGTGCTGCCATTGCATTTTCAAATGCATCACGTAATTTTAGTAGAACAGGCTCTTCCACCATAGCTTCTTTGTCTTTTTGTTTCGCCATTTTGGAAACGCGCGCTAAGCGCTTATCTACGCTTTCCATATCCGCAAGAATCAATTCTAGGTTAATGACTTCAATATCATCTATTGGACTTACTTTTCCTGCTACATGCGTGATGTTTTCATCCTCGAAACAACGAACTACCTGACAAATTGCATCTACTTCGCGAATATGTGAAAGGAATTTGTTCCCGAGTCCTTCGCCTTTACTTGCCCCTTCAACGATTCCTGCAATATCCGTAAATTCAAATGCAGTCGGTACCGTCTTCTTCGGTGTGACAAGCTCAGTCAATTTATCTAAGCGCTCATCTGGCACCTCAACAATTCCTACGTTCGGATCAATTGTACAGAACGGATAGTTCGCCGCCTCTGCTCCTGCTTTTGTTATTGCATTAAATAAAGTGGATTTCCCCACGTTAGGAAGACCTACAATCCCAGCTGTTAACGCCATTATTCCCACACCTTTCTTATCTATCCAAAGCTTACATTATTCGTTAGTCAACCACTTCATTATAAGGACTACACAGTAGATTGTCCATTTGTTCTCAAGAGTCGTTCTTCAGTAGAACCTTTTTCATCTTCTTAGCAAACTCATTGCGCGGAATCATGACACTATGCCCACAGCCTTCACATTTAATTCGAATATCTGCGCCCATTCGAATGATTTTCCAAGCATTTGTGCCGCAAGGGTGCTGTTTTTTCATCTCCACTACGTCATGCAAGTTAAACTCTTTGTCCACCATCTTGTGAATCTCCTTCCTTATGTTCTTCACGTATTACCATTCGTGGGTAAGGCATTTCGATCCCGTTCAAATCCATGAACTTCTTTAAATCCTGTCGAAGTTTACGACCTACATTAAAGTTAGCAACCGGTTCCGTTTCAGCGGCAATACGTAGCAAGATTCTTGACGGTTCTATACTTTGTACGCCCAACACTTCAGGTATTCCAATAACTTCTGAATAACGTTCTTTTGGTAACTTTCTAAGGAACTCCTTGATTAATTCCTCTGCGTGATCAATATCCGTTTCATACGATAACGCAAGATCAAGTAAAACCATAGAATTCGTAACAGAGTAATTGACAACCTCTCCTATTTGACCGTTAGGCACTGTATATAACTCGCCACCATATAATGCAATTTTCGTCGTACGAAGCCCGATTTCCATGACGGTTCCTTCACCTGAATTAATACGCACATAATCACCAACACCAAACTGATCTTCAAAAATGATGAAAAATCCAGATATAACGTCTTTCACTAAACTCTGGGCACCGAAACCGACAGCAAGACCTAGCACACCTGCACCTGCAAGAAGGCCTTTTACGTCTATTGAAAACTCCGTCAAAACAGCCAATATTGCGGAGAAATAGACAATGTATTTCAATGCATTTTCTAATAGCTTAATCATAGTTCTCTCACGTCGTTCTGTTTTACGCATCGGACTTTTCAACTTAATAGCAAAAAATCGGCGAATCAACATTTGCCCGATTTTGACGACGATACCTGCTACGGCAATAATTAATATGATGCGAATAGCAAAGAACCCAGTGCTAAGCCAAAAATCCACGTCAAATAGAGTGTCTTTTACTTGTTGAATTGCTTTTTCTAGACCTTTTAGGTTTTCTTTCACTTCTTCTTTTGTAGCAGAAGTTGATGCCATGGAAAGAAATCCTCCTTTCGTATAAACCATTACCCCTCAGGACATACTGCACAACAATACGTGCACAGAATATACTTTAGCGTAAATATATCACAAAGGACTGGTGTCTCCCTATGTATAGAGCTGAACCCTCTTCTTATCATTACCGTATTTCCAGTAAAGAAACCGGTGTCGTGTGGAAATTAAGTTCTTATTTCATGCAACATATTCCGTTTAAACAACAACCCATTATTTTTTATTGTATCGGAACCGATCGTTCTACTGGTGACTCACTCGGGCCTTTGACAGGCTCCTACTTATCAGAACTAAGTCTATTTCCTTATACAGTAGTCGGCACGTTACAAGACCCGCTACACGCCTTAAATCTTCAGCAACGTATGGAGCTCACAAAGTCATTATATCCTAATGCATTTGTAGTGGCGATCGATGCCTGCCTAAGTAAGAAGGATGCAGTTGGTGACCTATTGTTTCATAGCGGTCCCATTGCACCAGGGAAAGCAGTAGGTAAAGAACTCCCCTTGGTTGGTGATGTATCTGTCAAAGGAATCGTCAATGTTGGTGGTTTCATGGAGCAAGCTGTTTTACAAAGCACGCGTCTTCATCTGCCGTTTGAAATGAGTCGTATGATTGGCCGAGCTTTACAATTAGCACATCATCGTCAGCCTTCAAAAAGCATATACAATCGTCACAATGACCCCAACTACCGCAATACCTGGAATGAAATTAGCTACCCGAATTTTCGTCAAGCCGATTAAATTTAACCCAATTGCCGCAATCATTAAGCCGCCTGTAGCTGTCATTTCAGAAATGAATAACTGCATTAATTCATCAGGGACAAATCGACTGAGGATGGTGGCAAGAAAGGTTATACTCCCTTGATAAATTAATAGGGGAATTGCTGCAAATGCTACGCCAATACCTAATGCGGAACTGAAGATGATGGAAGTGAATCCATCTAATATTCCTTTCATTATTAAAACGCTGTGATCATTACGTAGACCACTATCAATAGCCCCGATAATTGCCATGGACCCTACGCAAAAAAACAATGTGGCCGTGACGAACCCTTGTGCAATTCCCGGCCCTTCTTTTTTAGCTGGTAACTTTCTTTCAATCCATTGCCCTAATTGATTAACCTTTTGATCGAGATCAATCCATTCACCGAGGATTGCGCCTACCACGATACTGAGAATAACAATGACAATCTGTGTTGTTTCAAACGTCATTTGCAAACCAATTGCTACTACGGCCATTCCAATTCCATACATGATGGTTTCTTTCATTCGTTCCGGTATCCCATATAAAAACCTTCCGATTAACGTACCGATTATAATCGTCAGTACGTTAAACAGCGAACCAAATAATATCATGTAGTCACGTCCATGTTCTTTTCAAGAATAAAACCTACTTTGCAATGAAAGCAAAATAGGTTTGTGTATCATCACTCAGCGTTCAATAATTCAAGAATACGTTCAAAGTCTTCATCCGAGTGAAACTCGATTTCTATTTTACCTTTTTTCTTCGTTTTCTTGATCGTTACGTTTGTACCGAATTGTTCACGCAGTGTGTTTTCCTGTGCTTCAATAAAAATATCCTTTTTCTTTTCCTTCTTTGTTTCACGTGGAACATCTTCATTTAAATTTTGAACTAGTTTCTCTAACTGACGAACATTTAACCCTTCTGTTTTGGTCTTTTCGGCAACAGATAAAATCTGTTCTTTTTTACGCAAACCGAGTAGTGTACGACCATGTCCCATTGAAAGTATTCCGTGGGAAATGTCTTTCAACACTTTTTCCGGTAATGTGAGTAGACGAATGTGGTTGGCGATATGCGGTCTGCTCTTACCTAATCTAAAGGCAAGTTGCTCTTGTGTTAGCTTTAGACTTTCCATTAAGTTTTGGTATGCCTCTGCAACTTCAATAGGAGATAAGTCTTCACGCTGCAAGTTTTCTAGAATAGCCATTTCCATTGATTGTTCATCTGTTAAGTCACGTACAACTGCTGGAATTTCCTTTTTGCCTGCCAATTCGGAAGCACGAAATCTTCTTTCCCCTACAACAATTTCATATTGAGTACCTACACTTCGTACAATAATGGGTTGCAGAACGCCGTGTTCCTTAATTGATTCGCTTAATTCATTCAATGACACTTCATCAAATTCTTTACGTGGCTGATATGGATTGACTTTAATGCTTTTCAGACGTATAAGCTCTACCTTTTCCAATGTCTCACGAGGAAATAATGCATTCAGACCTTTACCTAGACCTTTACTCATTCTCCACCACTTCCTTTGCCAGCTCTGAATACACTTCCGCACCTTTTGATCGTGGATCATATAATATAATCGGTTTTCCATGACTCGGTGCTTCACTTAAACGAACGTTACGTGGAATAATTGTTTTATACACTTTATCTTGGAAGTATTTCTTTACTTCTTCAATAACTTGAATACCTAGATTGGTCCTGGCATCAAACATTGTCAATAATACGCCATCAATATAAAGTGCTTCATTCAAATGTTTCTGGACTAGACGGATCGTACTGAGCAATTGACTAAGTCCTTCAAGCGCATAGTATTCACACTGTACAGGAATAATAATCGAATCGGAAGCCGTCAATGCATTCAATGTTAAAAGGCCAAGAGATGGAGGACAATCAATAATGACATAATCATAGTCATCTTTAATGTCTTGAATTGCATGTTTCATACGAACCTCACGTGATATCGTAGAGACGAGCTCAATTTCAGCTCCCGCAAGTGAAATAGTAGCAGGGACAATTTCAAGGTTTTCAATTTCCGTTGCTAGAATCACGTCACGTACTGGCACATCATCGATTAACATATTATAAATACAGTCTTGTACATCACCTTTGTTAACCCCGACTCCACTCGTTGCATTTCCTTGCGGATCAGAATCAATTAAGAGCACTTTTTTGCCTAAATGGGCAAGGCATGCACTTAAGTTTACAGAAGTCGTCGTTTTACCGACTCCGCCTTTTTGATTTGCTATAGCAATAATCTTACCCACTCTTGCACCTGCTTTCTTTCCTTTTTCATTTATCTTACTAGTATACCAAAGTTTTGCTGGTTGCTTCGTATGTTTGAAATGCCTGACAAGTAAACTGTTCTATGTGGTCTATTTCAGTTTATCATCTTCACTGTACGAACTCTATTGATATATAAGAAAACTCTTGCTAGTAAATCAGCAAGAGTTTCCATTCGTCACTTTTTACATATTTTTACCGTAAATGTGTAGAATTCTTCAGAATCCACTTCCTCGGATGCTACTTCAATGCCACTCTTTGCAATTAGTGCAAGAGATTCTCGCAACGTATTCACTGCAATACGAACATCCTTACTAACAGCTTTCTGTCGAGAACCACGTCTTCTTGCAGGCTGCACTTTCTCAACTGACTCTGTGGGATACATGATTTCTTTAATTCTAGCTTCCAGATCTTTGACGTTATATTGATTCATCTTAATTTCTTCCAGCACTTTCAGCTGAAGAGTAGGTTCCTTCAATGGCAATAGTGCACGGGCATGTCGTTCAGATATCTTTTTTTGCAAAATTGCTGTTTGAACAGGTTCAGGTAATTTCAACAATCGCATCTTATTCGCAATTGTAGACTGCCCTTTACCAAGCCGTTGTGCCAATGCTTCCTGTGTTAATTCATGTAGTTCTAGTAAACGTTCATAAGCATGTGCTTCTTCAATTGCTGTCAACTCTTCACGCTGCAAGTTCTCAATTAAAGCAATTGAGGCGGTCTCCTTATCATCCAAGTCCCGTACAATTGCCGGTACCTCTGTCCAACCAAGCTTACGCATGGCTCGAAATCTTCGTTCCCCTGCAATAATTTCGTATGTTCCATCATCTTTTGTTCGAATGACAATGGGTTGAATAACACCGTGTGTATGAATGGTCCTAGCTAGTTCTTCAATTTTTTCTTCATGAAAAATCGTCCGTGGCTGATATTGATTCGGTGTAATTGAATCAATTGCAATTTGTGCTACCTTCTCCAGATGATGAACTTTTACTTCTTCTATCGTAGTCATCTTTTCTCCCCCACCAAAAAAACGCGAAAAAGTACTTTTCAACCTCTGCACCACCTTTTCGAAACTATTCCCTTTTTTCTCTTCTATACATTTGTTTCACGTGAAACATTTCCCACAATTAGTTTGCTGTGATCGGTGTTTTATTAGGTACGCCTGGTTTTCTTGGGTATTTCTTAGGTGTCTGCTTTTTCTTTTCAAATACAAATATGTGCCGTTCACTGTGTTCTTCCGGTAATACGAATTCATGTTCATTCTGTAAAACTGCCCCTAGTAGTTTTACAGCACGGGCTGCATCTTTCATTTCTTCAGATGCGGCTGCACCTTTCATAGAAACAAAAAGCCCTCCCTGTTTGGCAAGCGGAATACAAAGTTCCGACAATACCGATAACCTTGCTACCGCGCGTGCAGTCACTACATCAAACTGTTCACGGTACTTCGGATTACGACCAAATTCTTCAGCCCTGGCATGAACAAACGCCACATTTTCAAGCTTTAACTCACCGGCCAAGTGATTTAAAAACGTAATACGTTTATTCAGTGAATCTACAATCGTCACATGGAGGTGCGGATAGATGATCTTCAACGGGATGCTTGGAAAACCAGCTCCAGCCCCAACATCACAAACAGATTCATACTTGTTGAAGTCTACATAAAATGCACTTGTGATGGAATCGTAGAAATGTTTTAGGTATACGGAAGGTGCATCCGTAATTGCCGTCAAGTTCATCTTTTCATTCCACTCGACGAGTACTTCAAAATAGCGTTTGAACTGTTGCTTCTGTGCATCAGACAACTCAAAGCCTTTTTCTAGTAGAGCTTCGTAAAACTGTTCTTCCGTCATATTCTCATTCCTTTTCAAAAAGACTGACGCTGCTAAGCGCCAGTCATAGACTCAACCGGATACTTTCGCAATTTTTCCTTGTTCAATATAGACAAGCAAGATGGAGATATCTGCTGGATTGACACCAGAAATACGTGATGCCTGTGCAATCGACAATGGTTGGACTTCTTTAAGATTTGCTTTTGCTTCTTTCGCAATACCTGAAATCGCATCATAATCAATGTTTTCTGGAATCCGCTTATTCTCCATCTTTTTCATTCTTGCTACTTGCTGCATGGATTTTTCGATGTATCCTTCATACTTAATGAAAATCTCCACTTGTTCCGCCACTTCTTCATTCATTTCTTCAAGAGGTGGAACTACTTTACGCAGTTCGCTATACTTCATTTCCGGCCGCTTTAGTAAATCAGCTGCCTTCATAGGCTCACGAAGTGCTGTTCCATCGACTTCAGCGATAATTGCCTGGATCTCTTCAGTCGGTTTCACAGTAACCTTGCGTAAATGATCAATCTCCGCATCAATTTGTGCTTTCTTCGCCAAAAATTTCGTGTGGCGCTCTTCACTAATCATTCCGTTTTGATAACCAATTTCAGTTAAACGCATATCGGCATTATCATGACGAAGTAAGAGACGATACTCTGCTCGCGACGTCAATAGACGATATGGCTCGCTCGTACCTTTAGTGACCAGGTCATCGATGAGTACACCGATATACGCATCACTGCGCCCTAGAACGACCTCTTCTTTGCCAAGTACGTTGCATGCCGCATTGATCCCTGCCATCAATCCTTGTGCTGCGGCTTCTTCATATCCCGAAGTTCCGTTGATTTGACCAGCCGTGTACAAGTTTTTGATTTTTTTCGTTTCTAGCGTCGGCCAGAGTTGTGTAGCGATTATAGAATCGTATTCAATTGCATAGCCAGCACGCATCATTTCAGCCTTCTCAAGTCCCGGTACGCTCGCAATCAGGCGATGCTGTATATGTTCGGGTAGACTTGTTGACAACCCTTGCACATATACTTCCCTCGTATTGCGGCCTTCAGGCTCGAGGAATATCTGATGACGTGACTTGTCCGCAAAACGAACAATTTTATCTTCAATGGACGGACAATAACTTGGTCCTTTTCCTTTTATCACGCCCGAGTACATTGGAGATAAATGAAGATTTTCATTGATGATTTCATGAGTTTCCGGAGTTGTGTACGTTAACCAACATGGCAACTGATCCATAATAAACTCCGTTGTTTCATAACTGAAAGAACGCGGTACGTCGTCTCCTGGCTGAATCTCTGTTTTACTGTAATCGATCGTATTGCTGTTGATCCGTGGTGGTGTTCCAGTTTTGAATCGAACCGTCTGTAAACCGAGTTCCTGCAAATGTTCTGCTAGTTTGATGGACGGCATTTGGTTATTCGGTCCACTAGAGTATTTCAGATCTCCAATGATCACTTCTCCGCGTAAAAATGTACCTGTTGTAATAATGACAGTCTTCGCACGGAAAATTGCACCGATTTGCGTCACTACGCCCTTTATTTCGTCGTCTTCTACGATCAACCGCTCGACAACCCCCTGGCGAAGTGTCAAATTCGGCTCTTCTTCTAATATCCGCTTCATTTCTTGCTGATATAGTACTTTATCCGCCTGTGCACGCAAAGCACGCACTGCCGGACCCTTTCCTGTGTTTAATAAACGCATTTGAATATGCGTTTTGTCTATGACCTTTGCCATCACACCGCCAAGTGCGTCTATTTCCCGCACTACGATACCTTTTGCAGGTCCTCCTAATGAAGGATTACACGGCATGAATGCAATCATGTCTAAATTCATTGTTAAAACTAATGTCGATGCGCCCATCTTGGCTGTTGCGTAGGCTGCTTCTGCGCCTGCATGTCCAGCTCCAATGACGATACAATCGAACGTGCCTGCTTCAAATTGTGGCATGTTCGTTCATCCTTCCTATTTATAAAATCATTATTTTCCGAGGCAGAACTTTGAGAACAACTCTTTAATTAAACTATCTTGAACAGTATCTCCGACAATTTCGCCGAGAATCTCCCATGTACGTGTAACATCTATTTGAATCATGTCGACAGGAACTCCTGCTTGCGCAGCTTGTACCGCGTCATCAATCGTATTGCGTGCTTGTTTCAGTAACGCAATATGACGAGCATTGGATACATACGTCAGGTCATTTGATTCCAATGAACCTTTGAAAAACAGTGCGGCGATCGCCTCTTCCAACTCAGTTATACCTTTCTCTTGAAGGATGGAAGTAGTAATTACACGATCTCTTCCCGCCACCTCATAGACTCTTTCCAGATCAATCTTTGCTGGTAAATCTGTTTTGTTGACGATGACCAACATATCCATATCGGCAACAACTTCGAATAACCGCTCATCTTCATCCGTCAGCTCTTCAGAACTATTCACCATCAATAGAATGAGATCCGCTTCCTTTAGTACTTTCCTTGAACGTTCTACACCAATCCGCTCGACAATATCTTCCGTCTCCCGGATTCCTGCAGTATCGACAAGACGCAAAGGAACACCGCGAACGTTCACATACTCTTCTATAATATCACGGGTCGTACCCGCGACATCAGTGACAATCGCTTTATTTTCCTGCACTAGGCTATTCAGCAACGATGACTTTCCTACGTTCGGGCGTCCTACAATTACGGTAGACAGTCCTTCACGCAAGATCTTTCCTTGCGATGATGTACGCAATAACTCATCAATCTCGTCCATTACCCATGTTCCTTTTTCTATCATCAAAGGAATTGTCACTTCTTCTACGTCATCGTACTCTGGATAATCTATATTAACCTCTACTTGTGCAAGTGTTTCGAGTAGTGCCTGTCGCAATTCACCGATCAAGTGGGATAGTTTCCCCTCCATCTGATTGAGTGCAACGTCCATCGCTTTATCTGTTTTGGCCCTAATCAAATCCATAACGGCTTCGGCCTGAGATAAATCAATACGGCCATTTAGAAATGCTCGTTTGGTAAACTCGCCGGGTTCTGCTAATCTAGCCCCTTCTGTCAATACCAATTGAAGTACTCGATTGACCGAAGTGATACCTCCGTGACAGTTGATCTCCACTATGTCTTCGCGCGTAAAAGTCTTTGGCGCTTTCATGATCGACACCATAACTTCCTCCACTAACTCTTCAGTGACGGGATCATGT
The DNA here is from genome assembly GCF_002743415.1 of Sporosarcina sp. P3. NCBI lineage: Bacteria > Bacillati > Bacillota > Bacilli > Caryophanales > Caryophanaceae > Sporosarcina > Sporosarcina sp. P3. The sequence goes on from NZ_PDZE01000003.1 coordinate 380,822, forward strand.
AAATGTCCATAATGAATTGTGTGCGACGGCTGTTCGCAGAGTGGCTTGGCTGCTGGTGACTGGAATATACGGTCTGCAATCTTCCATGCGTCATCGCCGCTCAGACGAACAATGGCAATCGCTCCTTCTCCCATGGGAGTGGAAATGGCGGCTATTGTATCAAAATGCAAGTTTTTCACCTTCCTGGCTTTGTTGTGCACATGTGCATATCTTTTATAGCGAATACTACTTTCTAACAACCTATATTATCATAAATCGTCGGAATCTCCTAACGCGCAAATTTAAAACGTGTGGGTAATTTCAGGAATTTTGGACCAAGCGTCACGGTAATTTATCATGTGCTAGCAGTCGACAAAGAACACTGTCGTTTCAAGTTTTCTAGTGTAGAAAGTTTCTTAAACAAATATGTGGGGTGGGAAAGTGAGAGTGGTTTTGAGGTGGTGAGTTGAGGTGCGCTGAGCATCAGCATAAAAGATGTCCTATTAGCGAAGGTAACATCTCAATTCACGTCTAATGCAAAGCGATCCTAATTGAAGATGGATACTAAAATCGTCATTCCTTGCATTTTTACGCATTAAAAACCCCATAGAAAACTCTACGGGGTTTAGTTTTATTCGATTCCTTTGATGACAATGTGTCGGTATGGGTCTTTTCCTTCCGAGAATGTCTCGATATCGAGTCTTAGGGATAATGCATTATGGATGACTTTTCTCTCGTAGGAAGGCATCGGCTCTAGTGCAACTTGACGTTTTGTCCGTACTGCACGATCCGCCATGCGATCTGCCAGTTGTTCGAGTGATTGCTCTCGACGCTCACGGTAATCCGCAACATCTATTCGAACAATTTTGAACTGTTTTGTCACCTTATTGGCTACGAGTTGTGCTAATTGCTGGATCGCATTGAGCGTTTGCCCTCTTTTACCTATTAAGAACGCTGCCTTTTCACTTTCAAGCTGGAAATTGATGTACTTCCCTTTTGTTTCATACGTAATATCTAAATCTTCGATACCCATTTCTTTTGCCATGTTTTCAATGTACTGTTTCGTTTCTTCAATAGCATCTTTTTCATTGTAGATTTTAGTTTCAGGTACTCTTTCACTTTCCTTTATATCCACAACATTTTCCGACTGCTCTTCTTTAATTTGAGGCTGTTGTACAACATCCGGTGCCTTAGTGACTGGAGATAATACTTCACTGTCATCTGTAATCGTCTGTGCCGGTTCAATTACTCCAGCGCTGACAAGTTTAGGGTCTGGCTCCGTTTTCTCTAAGACAGTTACAAGCACTTCTGCTTGCTTTACGCCAAAACCGAGAAAACCTTTCCTCCCACTATCCAGCACTTGTATCTTTACTTGATCTTTTGTTACACCTAGGTCCACTAAAGCCGATTCAATTGCTAGCTCAACGGTTGCTGCCCTTTGTGTAAGTTGTTTCATTTCTTTTTCCCTCCTGTTTTCATTACTTCGACGTTTTTCGGCTTATCGAACGGCTTGTAGATGAAAATGTTTTGGAGCAGTGAAATGATATTTCCGACGATCCAGTATAAAGCAAGTGCTGCTGGTAAGAATGATCCGAATACCATAATCATAAATGGCATAATATACATCATCATTTTCATTTGTGGGTTATCCATTGCGGGTCCTGTGCGAAGAACGGTTAATTGGAACAATCCAGCAATGACTGCAAATATAATACTTGGTGAACCAAGTGCAACACCTAGGAAGTTGCCTAACTCAATCGTTGGTGTAGCATTCATCCGGCTAATTGCATGGTAGAAACCAATAAATATGGGCATTTGAATGATTACCGGTAGACATCCTGCAACTGGATTAATCTTTTCGTTGATCATAATCTGTTGCATTTCCTCTTGATACTTTTTCTGTGTGACAGCGTCTTTAGATTTATATTTCTCTTTCAACGCTTTAAGTGTCGGCTGAATTTCTTGCATACGCTTTGAACTTTTCGTTTGTTGAATAATTAATGGAAGCAATGCAGTACGAATGATTGCTGTAACGACAATAATTGCTAATCCATACGTACCTAACCATGATTTGAACTTCATAATCAATGTAACAAGTGGCCAAACAATATACTCGTTCCAAATTCCTGTACTTTCAGCCGTGATTGGTTCTCGGAATTCCGAACAACCTGCCATAAAGACGGCTACAACAACAAGTAATGAAAGGAACACTATTTTCTTTTTCAACGTTTTTTCCCCCAAACAGTTGCAAGATCTCATTTGTAATTTTTTTCAGTGTAACATGATGGCTTTGACCGTTCTATATCCAAGTAGAACTTTAATTTCACTTAAAGACTTTTGCAACTTTTAGAACATGTCGCAGATTTTTTTTGGCCGTATGGAAATCGAGCGTGGCTGCTTGATTCCTTGCGATAATAACATAATCTAGATCAGATTTAACTTCATCTTTCATTTCTAAGAACGACTGGCGGATATAACGTTTAATCCTGTTACGCGTAACGGCATTACCGACCTTTTTGCTGACGGATAAGCCAATTCTAAACTCTTGCTGATCTTCCTTCTTATAGGTATAGACAATAAACTGTCGGTTGGCAAAAGACTTTCCTTTTTTAAACACCGTTTGAAACTCTTTGTTCTTTTTAATTCGCTGGCTTTTCTTCATAATAGCACCTGCTTTTATTTTCTACCGTCTTAAACTGCTGATCCACTATATAGAGGAAATCTACTAGCTATTTAAAATCGCTCTAACAGCTAAAAAAAAGACCACTGATGTCAGTGGCCTTATGCTGAAAGAACTTTTCTTCCTTTACGACGACGAGCTGCTAAAATTCTACGGCCGTTTTTCGAACTCATTCTTTGGCGGAAGCCGTGGACTTTAGCGCGTTTACGTTTATTTGGTTGGAATGTACGTTTCATTTCGTAAGACACCTCCTGCTTTGATTGTCTCTTTTTCCTACTATGACAGTCTTGAACAGTATAGCGATTCAGTAAAGAAATGTCAATGCTTTTCTATTCCTTCTCTTGGGATCTACTCACAATGACTTTCATTTCCACAGGTTACTTATCCACAACGGAAGAAGGTTGTGCTCTGGATGAAATGTTGACGTCTAAATTTGTGGATTTTTTTATCCGGCATTTGTCGACAAGTTTTTCACATATTCAATCCTGTGGATAACCAGTTTATGCACAGTTAATGGGATTGTGCATAAATCATCAGACTCCTTGTCAATATTCAGTTTCCCTGTTACAATTAAAAAGCTTTTGTTGTGTATATAATTTATAGCTGAAATCTTATCCACATATGTGAATACAGTGTGGATAGTTTTTTCAACATGTTTCGATAATTTCTATCCACAGCCTTGGATACTGTGCATAAGTGTATTCGGGGCTTTTTAATATTTCATTGTAAAGGAGGCACACGATTGGAAAATCTATCGAGTTTATGGGAGCAAGTATTAATGAATATCGAAGCTAGGGTTTCCAAACCCAGTTTTGAAACGTGGTTAAAGTCAACAAAGCTATTAACGTATGAAGCTGAACATGCAACTATTTCCGTTCCGAATTCATTCGCTAAAGACTGGCTTGAGACACATTACGTCCATTTAATCACGGGAATCTTATCCGAATTGACTGGTGAAGATCGAATCGTTGAATTTATAGTTCCGCAAGATCTAGCAGAGAACGATATTAAATTACCAAAATCACAGCCGAAACCAGTAGAGAAAGCACCCATGATCAACTCAGCGGGTATGCTAAATCCAAAGTATACCTTTGATACATTCGTCATTGGATCAGGAAATCGCTTTGCCCATGCTGCTTCACTAGCAGTGGCTGAAGCGCCCGCGAAAGCCTATAATCCGCTCTTTATATATGGTGGTGTCGGATTAGGAAAGACACACTTAATGCATGCAATCGGTCATTATGTGCTGGAGCAAAACCCTGCGTTAAAGGTAGTCTATTTATCGTCTGAAAAATTCACGAATGAGTTCATTAACTCTATACGAGACAATAAAGCCGGTGATTTTAGGGATCGCTACCGAAACGTAGATATTCTGTTAATTGATGATATTCAATTCCTAGCTGGAAAAGAACAAACACAAGAAGAATTCTTCCATACGTTTAATACGTTGCATGAAGAATCAAAGCAAATTATTATTTCCAGTGACCGTCCTCCAAAAGAAATCCCCACACTGGAAGACCGTTTACGTTCTCGCTTTGAATGGGGATTGATCACGGACATAGCTCCACCTGACTTAGAAACAAGAATTGCGATTTTACGTAAAAAGGCGAAGGCAGACGGTCTAGTCGACATTTCAAATGATGTCATGTTGTATATTGCAAATCAGATTGATACCAATATTAGAGAGCTCGAAGGCGCATTAATCCGCGTCGTTGCCTACTCTTCATTGGTAAATGCTGATGTCACAACTGACTTGGCAGCTGAAGCATTAAAGGATATTATTCCAAATTCCCGTCCACGGATTATATCCATTCTAGACATCCAAAAGGCAGTCGGTGAGCACTTCAATATCCGATTAGAAGACTTTGTAGCAAAAAAACGGACACGGGCTATTGCATTTCCACGTCAAGTTGCGATGTATCTATCGAGAGAGCTAACAGACTCCTCACTGCCGAAAATTGGTTCGGAGTTCGGTGGTCGAGATCATTCAACTGTTATACACGCACATGAGAAGATTTCTAAACAGCTCGATGAAGACAAAGCATTGCTACAAGATGTCCAAGATATAAAAAAGGTTTTAGGTAGAGCATGATGGTCTGTGGATAACTGTGGACAAGTAATGCAGGGTCGTCCACTTATTATACACATGTGGGAAACTATGATTCTCATACATTCAAAAGGCTTTTCCACATATCCACAGGCCCTACTACTATTACTACTATATTTAATTACTTAATTATTATTATATAAGCGAGGTATCTATATGCAGTTTGAAATTATGAGAGACAGATTATTGGATGGATTGAGCGATGTGGTGAAAGCGATCAGTTCAAAAGTAACGACACCTATTTTGACTGGTATCAAATTAGAGATTACTGAAAAGGGGTTAACAATGACTGGAAGTGATTCAGATATAACGATATCCACTTTCATTCCAGTAGAAGAAGATGGTACTCAAATTATTCAAACGATCCAACCAGGTACATTGGTGTTACAAGCAAAAGTCTTCAACGAAATCATTCGCAAGCTCCCAACAAATGAAGTCATGATTGAGTTACGTGACGGAATGAAAACGCATATTCGTTCTGGACAGTCTGAATTTCATATTATTGCCCAAAGTGCTGATGAATATCCCATTTTGCCGGATGTAAAAGATGCAGAGCGCTTTGAAATGCCTGCAGACTTGATGAAATCGCTGATTAGAGAAACTGTATTTGCAGTATCCCAACAAGAGACACGCCCAGTTTTGACAGGCGTTCAATGGATTATGAAAGAACATGAGCTGTATTGTATCGCAACGGATAGTCACCGATTGGCTAGACGAATTGTGACACCCGAGATTCAAGCAAACTCACCATTCAATGCGGTAATTCCAGGTAAAAGTCTTCAGGAACTAAGTAAGATATTGCCGGATGACACTACAGCCGTAGAAATTTTTATTGCGAATCAGCAAGTATTATTCAAGCTTCACAACGTCTTGTTCTATTCAAGACTACTCGAAGGTAATTACCCTGATACATCTCGTCTGATCCCGACTGAATACAAAACGTCCATCACAATTAATGGACGTAATTTGTTACAGGCAATTGATCGTGCGTCTTTATTAGCCCGTGAAGATCGGAACAATATCGTGCATTTCTCGACAGATGGTAGTCCACATGTGCAAATCTCTTCTAACTCACCGGATGTCGGAAATGTAGAAGAATTGGTAGAAGCTGTGGATATTGAAGGAGAGCCATTAAAAATTTCTTTTAGTGCGAAGTATATGATGGATGCCTTGAAAGCAATTGATGGCCAAGATTTAAAGATTCACTTCACTGGCAGCATGCGCCCGTTCATTTTGAAGTCCATTGACAGCGAAGCCATTCTACAACTAATTTTGCCGGTACGAACATTTTAATTTGAAACGAATGAAAATATCTTGTAATCAGGTAGTCAACATGTTGGCTACCTTTTTACTTATTGAGAAAAGTTAGGTAAACTAGAGGGACAGAATACTTTGTGAGGGATTGAATACAAATGGAAACCGTACAGTTTAATTCAGAATATATTACGCTAGGTCAATTATTAAAAATGACGAACGTTATTAGCTCAGGCGGAATGGCTAAATGGTTTTTAGGTGAAAACGTTGTCTACGTGAATGGCGAGCCCGAACAACGACGTGGTAAGAAATTATATGACGGAGATGTAGTAAATATCCCGGGTGCAGGAAAATACAAACTATCAGCGGATGAATCTGGACAGCCGGATGCATATTGATCGACTTAAATTAACGAACTATCGAAATTATGAGTCTCTGCAATTAAATTTCTCTCCCACGATGAACGTATTGATCGGTGAAAATGCACAAGGAAAAACCAATATCATGGAGGCTATTTACGTATTAGCCATGGCAAAATCTCACCGTACATCAAATGATCGAGAACTTATACGTTGGGAACAAGAGTGTGGTAAAATAGAAGGGGATGTCCAACGTAAATTTGGATATATGCCAATAGAGCTGACAATTTCTAAAAAGGGAAAAAAAGCTAGAGTCAATCATTTGGAACAAAACCGTTTGAGTATGTATGTTGGCCAAATGAATGTAGTCATGTTTGCGCCTGAAGATTTGAATATCGTAAAAGGCAGCCCACAGCTGCGCAGGCGTTTTTTAGATATGGAAATTGGACAAATCTCAAGAGTCTATTTACATGACTTGGTCAATTTTCAAAAAATATTAAAGCAACGCAATGCTTTACTAAAAGCAAACCGAGGTAAATTGGATCTTCAAGATGTGATGTTCGATGTATATACAGAACAGTATATTCAGGTGGCAGTTCAAATTATTCAAAAGCGTTTTTACTTTATGGAATTACTACAAAAATGGGCAAATCCAATCCATCAAGGAATTTCACGTGGTCTTGAAACACTAGAAGTTTCATATGGGACTTTAAAAGACCTACATTCTGGGCAGACTGCGGAAGAGATGGAGACGATTTTTGCTGATCAGTTAAAGAGTGTGCGAAGACGCGAATTAGAACGAGGGCTTACACTGGTAGGACCACATCGTGATGATTTGCAGTTTTTTGTCAATGGGTACGATATTCAGACCTACGGTTCACAAGGACAGCAACGGACGACTGCGCTTTCTTTGAAACTGGCGGAAATTGAGCTAGTAAAGCAAGAAGTGGGTGAAACTCCAATTTTATTGCTGGATGACGTGTTATCCGAATTGGATGATTACCGACAATCACATTTGCTGAGTACGATGCAAGGACAAGTACAAACATTTGTGACGACAACCAATATTGCAGGGATTGACCATAATACGATCCAGGAAGCAGCTATTTTTGAAGTGCATGATGGATCTGTTTCACCTAGAGATTAGATTATTGCGGTTAGATAGTTTGGGAAAGGAAAGGTGAACACCTTGGCAATGGAAGAAAAGGATATGCAGACAGCTTATGATGCAAATCAGATACAAGTTTTAGAAGGTCTTGAAGCTGTCCGCAAACGTCCTGGTATGTATATAGGGACGACAAGTGCAAAAGGGCTTCATCATCTTGTGTGGGAAATTGTAGACAATAGTATTGATGAAGCACTTGCAGGTTACTGTGATCATATTGAAGTAACGATAGAGAAAGATAACTGGATTCGAGTAGCGGACAATGGTCGTGGAATTCCAGTAGGCATTCAGGAGTCAACAGGTAGACCAGCCGTTGAAGTGATCATGACGGTACTTCACGCAGGCGGTAAGTTTGGCGGGGGTGGATATAAAGTATCCGGCGGTTTACACGGCGTAGGGTCTTCAGTTGTTAATGCTTTATCAGAGAAGACGGAAGTCTATGTTAAACGTGATAATAAATTATATGCAATTGAATTTTCTCGGGGGCCTGTCTCGAAGGAACTTGAGGTCATAGGAGAGTCGGATGAAACAGGTACTACAATCCGTTTCAAAGCAGATTCTGAAATTTTTACGGAAACAACTAGGTACGAGTACAGTATACTGTCGACACGCTTACGTGAGCTTGCGTACTTAAACCGTGGTTTACGTATTACTATTACCGATGAGCGTGGTGAGGAACCCGTATCCGAATTGTTCCACTATGAAGGTGGGATTAAATCATACGTTCAACATTTGAATGAAAATAAAGAGCCGATCTTTGAAGATCCCATCTACATTGAAGGCGAACGAGATGGTATTACCGTTGAGGTCGCTATGCAATACAATAGCGGCTACGGTGAAAACTTATTGTCCTTTGCTAATAATATTCATACGTATGAAGGTGGAACACACGAGCAAGGTTTCAAAACTGCATTAACTCGCGTGATTAACGACTATGCACGTAAAAATGGTTTATTGAAAGAGTCAGAGGATAATTTGACCGGGGACGATGTGCGTGAAGGTCTGACGGCAATTGTCTCCATCAAGCACCCTGATCCTCAATTTGAAGGTCAAACCAAGACAAAATTGGGTAACTCAGAAGTTAGTACGATTACGAATTCTTTATTTTCCGAGGCACTACAGCGCTTCTTAATTGAAAACCCAGTAGTAGCACGTCAGGTGGTAGGTAAGAGTACGATGGCTGCACGAGCACGTATGGCTGCGAAAAATGCTCGGGAGTTGACACGTCGCAAATCAGCGTTGGAAATCTCGAGTTTACCAGGAAAACTATCGGATTGTTCTTCAAGAGATCCAGCTATTAGTGAATTGTATATCGTTGAGGGTGACTCTGCTGGAGGATCTGCGAAAAATGGTCGCGACCGTCACTTCCAGGCGATCCTACCGCTACGAGGGAAAATTCTCAATGTAGAAAAAGCACGTTTGGACCGTATTCTAGGGAACGCAGAGATTCGTATGATTATTACAGCACTCGGTACAGGGATCGGACCTGAATTTAACTTAGATAAAGCTCGTTATCATAAGCTCGTTATCATGACAGATGCCGATGTGGATGGTGCCCACATTCGTACATTACTATTAACCTTCTTCTTCCGTTTTATGCGTCCACTAATTGAAGCGGGCTATGTATATATTGCACAGCCACCACTTTATCGTGTGCGTTCAGGAAAAAGAGAAGAGTATTGTTATGACGAAGAAACGTTGCAAGAGATTCTGAGCAGTATGCCTGCTTCACCAAAGCCGGATATCACACGATACAAAGGTTTGGGTGAGATGAATCCTGAGCAACTATGGGAAACTACAATGGACCCTGATAAACGTACATTCCTACAAGTCCGTATGGATGACGCAATAGAAGCGAATGAAACGTTTGAAGAACTAATGGGTGATGAAGTAGAACCACGCAGAAAGTTCATTGAAGATAATGCAGTTTACGTACAAAATATTGATACTTGATAAACTCTGACAGGTTATTTAGCAATGAACGAACTCATAGATGTTAGTGGTGAAAGGAGCTTGACAACATGGCAGACTTGCCAAAAGGCGGAGTGCAGGAAATAAATATTAATACAGAAATGAAGACTTCATTTCTGAACTATGCGATGAGCGTTATCGTTTCTCGTGCGCTTCCGGATGTTCGAGATGGTTTGAAGCCTGTACATCGCCGTATTTTATATGCTATGCATGATTTGGGCATCACTGCGGAAAAACCGCATAAAAAGTCAGCACGTATCGTAGGGGACGTTATTGGTAAGTACCACCCGCATGGTGATAGTGCGGTATACGACACGATGGTACGGATGGCTCAAGATTTCAGTTATCGCTACATGTTAGTAGATGGACACGGTAACTTTGGCTCCGTTGATGGTGACGGAGCAGCTGCAATGCGTTATACAGAGTCTCGTATGTCGCGTATTGCAATGGAATTATTACGTGATATCAATAAAAACACGATTGACTTCCAAGCAAACTATGATGAGCAGGAAAAAGAGCCTGTCGTCTTGCCAGGTCGTTATCCGAACTTGTTGGTAAACGGTACATCGGGAATTGCCGTGGGAATGGCGACAAACATCCCACCTCACCACCTCGGTGAAACGATCGATGCTGTACTCGCTTTGGCAGAGAATAGCGCAATTACAACTGAAGAACTAATGGAAATCATCCCAGGACCCGATTTCCCAACCGGTGGTATGATTCTCGGACGTAGTGGAATTCGTCGTGCTTATGAAACGGGTCGGGGTTCATTGATCATTCGCGGAAAAGCAGAAATTGAGACAGCTGCAAATGGTCGTGAAACAATTATCGTCAATGAAATTCCTTTCCAAGTGAATAAGGCGAAGTTAATTGAGAAAATCGCAGAGCTTGTGCGCGATAAGAAAATTGACGGCATCACACATTTAGCAGATGAATCAGATCGTACAGGTATGCGTATTGTCATTGAAGTACGAAGAGATGCCAATGCTAATGTATTATTGAACAATTTGTATAAACAAACTGCCTTGCAGACTAGTTTTGGGATCAATATGCTAGCACTGGTAGACAAGCAACCAAAAGTATTGTCATTGAAGGAAATTTTATATCATTACTTAGAACATCAAAAGGTAGTCATTCGCCGCCGTACACAATTTGATTTAAATAAAGCGGAAGACCGTGCACATATCTTGGAAGGATTGCGTGTAGCGCTAGATCATATTGATCGAATCATTGCATTAATCCGTGCATCCAAGACAACAGCTGAAGCAAAAGCGAACTTGATGGAGACATTCGAGTTATCTGATCGTCAGTCTCAAGCTATTCTCGACATGCGTCTACAACGTTTAACTGGACTAGAACGAGACAAAATTGAGTCTGAATACCAAGAGTTGTTGACACTTATTGCTGAATTACGTGCAATTTTAGCGGATGAACTAAAACTAATTGAAATCATTCGTGAAGAATTGAGCGAAATTAAAGAACGTTTTTCTGATGAACGCCGAACAGAAATTATGCTTGGTGGTTCTGATATGCTTGAAGACGAAGATTTGATTCCAGTGGAGAATTCCATTGTGACATTAACTCACCAAGGGTATATTAAACGTTTACCAGCTAATACGTATCGCAGTCAGAAACGTGGTGGTCGTGGAATCCAAGGGATGGGCACGAATGAAGACGACTTTGTAGAGCACTTACTAAATACTTCAACACATGACACGATTTTACTGTTTACAAGTAGAGGCCGTGTATTCCGTAAAAAAGGCTATGAGGTTCCAGAATACAGCCGAACTGCTAAAGGATTGCCGATCATTAATCTTCTTGACTTCCAAAAAGGTGAAAAGGTTACGGCAATGATCCCAATTGATGAGTTTACTGAAGATCACTATTTATTCTTCTCAACAAAACAAGGCGTTATAAAACGAACATCGATCATGGACTATGCCAATATTCGTGCGAACGGCTTAATAGCATTAGGCTTGCGTGAAGACGATGAATTGATCGCCGTTAGATCAACTGATGGAAAATCAGATATTGCGATCTGTACTAAACAAGGTATGATGATCCGCTTTGACGAGGAGAGTATCCGTCCACTTGGCAGGACTGCTGCGGGTGTACGTGGTATTAGACTGCGTCTAGAGGATGAAGTAGTTGGTATGGATATTGTAGAGGCAGGAGATGATATTCTAGTAGTCACTGAAAAAGGATACGGTAAACGCACACATGAGAGTGAATACCGATCTCAATCACGTGGCGGCTATGGATTGAAAACAATGCATATGACGGATCGAAACGGCAGTATTGTCGCGATGAAGTCGGTTAACGGAGAAGAGGACTTGATGTTAATTACGATTCATGGGATTTTAATCCGTATGTCTATTGGCGATATTTCTATATTTGGTCGATCAACACAAGGTGTACGACTCATCCGATTAGCCGATGACGAACGTGTAGCAACGGTCGCAAAGGTAGAAAAAAATGATGAACTTGAAGAAGAGTTAGATGAAGATGTAGAAGGCGAATTGGAAGTGTCTAAACAAGTACAGCCAGATATAGACATAGAGGCTGAAACAGATTCAGAAGAATAAAGAAAAGTTATTGAAGGGGCATAATATGTCACTTCAATAACTTTTTTGTTTTTATGGTAGAAAATACTTAGGTGTCTATCCATATAATTGAGAATATTGTATGATAATAGATAGAGAAAAGAAGAAATTAGGTGAGAGTATTGGATATTTACAAAGAGGTAAATGAATTAATACCAGGAAGTTATCTCAAAGAAGATTTGTACGTTAATACAAGAAATCCCATTATGGTTAAAGACACTAAGTTAATGTTAGAACATTTTGAGGTACTCCGTTTATTTGGTATTACCCGCGTGCTGGTCGAGTCAAAGGCACTTAGTAAAGTAGAACAAGGACAGACGGAAAAAATAACGGAAGTAAAATTAACTCCAGAAGTAGAGAAGCAGATGTCTCAAGGTACTCCTCCCAAGTCAAGGTCTTTGGAAACGTTATACGATGAGGCAGTAGATTCATACAGGAAAGAATTTATCAATTATAGATCAGGTAAGAAATTGGATGTTGCAGCCGTGCGTACAATTGTTTTGCCTGTAATACAAGCATTTTTGGAGAATAAGGAATACGTCAGAAGACTAAATGAGTTTTCTTCATTACAAAACTATCGCGCACACCATTCTATTAGCGTCGGTATCCTAGCGGCCTTAATAAGCGATGCAATGGGGTATGCGAGAGGACAAGTACTTCAAATTGGAATAGCAGGTGTACTGGCAGACAGCGGTATGGCAAAAGTTGATGAAAAGATTATCGACAAAGTAGCGTTTTTAACGGGTGAAGAGTTAAGTGAAGTGAAAAAACATGTCATTCATAGCTTCCAAATGGTCAACGACTCTTCATTAGTACGTCAGGAAATGAAAGTAGCAATTTTGCAACACCATGAGCGCTTTGATGGTAGCGGTTATCCGAGAGGGCTGAAAGGGCAGGAGATTACGGAAATCTCTCAAATACTCTCAGTGGCGGACGTGTACCATGCTATGGCATCCGAAAGACCATACAGACAGAAGGAAAGTTCTTTTAAAGTAATTGAGTTAATGAGAGAAGAGGAATTCGGGAAGTTTGATATGAAGGTAATTGAAATACTTCATGAACTGATCAATAAGTTATCGATTGGAACAAAGGTGAAACTGACGACTGACGAAATAGCGGAAGTGATTTACTTGCACCGTGACTTCCCGTTGCGACCAATTGTTAAAGTTCTAGATACCGGCGCGCATATTGATCTATCATCTAATAGAAAAATCTCTATCGTTAAGATCTTTTAATAAATGAACTCTATAAACAATGAGAAAGGCAAGCTAGTTTAAGCGGATGTGCATCTCTATATGTAAATTATGTAGTGGAATCATATCCGTATTTCATTGTAGGTATGGGGATTGTAATACTTATTTAAAATAATCTATAAAAAAGCTTGCATTCTAATAAACACGGTGGTATATTTATAAGCGTCGCATCAAGCGGTTGCCAAAACATCAAACTTAACTAGAAAAACTTTTTAAGAAAAAGTGTTGACAACAAAATGATGAGATGTTATTATTAGAAAGTTGCCTCTTACGAGAGATCAACGAAATGAACCTTGAAAACTGAACAGCAAAACGTTAACGAAATACAGTTTGTGCATCTAACGATGACGCAAGCAAAATGAGTATCATAATTGATGCTAGCAAATGAAACTCGAGCTAATCGAATTTTCGTTTTACTGACTGACAAGATGTAGTGAAGTGCTAGGAGATGAAAGAGAGAAGGAGGGAGCGTACTCAGGTACGTGACCGACTGATCGACTGAAATCGACGACGCAATTTGCTGCAGATTGTCTGTCAGTCTTATGGAGAGTTTGATCCTGGCTCAGGACGAACGCTGGCGGCATGCCTAATACATGCAAGTCGAGCGAACTGTTGGAAGCTTGCTTCCAACAGTTAGCGGCGGACGGGTGAGTAACACGTGGGCAACCTACCC